>NZ_JBFNPK010000014.1:0-100109 GCF_040812025.1 Alteromonas nitratireducens
TACGCACTGAGGGCGATGGGGATGCTTATCAACCATAAACGCGTGCAGCGCCTGATGGCGGTCTTAGGTCTCAAATCGAAGGTAAGGCCGAAACGTTACAGGTCTTACAGAGGCGATGTCGGAAGCATCGCAGAGAATGTGCTTAATCGCGATTTTACTGCAAAAAGACCCAACCAAAAATGGGTCACTGATGTGACAGAATTCAAGGTGAATAATCAGAAGGTCTATTTATCGCCGGTGATTGACTTGTTCAACCAGGAGGTTGTGAGTTACGAGGTGCGTAAGTCTGTCGCATTACCCCTGGTAACCGATATGCTGAGACGTGCAACATGCAAGCTGAAGCCACATGAGAAACCCGTCGTTCACTCTGACCAGGGGTGGCAGTACCAAAATAAGCGGTACCAGCGTCACCTTAACGAAAACGGTTTACAACAGAGCATGTCGAGAAAAGGAAACTGTTTAGACAATGCCGTTGCAGAGAACTTCTTTGGCATATTAAAAAGCGAGATGTATCACGGAGAAGTCTTCAACAGCGCAGACGAACTGATTGAAAGCATTAAGGAATACATCGACTATTACAACAACGAACGTATTAAGCTGAAACTAAAAGGCCTGAGTCCGATACAATATCGAAATCAGGCCTTGGTCGCCGCTTAGAAATGAGTCCAACTTTATGGGGTCACTTCAATTATCCTGCCTTTTTTGTCCAAAAAACGATTATTCCCACTCAATCGTGGCAGGCGGTTTGCCCGAAATGTCATAAACGACACGGGAGATGCCATCCACTTCATTGATGATGCGGTTAGACACCTTACCAAGGAAATCATAAGGCAGATGTGCCCAGTGTGCTGTCATAAAGTCTATGGTTTCCACCGCTCGCAGTGACACAACCCAGTCATATTTACGCGCATCGCCCATCACACCAACCGAGCGAACCGGCAGGAACACCGTGAAGGCCTGCGATACTTTATGGTACAAGCCTGCCGCATGCAGTTCTTCAATAAAGATGGCATCGGCACGACGCAGCAGGTCGCAGTATTCCTTTTTAATTTCGCCCAGCACGCGCACACCCAGGCCAGGACCCGGGAACGGGTGGCGGTACAGCATGTCGTACGGCAGGCCCAGTTCGAGGCCAATTTTACGCACTTCATCCTTGAACAGTTCGCGCAGCGGTTCTACCAGACCCAGCTCCATATCTTCAGGCAGGCCGCCAACGTTGTGATGCGATTTAATCACATGTGCCTTACCGGTGGCTGATCCCGCAGACTCGATCACGTCAGGATAAATGGTGCCCTGAGCAAGCCACTTGGCATTGGACAACAATGCTGCCTGTTCATCGAACACGCGTACAAACTCATTACCGATGACTTTGCGTTTGGCTTCAGGGTCTTCCACACCGGCCAGTTTCTCAAGGAAGCGCGCTTCGGCATCAATCTTCAGGATATTCAGACCGAAATGGTCACCAAACATTTCCATCACCTGGCTGCCTTCGTTCAGACGCAGCAGACCGTTGTCCACAAATACACAGGTAAGTTTGTCACCAATAGCACGGTGCAGGAGCATCGCCGTCACCGACGAGTCAACACCACCAGACAGCCCAAGAATGACCTCGTCATCGCCGACCTGCGCCTTAATTTTTTCAACCGCATCCTCGATGATAGCGTCCGGTGTCCACAACTTTTCACACCCACAAATGTCCATCACAAAGTGGCTGAGCAGGCGCATGCCCTGGCGGGTATGGGTCACTTCCGGATGGAACTGAACGCCGTAGAACTGTTTGTCGGCATTGTACATCGCAGCATGGGGACATGATGCCGTCTGCGCAATGGTTTCAAAGCCATCAGGAATAGCCGACACCTTATCACCATGACTCATCCAGACATCCAGCAGCGCGTTGCCGTGGTCGCTGATGGCATCTTCAATCTTAGACAGCAGCGGACTGGGCTTGATCACCTCAACCTGCGCATAGCCAAACTCCCGCACATCTGAACCAAGAACACCGCCACCCAGCTGCTCTGCCATGGTTTGCATACCATAGCAAATACCCAGCACCGGCACGCCGGCCTCAAATACATACTGCGGTGCGCGTGGCGATCCGGCTTCAGTGACCGACTCCGGGCCACCTGACAGAATAATGCCCTGCGGATTAAATTCACGAATTTGCGCTTCGGTGACATCCCACGCCCACAACTCACAGTACACACCGATTTCACGCACACGGCGGGCGATAAGCTGGGTGTATTGAGAGCCGAAATCAAGAATGAGAATGCGTTGATCATGGATATTGGTCATGCTGGTACCTGTCAATCAGAAAATACAAAGGCTGGTGAATCACCAGCCTGTCGTAGTAAATGCTTACCGTGGGCGTTAGCCTAAACGGTAGTTAGGCGCTTCTTTAGTGATGCTGACATCATGCACGTGCGACTCGCCCATACCGGCAGCAGTAACACGAACAAACTGTGCTTTGGTGCGCATTTCTTCAATGGTTGCACAGCCGGTCAGCCCCATGGCTGAACGCAGACCGCCCATTTGCTGGTGAATGATGTTCGCAATCGGTCCCTTGTACGCGACACGCCCCTCAATGCCTTCCGGCACCAGTTTCTCGGCATTGCTGCTGTCCTGGAAGTAACGGTCTGATGAACCATGACTTTGGTTCATCGCCCCCAGCGAGCCCATACCACGATAAGACTTATAATAACGTCCCTGGTACAGTTCGACTTCGCCAGGCGCTTCCTCAGTACCTGCCAGCATGCTGCCTACCATTACACAGCTTGCACCGGCCGCGATGGCTTTTGCGATATCACCTGAGAAGCGAATGCCGCCATCTGCAATCACTGGCACGTCGGTGTCTTTCAGCGCTTCTACTGCGTCAGCCACGGCAGAGATTTGTGGTACACCGCAGCCGGTAACGATGCGTGTTGTACAGATTGAGCCCGGACCAATACCGACTTTTACCGCATCGACACCAGCCTCAACCAGCGCCAGTGCGCCAGCCGCGGTTGCCACATTACCGGCAATCAGTTGCAAATCAGGGTAAGTCTTACGCACCGCTTTAACGCGGTCAATCACACCTTGCGAATGGCCATGAGACGTGTCAATCAGCAGCACGTCGACACCGGCCTCAACCAGCATCGCAATGCGTTCGTCAGTCCCGGGACCCACTCCGACTGCAGCGCCAACCCGCAGGCGACCCAACGAGTCTTTACAGGCGTTTGGTTTGTTTTCCGCTTTCTGGAAGTCTTTTACCGTGATCAACCCTTTCAGTTTAAAGTCGTTGTCGGTAACCAGAATTTTTTCGATACGGTGCTCATGCATAAGCTCAAGCACTTCATCTGAGCTTGCCCCTTCTTTCACCGTGACCAGGTCATCCTTCCCGGTCATCACATTACTGATGGGCAGCTCAAGACGCTTTTCAAATCGCAGATCCCGACCGGTAACGATACCGATCAGGTTACTGTCTGCATCGGTGACCGGAAAGCCGGAGTAGCCAAGACGTTTTGACAGCGCGATAACATCGCCGATGGTGGTTTCCTGATTAACCGTCACCGGATCTGACACCACGCCGCTCTCATATTTCTTAACTTCACGTACGTGCTTTGCCTGCTCTTCAGGACGCATATTCTTGTGGATGAAGCCCATGCCGCCTTCCTGCGCCAGCGCAATTGCCAGACGAGCCTCAGACACGGTATCCATAGCTGCAGAAACCATAGGAATATTCAGCGTCACGCCGCGGGTCAGACGGGTTTGAAGATTGGCAGTATGAGGAAGGACATTCGAGTAGCCGGGAACCAGCAACACATCGTCAAATGTCAGCGCTTCTTGGATGATTCGGAGCATGCAACAACACCTATTCAGTTGAGGGTTAATTGCGGCGCAATTGTAGTGTTTTTTGGTTTTCAGGTAAACTCTATTCGTAGTAAACCTGATGAATTTTTGTTGTATGTATCAAACACCGCCTGCAAACCCGCGCCAAATCCTGACTGTGACCAAACTCAACCGGCTTGCCCGTACCCTTTTAGAGAGCGAAATGGGACTGGTCTGGTTGTCTGCGGAGGTGTCGAATTTTGTCAGTGCGTCGTCCGGTCACTGGTACTTTACATTAAAAGACAATAAAGCCCAGGTGCGAGCAGCCATGTTCCGTAATGCGAACCGGCTGGTACGTCAGCGCCCGAAAGAAGGCGACAAAATTCTGGTGCGCGCCTCGGTTGGTCTGTATGAGGCGCGAGGAGATTATCAGCTGATTGTTGAGCACCTTGAGGATGATGGTGAAGGACGGTTAAAGCAGGCATTTGATGCGCTAAAAGCAAAACTGCTGGCGGAGGGGTTGTTTGATACCGCGCGAAAATGCCCTTTGCCTGCCTCGGTGTCCAGACTCGGGGTGATTACCTCAGCTACCGGAGCGGCCCTGCATGATGTACTGAGCGTGCTGGCGAGGCGCAGTCCATCGACCCAGGTCATCGTGTACCCGTCGATGGTACAGGGCGAATCAGCCCCGGCCCAACTTATCCGGGCTATTGAAACCGCAAACCGTCGAAATGAAGTAGACGCGCTGCTGCTGACCCGTGGTGGCGGCTCAATGGAAGATCTCTGGTGCTTTAATGATGAAACGCTGGCCAGAACCATTGCATCATCTGACCTGCCCATTGTCAGTGCCGTCGGGCACGAAGTGGATATCACGATTGCCGACTTTGTCGCTGACCTGAGAGCACCCACCCCTTCCGCCGCAGCCGAACTGCTGAGCCGCGATACACAGGCATTGATGCAACAGGTCGATAATCTGGTTGCACGACTGAACCGCGCAGTTTCGCAGCAGATTGTCTCTGCCAGACAGCAATTACAGGCCCGTTTCCAGCACCTGCGGGCATTGCATCCTGCGTTACAGATCAAGACGCAGGTTCAGCGTCTTGGTCACATGACGCAATCGCTGAAATCCGCAATCACGCAGCGACTGCGCGAACAATACCGTTACCAAGAGCAACTGAGCAGACAACTGATGCGCAACAATCCGGCGCAAACGCTGACTGAGAAAAAGGTGGCATTGCAGCGTGCGCAGCAACGGCTTGAGCGCGCCATGCAAAGAACCCTGTCCTCAGCACGCGAAAATCTGGCGAACCAGGCACAGCTGCTGAACTCCGTGAGCCCGCTCGCTACCATGGCCCGCGGCTATTCGATCACGTTTGATAATGAGACCACCATTACGTCGGTCGCTCAGGTGTCCGAAGGCGATACCCTGACCACCCGCATCAGCGACGGTGAAATCAGCAGTACCGTGACCCGCGTTACGCGCCGTGCCGGCTCCTGATCCTGCCTGTGCCCGACACCGTCCTGTCGGGCCATAAACGGGGTTACCGTCTACGACTAATTAACCGACACACAGTTATTGACAGGCAACCTCTGTCTGAGCGATCCTGAACAACATTTGAACGGTATAGCGGATACCGTTGTCGGGTTAAAGGAACGTGTTACTGTGTTGTTGAGCAAAGCCAGAATAACGGCGCTAGCAGGAAGTATTGTGGCTTCTCTGTGGTTAAGCGGTTGCGCTGTCAACGCCCCCTCTCAGGTAAGTGCCGTTTCAGAAACCCCGTCCCTGCCGGTTACCGGTCTGGCGTTGTACTCGACCTATCCGAGTGACAACATGACGCTGCAGTGTCGTGAGAACCCGACACCATGCGTAGAGGATATGATTGCGCCCGAAGCATTTCTTAAAGCGATAAAGAATGCACCGAATGCCGCGTCAATGCTGGCCAGCGACACCCACCGGTCTGATTATGAGCTGTTGATTGCAAATCTCGGTCAGCAGCATCCAAAAACCTTCTGGCAATCTGTCTCTGCCACTCTGTCAGGCAATGGGAATACGGCAGTACAATCCACCCAGTTTGCGGAATTTACCGTGGTCTGGCGGGGTGTTGAACTCAGCAGTACCGTGGTGAAGCAACAGTTCACCGGCAGCGATTCCGATGAAGACATGGCGGCATCACTGATTAACCAGTGGTGGGATTCCGTGTCATCCAGTGATGTCTTCTCATCGCACTTCCTCTACCAGTCACTGAAAGCCAGCAACTACCGCGACGATATGTTGGTGCCACAAAAAATCGACGCCTTCGACCGCATTACGACAGAATGGTACCCCGACCCGATGGAAGGTGTTATCAGCCGTTATGTTCACCCGGATTATCAGGAGGCCATGCTGGACATCAACGTGTTTCCTATCCGCCAATCGCTGGCATCTGACACAACCAGCATCCTGGCGCAGGAAATCCACCGCGACTATTCGCAGGCCCGGCAGGTCGCACAGGCACGCAACCTGACGCTGCGCGAAGTCCAGCCTGTCAGCCAGTTTCCTTTGACAGGACAACGCGAGGGCGGTCTGCGACTCAGCCTGATGGCGGAGTCAGAGACAACCGACAAAATTTACGCCAGCATTTATGTGTTCAGGCAGGAAGACAAAATTGTCAAAATTACCACCACCCTGCCATCGCGGTTTTCAGACAGTTTGGTCGCAGAGGCGATGACCTCTATCAAAGTACCCTCGGAGTCCGTGCTGATGGCTACGCTGAGAGAACAGGCCGACAGTGCGTCGGCCATTCAGTAGAAACGGCAGCATGTTGCTGCCAGACATTTATTTTTTCTTGCTGTGGAACGCCATCATACGACGACGCTTACGCTGTTGTGACAGGGTGAGCTGATTCTTTTTACCCTCAAACGGGTTACTACCTTCCCGGAATTCAATCTTAATCGGCGTTCCCATTACATTCAGCGCTTTTCTGAAATAGTTCATCAGGTAGCGTTTATAAGCACTCGGCAGGTCATCAACCTGATTACCATGAATGACTATCACGGGCGGGTTGTAGCCCCCGGCGTGGGCATATTTCATTTTGACCCGACGGCCACGCACCAGCGGTGGCTGATGATCTTCCTGCGCCATTTCCATAATTTGGGTCAGCGTCGCCGTATTCACCCGACGCGTCGCACTTTCATACGCTTCCTGAACCGATTCAAACAGGTTACCCACTCCACTGCCATGCAGCGCAGAAATAAAGTGCAGTCTGGCAAAGTCGATAAAGCCCAGTCGGCGATCGAGCTCCCGTTTGATGTCGTCTTTCACATCCGTATTCAGCCCGTCCCATTTGTTCACGGCAATCACCAGAGAACGTCCGGAATTCAGCACGAAACCCAACAGACTGAGATCCTGATCTGAAATGCCTTCTCGGGCGTCAATGACCAGTAACACCACATTCGATTCTTCAATCGCCTGAAGGGTTTTGACAATAGAAAACTTTTCAACCGCCTCGGTAATCCGGGCACGTTTTCTTACGCCCGCCGTGTCAATCAGAATGTATTCACGCTCATCACGTGACATAGGAATATACACGCTATCACGGGTGGTGCCCGGCAGGTCATATACCACAACCCGCTCCTCACCCAGAATACGGTTAGTCAGTGTGGACTTACCGACATTCGGCTTACCGACAATTGCCAGCTTGATCGGCAGGCTTTGCAGACGCTCACGCTGTGCTTCGGCATCCTCTGCTTCGTCGGAGATAACCTCTTCCGCGGCCAGCATGTCCGGGAATTGCGCGGACAACGGCCCCAGGCCGGTCTGCATCAACTGGCTGACGCCGCGCCCATGGGCTGCCGCGATCTGATGCACGCTTCCCAGGCCTAATGAGTAAAACTCCGCACTTTCGCTGTCACCGTCAATGCCATCCACTTTGTTGGCAACCAGCAGCACGTTTTTATTCAGCTTACGCAGATGATCGGCAATGCCCTGGTCGGCAGGCAGCAGGCCAGCTCTCGCGTCCACCAGAAACATCACCACATCAGCTTCTTCTATGGCCATTAACGACTGCTGCGCCATATGCGCATCGATACCCTCTTCGTCACCGGTGATCCCTCCGGTGTCTACCACGATAAACTGACGCCCCTCAAACTTCGCCTGACCATATTTTCGGTCTCGGGTCAGTCCGGGATAATCTGCGACCAGTGCATCGCGGGAATTGGTAAGGCGGTTAAACAATGTGGACTTACCGACATTGGGTCGGCCTACCAAGGCAACAACAGGCAACATGCTTGCAATCCTAAGGTTTATAGAAACAAATCGGGCCGCGAGGTTTCGCGGCCACAAGACAGGCTAATTATAACGGCTAAGCGCGTCCGCGTCAGCCATCATGGGTGTACGCTTAATTTGCGTCGCGTCGACGTACCGCCGCTACCGTGCCGGAACGGGTAACCACGACGATGTCGTCGCCAACTTTTAGTGGCTCAACGTAGATGGCGTCGTCTTCATCGTCGCCGCCGACATCAAGACGGGCAACGATTTTTCCGGTTTCAGCGTTAATCCAGTGCACAAAGCCCCAGTTGTCGCCAACGACCAGGTGATCGCCCACCGGTAATGCTGCCGTCAGCGAACGCTTCTTGAGTGAGCTTTGCGACCACAGTTCTACCCCGTTACGACGATCCAGTGCATACACATGTGACTCAGTGTCGACAACAAACAAACGGTTGCCCTGCATGGTCAGGTTTTGGTACGCACCATATTCACGCTGCCAGATGACCCGTCCACTGCGAAGTTCAACAGCGGCAAGCGTTCCGTTATACGAAATCGCATATACCGTACCACCGTACAGGATAGGTGTCGTATCAATATCAACAATACGTTCGAGCTCCGTTGCACCGGAAGGTTTAGCAATCGCCGTTTCCCAGGCCAGTACACCGCTGTCGAGGATATTCACCTGAAGCTTACCGGTTGCCGTGCCAACCATTGCACCACCGTTTGACGCGATGGGCGCAGAAATGCCACGTAATGTCAGCGGCGGCGTGTCACTTTCATGACGCCAGAGCTCTTCACCCGTCTCGGCATTGAAGCCAAATAGCGTACCGGCGCCCGTATTGACGACCAGAATACCTTCATCCAGTGCAGGAGGAGCCAGCACTTCACCCGGAATAGATGCCTGCCATAACAGTTCACCGTTCTCCTGGGACAGCGCAATCACCGCACCGTTTTCTGACCCAAGAAACACTTTACCATCGCCGGCAGCAAGTCCGGCCAGACGTGCCGATTCACCACTACGCCACAGGCGGGAAACCGAGTCCATGTAACCTTCGTCCCGGAAGATGGCAAAATTCTGTGACCAAATCACGTCACCATTAGTTGGATCCAGCGCACGCACGTCACCGTGGCGGTCAGCAACAAACAGCTTTTCGTAGGCGTACACAGGACGCAGACGTGAAAAGTAACCTTCAACACCGTCGTCGAGGTCGGTTTCCCAGCGGACTTCGGCCTCAAATTCAGCATCAATCGGTTTTAAACGCCGAATTTCCAGTTCTTCTTCATCACCAAACCAGTCTTCAATGGTCGTGCAGGCCGACAGTGTGAAAGACAGAGTCAGCGCCAGTCCCAGTGTGCGGGCAACCCGCCCCATATGTTCGCTCAGAGTGAGAGACAAATCGCGTACCTCGTATTATTGTTATGCGCCTGCTGCAACAGCAAGGTTATCCAGCTTCATCCGTAACAGCGGATTATTGGCATTTTTTTCCAGCGCGAGTGTGTATGCCTGACGGGCTTCGTCAAACTTTTCCTGACGCACGTAGACGTCGCCTTTCACCTCGGCAATCTGCGCTTCGAAGGCAGGGTTGCTGAGGCTGTCAAGCGTAGACAACGCACCATCAAGCTGGTTCATTTCCATTTGTACACGCGCCAGACGAACGCCTGCCATGGTTTTCAGGTTGCTGTCTGCAGCGTTTGTCATCACGCGGTTCAGATGGTTAGCCGCGGTATCAAAATCGCCCTTATCGGCTGCCACTTTTGCAGCCACCAGGCTGGCGATGGACGTGTAACCGGTATCAGGATTTGCTTCGATGAATGCATTCAGAGCCTGGTCATCGTTGGCATTTTCGAGTGACTCAACGGCAGTCTGGTAGTTGACCGATGCCGCTTCGCGCTCTGCAAGCTGAGCATCGGAATAATAACGCCAGCCGTAAAGGCCACCTAATCCAAGTAAGGCACCGACAACAATTGCCATACCATGTTCTTTCCAGAACTTTTTAATTGCTTCTACCTGTTGTTCTTCTGTTGCGAACTGTTCCATCGCCTGACCTCTTATCGCGTTATGCGTCAGTACGCGCCTGATGGCAACGCACTCCCTTCTCGCTTTTACTTTTTAATTATTACCTGTGCGCTGCCAGCGTTTCGGCCAGTGCGTCGAGGGCAACAGTATATTGCTCCCCCCCATCCAGTGGCTTCACGGTGACGTTTCGCTCGTTCATTTCTTCGCTGCCGAGCAGCAGTGCTGTCTGCGCGCCGGTTTTATCAGCACGCTTAAGTTGTTTTTTCAGGTTTCCGCCACCGCAATGCATCACTATACGCAGGTCGGGCAGCGCATCGCGCAGGCATTCTGCCACTTCCGTTGCATAGCCGGCAACCTCTTCACCGAGTGCGGTGACGTAAACATCGGCGGACGACTGGTCCGGGTTATCCTGCAACGCTGACAGCATCAGCACCAGACGTTCCATGCCCATTGCAAAACCAACAGCCGGCGACGGCTTACCGCCAAGTTGTTCCACCAGACCATCATAACGGCCACCCGCACACACCGTCCCCTGGGCACCCAGACTGTCAGTGACCCACTCAAACACGGTTCGGTTGTAGTAATCAAGACCACGCACCAGGCGCGGATTCACCTGATAAGCGACCCCTGCCGCATCCAGACGCGCACACAGCGTGTCAAAATGCGCTTTGGATTCATCATCAAGATAATCGAGCAATGATGGCGCGTCTGCAATTGCTGCCTGTACATCCGGATTTTTGCTGTCCAGCACTCGCAGTGGGTTCGACTCAAGACGGCGACGTGAGTCTTCGTCCAGTTTATCTTCACGCGCCTTCAGGTAATCAACCAGTGCATCGCGATAACGCTGACGGGCTTCATTTGAGCCAAGAGAATTCAGCTCCAGGCGCACATGCTGATCAATCCCAAAGGCTTTCCACAGACGGGCGCTAAGCAGGATAACCTCAACATCAATGTCAGGCCCTGGCAGGCCAAAGGCTTCAACGCCAAACTGATGAAACTGGCGATAGCGTCCTTTCTGAGGACGTTCGTGACGGAACATCGGGCCCATGTACCACAGGCGCTGTTGCTGGTTATACAGCAGACCATGTTCATTGCCGGCCCGCACACAGCTTGCAGTCCCTTCCGGACGCAATGTAAGACTGTCACCGTTACGGTCTTCAAACGTGTACATCTCTTTTTCGACGATGTCTGTCACTTCGCCGATTGAACGCTTAAACAGATCGGTGCTTTCAACGATTGGCGTGCGGATCTCCTGATAGCCATAGCTGGCCACCACCTGCCGGATAACGGATTCTACTTTCTGCCAGCTTCCCGATACGTCGGGAAGACAGTCGTTCATACCACGAATAGCCTGAATTGTTTTAGCCACCTGAAATACTCATAACCGCTTAATAATGAAAAGCCCCGCATTATAGGGGCTTCTGACACAAACAACAACGCTGGAAGGGACGAAGTTACTCGTCTTTCATGGTAACCGGAATGGCGTTAGCACTGTCGATTTGCGCGGCTTTGGCACGGATGCGTGCCTCCAGTCTGTCGACCAGGTCGTCGTTGGGCAAACGTTCTTTCTGACGCTTGCCGTCAACGTAAAAACCGCTCATATTGCGGGCACCGGTCAGGCCAAGATCAGACACCTCTGCTTCACCAGGTCCGTTGACCACACAGCCTATAATAGAGACATCCATCGGCGTCAGTACGTCTTCAAGACGCTGTTCCAGCGCGTTTACTGTGCCAATCACATCAAATTCCTGGCGTGAACAGCTCGGGCAGGCAATAAAATTAATTCCGCGCGAACGGATACGCAGTGACTTCAGAATATCAAAGCCCACTTTTATCTCTTCTACCGGGTCGGCGGCCAGCGAAACGCGCAGCGTATCGCCGATTCCCTCAGCCAGCAACATGCCCAGACCAACCGCACTTTTCACCGCACCCGCTCGCTGTCCGCCCGCCTCGGTAATGCCAAGGTGTAATGGCTGGTCAATTTTACTCGCCAGCAGGCGGTAAGCCCCAACCGCCAGGAATACATCAGACGCCTTGACGCTGACCTTGAACTGGTCAAAATTCAGCTTGTCGAGAATGTCGACGTGGCGCATGGCGGATTCCACCAGGGCTTCAGGTGTCGGCTCGCCGTATTTTTCCTGTAAATCGCGCTCAAGCGAGCCACCGTTCACACCAATACGGATTGGAATATTCTTGTCTTTTGCACAATCGACGACCGCGCGTACGCGCTCCATATTGCCGATATTGCCCGGATTAATCCGCAGGCAGTCTACGCCGTATTCCGCGACTTTAAGGGCAATACGATAGTCAAAATGAATATCAGCCACCAGCGGCACGGTGACCTGCTGGCGAATTTCTTTGAACGCTTCAGCCGCGTCCATAGTAGGCACAGACACACGCACGATTTCCCCGCCGACAGCTTGAATTCGGCGTATTTGCGCCACTGTGGCATCGACGTCGGTAGTCGGCGTATTCGTCATGGATTGCACGGCAATGGGGGCACCATCACCAATTGGCACGTTACCCACATAAATCCGGGTCGATTTTCTGCGTGTAATGGGACTTGTCGAAAACATCAATTAATCCTGAATAGGAAGCGAGAACCTTGCGGTGCGGCCAGTCTGGTATACCGACATATCAACGGCCTCACCGTTCACTGTAATAGCGACATTATCCGGTGCACCGAGCGTAACTTCAACCGGTGGAATACCACTGATTTCCATTACCCTGCCCGCCTGTTTGATGCCATATGCGATGGCTTCGCCGGTGCCGTCTTCAATATTCACCCAGCAATCGTCGCTGAATGTAAATACCATTGCGATAGGTTCCGTCTGAACAGATTCGGCGGTCTGAAGAGACTCGGTCTGAAGAGACTCGGTCTGCGAGTCAGTCGTTGTCGCTGGCACATCCACAGATGCGGTACTGGTAAACACCCCGCCGTTTTCCGGTTCTGAGGTATCTTCTGACAACGTTGCTGCATCATCCACTGCGTCGTCACCTTCCGAACTATCCGGCACTGAATCAGTTGATGGCTGCTGCATCTGCGACTCAGCAGTCGCATCCACCGCATCGCTTGCCTCTGCCGTCACCGGCGGCGCACTTTGGGTGTCATCAGAAAACTCACCGGACGATACATCCTGCGTTTCTGTCAGTTCACTGGTTGTGCCAGGCAGGGCCTGATTATTACTTTGCTGATACCACCAGACCACTACGCCAGCAATCAGCATAAGCAGGATCACATAGGTGACCATCATCCAGCGATCATCATGGGTTTGCTTGGCAACACGTTTAGAGAAGCTTTGTAGTCTTGCAGGCTGCTTGGGAGCCGTGTGGAGTTTATCGAACTCGGCAATCACCACATCCTGACTAAGCCCAAGTTGCTTTGCGTAGTTTCTGATGTAGCCACGGGTAAACGTAATGGATGTTTTATCATCAATTCGGTCATTTTCCAGATCATCAATCTGGCTGACTTTCAAAAACAGCTTTTCAGCCACCTGTTGCTGCGATAAGCCCTGTTTTTCGCGCCCTTCCCGTAACAATTTACCGGGGCTGGCTACGCGCTCTGCATCAGGTGAATCCTGCGTGTCCTCAATGTTATTTATATTCTCGTCTGACACCATCCGACTTCCTAATTCTCCTGCATTTCGGGTGGAACTAACCAAAGCTTTTTACCGGCAAAAATCGCGCCATTATCTTTGATATCATTCCACTCCTGCAGTGTAGCCATCTTAATGTTGTATTTTAACGAGATACGATAAAGGTTTTCACTGGCTTTTACTATATGAAAACGCGGGACCGCGTTTTCATCATCGCCTTCACTGCCGTCATCCGGCACTGTTTCTGCAACATCGGCCGTGACGGTGTCACTTTCTGGCGACACAGGCTCGTCAGGTTGTGATGTTACTACAACTGGCGGAGACTCGGGTTCAGGCGCAGCGGCCTCGCTGGTGTCTTCCTGCTGAGCCCGCGGCGCTGAGACCTCGGCAACCGGCTGCTGCACAACCGGATCCTCGCTTACCACCAGCGCAGCAGCTGGCTCAGCTGTGTTTTTCGTTTTTCGGCTGACAGACACCTGTGGCCAGCTACGGGCTTTCTGTCGGTATTGCGCCGATAACGGATGAGTCGGGTAAACGGCCATCAGCATCTCGCCGTATTCCTTCGCAGTCATAATATCACCCTGCGCTTCGGCAATACTCACCGCCAGCCACAAATAATCCGGTGTAACCTGCCCCACCCGTTCAAATTTTTTCAGTGTCGCGTTAGCGTTTTCCCACTGGTTTTCCTTGGCATAGAGCTCGGCCAGCAGGATCAGACTTTTGGCGCGTGCAGGCTGATGATTGAGCGCATCCTGCAGGTAACCAATCGCGACGTCGTTGCGTCCTTCCTGCTGCGCACACAAGGCCATGTTTTCGTAGGTTTCTGCCGAATTGGCGTAGAGCTTATTATTGATCGCCTTCTGAAAATAATTCAGCGCAGCGTTGTAATTGCCGGTCTGGCATAAAAATGCGCCGTAGCTGTTGGCAATATCCGCATTGCGGGGCGCCAGCTTAATCGCGGTGTTGTAGGATTCGTCAGCACGCTCATTCTCACCCACCAGCTGATAATAATACGCCAGTGAATAATGTACGTCAGCCGAACGCGGGGCATATTCCAGGGCACGGTCCAGGTTTGCTTTTGCCTGCGAGTAATTTCCGTTCTTTAAATACGTGAGCCCTAAAGAAACACGGGTTTTCGCCGCGTTCTCTTTATCAAACTCTTCCTTGAACGTGCCTGTCTGTGGCTGACTCACACAGCCGCCAAGCAATGCCACCAGTGCCAGTGTGGTAATTCGCATTGCACCTTGCTCCTGTCTTCTTATTGATTACTGAGCCATTTTTACCGATATTGCCTCGCCCTTCATCTGTTTTTTCAACATTCTTTTTGTTCTGTCGACAACATCACCCACTAATTGCCCACAGGCGGCGTCAATATCATCGCCACGGGTTTTGCGAACCACCACAGTAAACCCATACTCCATCAGTACCTTGGCAAAGCGGTCGATACGGGAATTGCTCGAACAGGTATATGGCGAGCCCGGATAGGGGTTAAACGGGATGAGGTTAATTTTTGACGGCGTATCTTTCAGCACTTTCGCCAGTTGATGCGCCTGTTCGGTGCTGTCATTAATGTGTGACAACATAACGTATTCTACCGTCACTTTGCCCTGATTAGCGCGTGATTTATCGAGATAGCGACGTACGGCGGCCAGAAACGTTTCGATATTGTACTTTTTATTGATAGGCACAATCTCGTTACGCAGTTCATCGGTAGGCGCATGCAGTGAAATCGCCAGCGCCACATCAATCTCGTCACCCAGTTTGTCCAGGGCTGGGACTACCCCTGACGTACTCAGGGTTACCCGGCGCTTCGACAGGCCAAAGCCGTAATCATCCAGCATGATTTCCATTGCCGGCACCACGTGCTTCAGGTTAAGCAACGGCTCGCCCATTCCCATCATAACCACGTTAGTAATGGGTCGCTTGCCGGAGTCATTGGACAGCCCCAGGTGGGTAGCTACGCGCCAGACCTGGCCAATGATTTCGCTGACAGTGAGGTTGCGGTTAAAGCCCTGCTGGGCAGTAGAGCAGAATGTACACTCCAGCGCACAACCAACCTGAGAGGAAACACACAGGGTGGCGCGATCACCATCCGGGATCCATACCGTTTCTACTTCCTGACCACCTTCCAGTGCCAGCGCAAACTTAATTGTGCCGTCGCTCGCTTCCTGAAAATACGCAATCTCGGGCGCTTTGATTTCGCAGTGTTCAATCAAATTCGCACGCAGTTGTTTGTTGAGGTTGGTCATCTGCTCGAAGTCTGACACGCCATGATGGTAAATCCACTTCATCACCTGATCGGCCCGGAAAGGTTTTTCACCGATCTCTTTGAAGAAACTGCGAAGCCCTTCGCGATTGAGATTTAACAGATTTGTTTTTGCCATAATAAGGATGACCTGCCTGACTGAACGAAAATGAATTTACCCATGCCGTTACCGTCTCCGACGGCACAAGACTAAACCGCTTCCCTGGATATAGTGTTGCATGAAATGCACGGTATGCCATGTTTTCTCACTCTGCCGGGTTGAACCGCAACAGCAGCGACATTGAGAAACAGACTGTGTAAAAATTGGGCGCGAAGTGTACCACATCCGCTGTCATGACGAAAATACTGCAGCGGATAATAAAAAACCCAGCCAGTGCCGGGTTTTCGAATATTGCTTGCTGCGCAGGCAGCCTGCCAGTAACGATTAACGGGTACGCGGGCAGATTTCTTCTTCAGAGAAGAAGTACGCAATTTCACGTGCCGCTGACTCAGGCGCATCAGAGCCGTGAACCGCGTTTTCGTCGATTGACTCTGCATAATCAGAACGCAGAGTTCCCGCCGCGGCGTCAGCAGGATTCGTTGCGCCCATGATTTCACGGTTTTTCACAACCGCATTTTCACCTTCCAGTACCTGCACCATCACAGGGCCAGATGTCATGAAGTCAACCAGTGCACCAAAGAAAGGACGCTCTTTGTGCTCAGCGTAGAAACCTTCAGCCTGTTCTTTGCTCATGTGCAGCATTTTTGATGCAACGATGCGCAGACCAGCAGTTTCAAAGCGGTTGTAGATGGCGCCAATTACATTCTTGGCAACCGCGTCAGGCTTGATAATAGAAAAAGTACGCTCTAGCGCCATTTTTTCAGTCTCCATTAAAGGGTTTAAAATTTGGTCGCGAATTATAGGCAATAATCACCGGCTTGACCAGCGACGATTCCTGTTCTTTGTGAAGAGCGCGCCAGCCCTGGACTGACGCGGGATAATCAGGCCGCGCTGGCAGCCAGTTCGCGAATTTTGCCGACAATGGCGCGAAGGCCATTTCCACGGGTAGGGGTAATGTGACGTTCGAGATCAAGTTCGCTGAAGTAACCATCGATATCAAAAGCCAGGATCTCGTTTGCCGACTTATTGTTATAAGCCGCCATTACCAGGGCAAGCAGCCCCTGTACAATCACGGCATCACTGTCGACCTCAAAACGGAAGACGCCGTCTTGCTGATGAGGAAGCAACCAGACGTTGCTCTGACACCCCTTCACCAGCCTGTCAGGTGTGCGCGCCTCTTCAGGCAGCCCCGGTAAGTGTTTACCCAGATCGATGATGTACTGGTAGCGTTGTTCCCAGTCATCAAAAAACGCCAAATCGTCGATAATCTCTTCGGTAGCGGGCAGAGCCATTGTTCGTCCTGTCAGTCGCGTTAAAAAAATAAGCCGGCTTCAAGCTGGGCTTCTTCACTCATCATGTCCCTGGACCAGGGCGGGTCAAAGACCAGTTCCACATTGACGTGTTCGACAAACGGTACCATACCTATACGATACTCCACATCGCCCACCAGTACAGGTCCCATGCCGCAGCCCGGCGCCGTCAGCGTCATGTCAATAGACACGGTGTTGCTGTCCTGATCGATGCTGACACGGTAAATCAGCCCTAATGATACCAGGTTAATCGGTATCTCCGGGTCATACACCGTCTCCAGCGCATCCCAAACCTGCTGTTCGCTGATTGTACCGTCCTCGGGAGGCGTAAATGTCAGCTCAAGTGGCTTGCGCCCTATCGCGCCGGCATCTGTACCATCAATACGGTACATATTGCCACGCCAGGTGACCGTAAAATTGCCGCCTAAATCCTGGGTGATATTAACAAACTCACCTTCCGGAATGGTCACAGGGTTTCCGGCCGGTACCAGACGTGCCTTACAGTCACGCTCTGTGACAACCATCTTTTGTTTCATCAGTCTTCCGTATCAGCCGACGTTAAAGCTTTCGCCACAGCCGCACTCATCCACTACATTCGGGTTGTAGTACTTGATGACACCGTTCACGCCCTCCTGGACGTAATCAATCTCTGTGTTGCGCACCAGCTCCACCGCATCTGCAGCAACTGCCACCGTGAGAGCTGGCGTCACACTGATAATCTCGTCACCCTGCTCAGGCGCATCAGCAAAGTCCAGCACGTACGCATAACCGGTACAGCCACTGACTTTTGTAGACAAACGAATGACCTTATCAGGATGGTTTTTCAGTTTACCTTCAAAATGACGAATTGCACTGTCACTCAGGCTGATAATTTGTGTACTGGGAACAAAGGTTTCTACACTCATAATGCCTCCTCAGGCCAACATCATTTTCGCTTTCTTCAGCGCAGAAAACAGCACGTCGATCTCTTCGAGCGTATTATACACCGAGAACGAGGCGCGGGCCGTTCCGGGGATCCCAAGACGCTTCATCAGGGGCTGTGCGCAGTTATCGCCGGTACGAATTGCCACGCCCTGTTTGTCGAGGATAAAGCCGACATCGGCGGGGTGTGTCCCCTCAAGCAGAAAACTCATAACGCCCACTTTCTCAGGCGCCGTACCAATCAGGCGCAACCCGTCAAACTCACGTCCCAGTGTCATAGCGTAGGACAGCAACTTCTGTTCATGCGCCTGTATGGCCGGTATGTCCAGCGCACTGAACCAGTTAACTGCGGCCCCAAGGCCAATGGCTCCGGCAATGTTCGGTGTGCCGGCTTCCAGACGATTGGGCAACGCGCCCCAGGTTGCTTCATGGTAAGTCACATCAGCGATCATTTCGCCGCCAACCTGCCAGACCGGCCAGTCTTCAAGCACGGACTTACGTCCCCACAGCACGCCGATACCGGTTGGGCCGAATAACTTGTGTCCGGAAAAAGCATAGAAGTCACAGCCGATGTCCTGCACATTGACGCCACCATGGGCAATTCCCTGGGCGCCATCGATCAGAACCAGCGCACCACGGGCCTTCGCCTTTGCGGTCAGCTCGCGAACAGGATTGACCGTTCCCAGCGCGTTGGAGACATGCGGCATCGCGACCATTTTTGTGCTGTCAGTCAGCAGCGCATCAAAGGCCGCTACGTCCAGTTCACCGGAATCAAACACCGGCGCAATATTCAGTGTGGCTCCGGATCGCCGGCACGCCTGCTGCCACGTGATTAGGTTGGCATGGTGCTCAAGCTCGGTCACCAGTACCTCATCACCTGGCTTAAGCAGTTGCCCCAGACCATTGGCAACCAGGTTTATTGCCTCGGTTGTACCACTGGTCCAGATGACTTCTTCGCGATGCGTGGCACCAACAAATGCGGCAACGCTGTCACGCGCCTGTTCATAACGACGTGTGGCTTCATCCGACAACGTGTGGGCACCACGGTGAACATTCGCATTACACTGGGTATAAAAATCGACCAGTGCATCAATGACCACCTGGGGCTTTTGCGTTGTTGCAGCGTTATCCAGATAGACCAGTGGTTTACCGTCAACGGTACGCTTCAGGATCGGAAACTGTTCGCGCAGCGCGGCTACGTCCAGGCTCATTTGACCTCCATGCTGACAAACCGCTCACTCAGCAGCGGCAGCAACCAGTCGCGCAGCGCCTCGTTTGGCATCGCGTTAACCAGCTCCTGAATAAAGCCGAAATTCAGCATCACCAGCGCTCTGGAACGGCTGATACCACGCGACAACAGGTAGTACAGCGACGCTTCGTCAATCTCAGCCACGGTAGCGCCATGCGCACACTGCACATCGTCGGCATATATTTCCAGTTCCGGCTTGGTATTGACCATTGAACGACGGGATAGCAACAGGTTACGGTTATTCAGCTCAGCCAGCGTTTTCTGGGCATCACGATGAATATGAATACGGCCGTTAAACACGGCGCGGGCACGCTCACCGATAATGCCTCGGGCATTTTCTTCGGTTGTCCCGTTAGGCACCGCATGCTCAATGGTGGAGTGCAGATCGAACAGTTCCCCCTCGGCCAGCAGATAAATCGCATTCATCTTCGCGTTGGCATGCTCGCCGGCATGCACAATATCCACATCAAGGCGCGACAGTTCACTGCCATAGCCTACCAGCGTGCTGTTTAGTTTCGCTTCGGTGTCCAGACGGAAATGGCTGCCACCAACCTGCTTGGCACTGCCGGTAAACATCGAAAAGCGATAATGCTCCAGTCGCGCCGTCTCGCCGATAGCATATTCCGCAAAGGCTGTGGTAAAGCTGTCGCTTGTTCCTGTCCCGTGCTCAATAATCGTTGCGTCTGCACCGTTGCCAAGGTTCACCAGCACCCGCGTATGCGCATCAGCCTGCCCTGCCGCGATATTAACGATACGGATTGGGGTCGTCACCTTCGTGCCGTCAGCAACGTCAATAAAGACGCCGTCCCGGGTCAGCACATCATTAACCAGCCCGAACAGGTGGCGCTGAGGCTTAACGCTGGCAAACAGCGCTTTGATGTTGTCCTGCTGTGTCGCATCGGCGGCATCAAGCGCAGTAATCTGTACGCCTTCTGGTAGTGTCATTGACGTCAGGTCAGTAACCAGTTTGCCGTCGACGAACACAATATCCAGCGCGTTAAGACCGTCAATCGCTGGCGCGCTCTCGCTTTTAGCACCAGTCGCTTCTGACATATCGCGGTTTTCGATGGCTGTCAGCGGCGTGAAACGCCAGGTTTCCTGTTTACGGCCGGGCCAGCCCTCGGCTTTTAACTGGATCAGGGCCTGTTGACGAACCGGAGCGAGATAATCGTTTACCGACGTCGCCGCGTCAATGACCTTGTCTAGCCATTGACTCATGCTTCCGCCTCCTCGAACGCCTTACCCAAAAAGGCATAGCCTTCTTTTTCAACCTGCAGCGCCAGTGACGCATCACCGCTTTTCACAATTTCGCCGTTGGCCAGAATATGCACAAAGTCAGGCTTGATATAGTCAAGCAGGCGCTGATAGTGGGTCACCACGATAAAACTGCGCTCACCGTCACGCTGACTGTTCACACCGTCAGCCACAACCTGCAGGGCGTCAACGTCCAGCCCAGAGTCTGACTCGTCGAGAATGCACAACTTTGGCTCAAGCAGAATCATCTGCATGATTTCATTGCGCTTTTTCTCACCGCCAGAAAACCCTTCGTTGACACCACGTTTGAGGAAATCAAGAGGAAGCTGTACCTGCTTGCACGCTTCCTTGGCTTTCTTCAGGAAGTCTGCCGCAGACAGCGGCTCTTCACCACGCTGTTCACGAATGGCATTCACAGACTCTTTCATAAATTCCATGTTGCTGACGCCAGGAATTTCCACGGGATACTGAAACGCCAGGAACAGACCGTTACCGGCACGCTCCTCAACTTCCATTTCCAGCAGATCTTTATCATCCAGCGTTACGCTGCCATCGGTCACTTCATAACCTTCCCGACCCGACAGCACATAGCCCAGGGTACTTTTGCCGGCGCCGTTCGGGCCCATGATAGCGTGAACTTCACCTGGATTAATTTCCAGGTTCAGCCCTTTAAGGATGGCTTTTTCTTCCACGCTGGCATGTAAATTTTTAATCTTAAGCATTGTTACCCCACTGAACCTTCAAGACTGATTTCGAGCAGTTTGCCGGCTTCCACCGCAAACTCCATCGGTAATTCTTTAAACACTTCCTTACAGAAGCCATTTACGATCATTGATACTGCTTTTTCAGGATCGAGCCCGCGCTGCTGACATAAGAACAGCTGGTCGTCACTGACTTTTGAGGTTGTCGCCTCATGCTCCACAATGGCCGTCGGATTACGGCTCTCAATATACGGGAACGTATGCGCACCGCACTGATCGCCAATGAGAAGCGAATCACATTCGGTAAAGTTGCGTGCGCCATCGGCTTTCGGGCCCATTTGTACCAGACCACGGTACGCGTTATTACTCTTACCGGCAGATATGCCTTTGGAAATAATGGTTGAGCGGGTGTTTTTACCCAGGTGAATCATCTTAGTACCGGTATCGGCCTGCTGACGACCACGGGTCAGTGCCACAGAGTAGAACTCACCAACGCTGTTATCACCTTTCAGCACACAACTTGGGTACTTCCAGGTTACCGCAGACCCTGTTTCGACCTGGGTCCAGGAAATCTTCGCGTTGGTATGGCATACACCGCGTTTGGTCACAAAGTTGTAGATCCCGCCCTTGCCATCTTCATCGCCGGGGTACCAGTTCTGGACCGTTGAATACTTGATTTTCGCGTTATCCATGGCCACCAGCTCGACCACGGCGGCGTGCAGCTGGTTTTCATCCCGCTGCGGTGCAGTACACCCTTCAAGGTAGCTTACGTAACTGCCTTCATCTGCGACAATCAGAGTACGCTCGAACTGCCCGGTGTTCATTTCATTGATGCGGAAGTAGGTAGACAGTTCCATTGGACAGCGCACGCCTTTTGGAATGTAAACAAACGAACCATCAGTAAACACAGCGCTGTTCAGCGCTGCAAAATAATTGTCGGTACGCGGCACAACAGAGCCAATGTACTTCTTAACCAGATCCGGGTATTTGTGCACGGCCTCAGAGATGGGGCAGAATATCACGCCGGCTTCTTCCAGCTTTTCGCGGAAGGTGGTGACCACCGAGACAGAGTCAAATACCGCATCGACTGCGACCCCAGCCAGCATTTCCTGTTCGTGCAGAGGAATACCCAGCTTTTCATAGGTGCGCAGCAGTTCAGGATCGACCTCATCGAGCGACTTCGGTTTGTCCTTCATGCTTTTTGGCGCGGAATAATAAGAAATGGCCTGGTAATCGATTTTAGGATAATCGACATGCGCCCAGTCCGGCTCTTCCATTTTCAGCCACGCGTTATAGGCCTTAAGACGCCACTCAAGCATCCACTCTGGTTCGCCCTTCATTTCTGAAATACGTCGAATAACGGACTCGTCCAGGCCTGCTTCAAAAGTCTCCGACTCGATTTCAGAATAAAAACCGGCCTCGTACTTCCTTTCTAACGCCTGATCGATCTGTTCACTCATGTTGGGATCTCACTTGTTTGCCTGCATGTGCTGATGCTACCTGCCGGGCCATCACGGTCTTGCCCGGTCAGTATGACCGGCAGGCACTCTGTGAGGCCGGTCACCATCAGCGAAGAAACTTTCCTAATTTTATAATACCTGACTAATTCACTCAAGAATTAGCCGGCTGAATGCGTACATGGGAAAACGTCATAACGGGTACCGCTTACGGGTCCGCAGCGCGCGCGGATCATGCCCGAAAGCCGTCGCCGTTGCAACGCAAAGCCGGCCGTAACCGCCTTATGCCCTACGCCTGACGTAAACGGGTCACCACATTCGCGACCTTTTCAATCACATAGTCAATGTCGGATGACTGGGTAAAACGGCCAACGCTAAATCTTAACCCCGCGTGGGCCAGCGCATCACTTCTGCCAATCGCCTTAAGTACATACGAAGGTTCCAGGCTTGCGGATGTACAGGCTGAACCCGATGACACCGCAATGTCATTCAGCCCCATCATCAGGCTTTCGCCATCCACGCCCTCAAAACTGATATTGGCAATGCCCGCCACACGCTGTGTCGGATGGCCGTTGAGAAACACGCCCGGCAGTGTACTGATGCCTTCCCACAGACGACGTCGTAACGCCTCGAGACGCGCCGCTTCCGCCACCTGTTCACGCTCGGCAATCGCACAGGCTTCGCCCAGACCCACAATCTGATGGGTCGGCAGTGTGCCGGAGCGCATGCCCCGTTCATGACCACCGCCATGCATCTGTGCAACCAGGTGTATCTTCGGTCGCCGGCGCACATACAGTGCACCGATGCCCTTTGGTCCATACAGCTTATGTGCCGATAACGACAGCATGTCGACCGGCAAAACCGATAAATCAATCGGCAGTTTGCCGGTACTCTGCGCAGCATCAACGTGGAAAAGTACGTCATGCTCGCGGCACAGTGCGCCGATGCCCTCAATGTCCTGGATAACGCCCAGCTCATTATTAACATGCATGACGCTCACCAGAATGGTGTCATCGCGCAGTGCCTCACGCACCTGCTCGACGTTTATCAGTCCGTTCTCGTCAACAGCGAGGTACGTGATCTCATAGCCCCGCTGGCTAAGCGCTGCACAGGTGTCGAGTACCGCTTTGTGCTCGGTATTCACGGTAATAATGTGTTTGCCTTTGGCGCCGTAGCCTTCAGCCACGCCTTTAATGGCCAGATTATTGGCTTCCGTGGCCCCTGAGGTGAAAACAATCTCACGCGGGTCCGCCTGCAACAGGTCTGCCACCTGATTGCGCGCAATATCTACCGCTTCCTCTGCCATCCAGCCGTAACGGTAACTGCGTGATGCAGGATTACCGAAATTGCCGTCCATGGTCAGGCAGGCAGTCAGGGCGCTGGCGACACGCGGGTCAACCGGCGTCGTCGCAGCGTAATCCAGATAAATTGGCTTTTGTGGTGCTTGCATGGTCATTTACAACTGAATACTGACTTCAATATCACTGTTTCGGGTCTGGCACTTATCCTGCCGCCCTGCCACCTCTTTCACATCGCGTTTCGCCATCAGTTCGCCCAACGTGATGTCATCCAGGAAATGGCTGATACGATCGCTCAGGTCCTGCCACAGGCTGTGGGTAAGACAGCGTTCTCCGCCCTGGCAGTCTGACTGGCCCTGACACCGTGTCGCATCCACCGACTCATCTACAGCACGGATAACTTCGCCGACCGCAATATCACAGGCATCGCGGCCAAGACGGTAACCGCCACCCGGCCCACGCACGCTGTCGACCAGTTTTTCTTTTCTTAAACGGGAAAACAGTTGCTCAAGGTACGACAGCGAAATTTCCTGTCGCTCTGAAATATCGGCCAGTGGCACAGGTCCACGGGTTGAGTGCAGCGCTACGTCAAGCATCGCCGTCACCGCATAGCGTCCTTTAGAGGTGAGTTTCATTGTGGCCCCCTTTAAAAAGTGGGGGAATTTTTCCATAACCTACTAAATTGGTCAAGTATTTAACCCTATTGTTTGGTCAGGTATTCAGCCGGCGTTGCAGCGCCTCTGTAGCACAGGCCAACGTGGCAATACCCCATCAATACAGGTAGTGTAGGCTAAAAGCCCGAAGATAGTCCGGTACGTCTATGATGCGATACAGCCTGTGCGTTGCCCTCCTGGTATTTTCTGTTTTCTGTGTTGCGGATGACACGACACGTGTCCGCGCCCGCGAACTCGGCATTACGCCCGGGATCCTGCCACCAGGCCCGCTCAATGCGATAACCGATGTCAGCAACGTAAAAGTCGGTCAGGTGACGCTGCACGAGGGAAAATCGCTGCATACCGGCGTCACGGCGATTATTCCTGCAGACGGTAACCTCAGAAAAAACAAAGTTCCCGCCGCTATTTATGTGGCCAATGGTTATGGCAAGCTGGCAGGGCTCAGTCAGGTCAGAGAATTAGGTGAACTGGAAACCCCTATTGTCCTGACCAACACACTGAATGTTGCAGAAGGGATCGCCGGTGTTGTCACCTGGACACTGGCACAACCTGGTAACGAAGACATTGTCTCGGTTAACGCGGTGGTCGGCGAAACCAATGATGCCCGGCTTAATGACATCCGGGCCCGCAGCGTCACCATTAAACATGTCACAGACGCTATTGCCCTTGCTCAGTCCGGTCCGGTTGCCGAAGGTAATGTGGGGGCCGGAGCTGGCACGGTCGCGTTTATGTGGAAAGGTGGCATCGGCACCTCATCGCGCGTTCTGCCGCACTCACTCGGCAGCTGGACAGTAGGCGTACTGGTACAGGCAAACTTTGGTGGCGTGCTGACCATAGATGGCGTGCGTATCGGCGAGGCGCTTGGTCAGTACTATCTGAAAGATGAGGTAACCGGACCTGCAGCTGACGGCTCCATCATGATTGTGGTCGCAACCGATGCCCCGTTGTCGTCGCGTAATCTGGAGCGACTGGCAAAACGCGCGATAGTCGGACTGGCCAGAACCGGAGCGACAGTAAGTAACGGATCAGGTGATTACGTGATTGCGTTCAGCAATCACCCGCAGGTACGGCGTGATGCAAACGCACCAACGCTGGACACCCGCGTGCTGAAAAACAGTGACATGTCGCCACTGTTTCAGGCAGTGGCGGAAGCCACCGAAGAGGCAATCTACAATGCCCTGCTGATGGCAGAAGATGTTGATGGTCACACCCGTTCGGTTAAGGCGCTACCCATTGATGAGTTACAGACACTACTTGATGTCAGAAAAAACGAGGAGTAATTACAGCATCATCAAAGAGATGCGGCCGTCTCGGGAGACCGGCCTGTGACCGTGTCTCTATGCCAGCACGACTTTGTTGCGGCCACTGTTTTTTGCTGTATAAAGCGCCTGATCTGCTTTATTGATTAATGACGCTAAACTGTCTGTACCCGTATTGTCTGCCAGGCCAATGCTCGCCGTAAACGACAGTGTATTTCCGTCATGATGAACATTGAACAATGCTATTTGCTCCCTGATTCGCTCTGCCAGTTGCAAGGCATCCTCTGTGGTTATATCGGCAAGACACACGACAAATTCCTCGCCTCCAAGGCGACAGCATACATCAGAGCTTCTGACCAGTGACACGAGCAGGTCGGCAAATTTTTCCAGCACCACGTCACCGGCTTCGTGCCCATAGGTATCATTGATTGACTTAAAGAAATCAATATCAATTGCCATAAGGTGTAGCGTAGTATTCGGTCCGGCATTGCCTGAAAAAAAGTTTTCTACCTTTTTCGACATTCCCCGACGATTGAACAAGCGGGTTAAGGGATCGGTGAAGGCCATTTCCGTCATGTTTTGTTTCTCGTCGACCAGCATTTGTGTAACCAGGCCCATTCCAACGAGCGAGAACGACACCGCCTGAATAAAAAACGTAGTGTGGACAACATGCGCGACGCTGGTTTGAAAAAAAAGCCAGTAAAGCTGATAAATGCCGCTCAGCAAACCCAATAAACACGCAAGAAAAAGTAGCAAACTTCCAATATTGTTTGTGGCTCGCCACCTTTTAAAAATACTGAACACGGCAAGAGGCATTAACACCACCGTGACAGCCCCTTCGATAAGAACCTGAGAGACAATGGAATCTGCAAAAAATGCGAGCACAACGAACAGTGCCGAGACACTCCAGATTGTCCGGTTAAACCGGAAAATGGAACAGTTATTGAGAATCGCAATGGCCAGTGCGGCGAGCGTAATACAATATAAAATTACCGATATGGCGAAACTGGTGGGTATCACCTGCCTGACTACTGCCCAGGCAGCCAGCCAGGCAAGTACACTGGTAAAAAAATAAAGCAGAAAGTAACGAAGGGAAGAGGTACGGCTATCACTGGCAGCCAGATGCTGAACGACGAAGACTGATGCGGTGATGGAACTCAATAAAAGGATAAAGAAACCATCAACAAATCCTGAAACAAAATGTAGGTTTTCCACGCTTGCTCCCGCAACATCGCAACTTAAAGAGTATATGCTAAGGCGGGCAGCAACTCATTATCCTAGAGCCCGCTAACGCGTTAACTCTCATTTAGATTTGTGGGTCAAACGCATCCTGCGCTTCTTTTGAGCCGGCCGGTGCGACCGGATCGATGCCGGTATCGGCAAAGTCTTCTGCTGACAGGCTGTGCAGGCTCTCGCTGCAGACATTCCCGCCAAGTGACTGAATGACCTTACACATTTCTTCCACTTTGGTGTCCATCAGCGCCATATGCTCAAGCATAATGCCCATGGCGTTTGCCACCGGATCAGGGTTATCTTCTGCCACCGCATAGGCGTCAAATCCATATTTTCTGGCAATGTGTGCACGTTTATCCTGGTTCTCGCTCACGGCTTTCTGCCCCAGCACAACCCGGCCGGGAATGCCTACCACCGTGGCGCCTGCAGGAGCATCTTTTACCACCACCGAATTAGAGCCGATTTTGGCCCCCTCACCGATGGTAATAGGACCGAGCACTTTGGCACCTGCGCCAATCACGACGTTATTTTCCAGCGTTGGGTGGCGTTTTCCTGCTTTCCAGCTGGTACCACCGAGCGTGACACCGTGATATAGCGTTACGTCATCACCAACGACCGCGGTTTCACCAATCACCACGCCCATACCATGATCAATGAAAAAGCGGCGCCCGAGCGTTGCACCGGGATGAATTTCAACACCGGTCAGCCAGCGGCTGAAGGTGGATAAACTGCGCGCCAGCCATTTAAACCCGCGTTTCCAGAGCCGGTGACTTATCCGGTGCAGCCAGATGGCATGCAGCCCCGGGTAGTTTGTCAGCACCTCAAAAGTATTCCGCGCCGCCGGATCACGGTGGAATACGCCATTAATGTCTTCTTTTATTCGTGAAAACATCGCTATCTCTTCGCTGATTTCTCGACAGAAGCCAGGATCCCTCGCAGAATGTTCAGCTCCAGTGATTCTGGCCGTGCCCGGTTAAACAGGCGGCGCAGCTTGTTCATTACCTGACCGGGATGGTTTGGCACAATAAACCCGGTCGTCCATAGCGTTCTCTCAAGGTGTTCATAGAAACGCTCAAGATCTTCATGAAGCGGGTATTCGTTCACTGCCTCACGGGGCTCCGACGGTTTATAGGCGGTTTTAGCGAGGTACGCCATTCGAATTTCGTAAGCAAAGATCTGCACCGCCTGCGACAGGTTCAGGCTGCCGTACTCCTCACTGGTCGGGATCGCGACATTAAAGTGACACTGTTCCAGCTCTTCGTTGCTCAGGCCGTTATTCTCACGACCGAATACCAGCGCTACCGGATATTGCGTTACTTCCTCAACCAGTTTATGGCCACATTCTCTTGGTTCCAGTGTAGACCAGGCGCTGTCACGCGTGCGCATGGTGGTACCCACTACCAGTCCGCAATCTGAAATCGCGTCTTTTAAGGTTGGAACGATTTTGGCACCGGCAAGTACATCTCCTGCCCCCGCAGCCAGTGCGCTTGCCTTGCCATCAGGTTCGCTGACCGGATCCACCAGATACAGGTTGCTCAGCCCCATGGTTTTCATGGCCCGGGCCGTCGAACCAATATTGCCGGTATGTGACGTGTTCACCAGCACTATGCGAATATTCTCAAGCATCGTTTCCACTGCATCTGTCGTTTAAAAAGGGCGCGAAGTGTAACACAATAGCAGTATAGATGGCTATCTTTGGCACAAGGACAGAGATAAAACAGAGGATGCAGGGGCACGCCGTGACCCCATCCATGGCGGGTCATGGAGGTTTGCTCCTGCCTTTTCATCTGAATTAGTCACTCCATTATAAAAAATGTGATTGATTGGCTCTGCTGCTTGCCGGTAACGTAACCGTGTTCTTCCTCTAATCAATAAAGCGAT
The DNA here is from genome assembly GCF_040812025.1 of Alteromonas nitratireducens. NCBI lineage: Bacteria > Pseudomonadati > Pseudomonadota > Gammaproteobacteria > Alteromonadales > Alteromonadaceae > Alteromonas > Alteromonas nitratireducens. The sequence continues at coordinate 29,267 of NZ_JBFNPK010000014.1, forward strand.
GATTCAAATGCATAAAGCTCTCCCCCGGATTACGTTGTTCTGGGCACTCTCACTACTGACAATATGTTCACTTATCACTACCGTTAAGGCCGCAACGGCGCCCTTTGGCGAACCAGAAAAAGAAATGATGGTAGAGGTTGAAGGCGGCAAAGTATATGTGCGGCTAAATGGCCTGGCGCACAACGACAAAGCGCCTGTGATTTTTATACATGGTGGGCCGGGCGGCACACACAATTACTTTGCCGGCATGCTGCCCCTTGCCAATGCGCGCACCGTGATCATGTACGATCAGCTCGACAGTGGTAAATCGGAGCAGCCAAACGATCCGAAAAACTGGCGGGTGGCACGGTTTGTCGCGTCGCTCGAAACGATCCGCAAGGCGGTAGGCGCACAGCGCTGGCATGTGGTTGGGCATAGCTGGGGGTCTGCACTGGCGCTGGAATACACTGCCCGCTACCCTGACCGCGTCGTGTCGACGGTACTTGGCGGCACGTTCATCTCGGCACCGCAATGGGTCATGGATGCCAACATTCTGGTTAAGCAGGCGCCAGCAGCGGTGCAGCAAACGCTGATGCAGTGTGAATCCGAAACTCCGCCTGCGGATGATGTCTGTGAAAAGGCCTATATCACGCTGTATTCTCAGCACTATGAACGCCCGGCAAAATCTGAAGCACGCAAAGCCTATGATAAGCGCATGGGCGGTAATGGCTTCAATCCGGTTATCTATACCTCCATGTGGGGACCCAGTGAATTTTCCTCTACCGGCATTCTTAAAACCTACGACGCCACTGCATTGTTAAAGCAAATCAATCCCGGAACCACGCTGTTTATGATTGGCCAGTATGATTCGGCCCGCATTGACACCGTACAAAATTATCTCACGCTGACGCCGGGCGCCGAACTGGCAGTCATCCCTGGTGCCAGTCATGGACTGTACTCAGACCGGCCGGTTGCCGTAGAAGGGGTGTTACGGGGCTGGCTGGCACGACATGACAGGTAGACAACGCTGCGACGTATCGCAGTGTTTTTCCATTGCATCGCAGGTTAATTCTGCTACACTTCGCGCGTTTTGAATTCCGGCCAGTGCCGGAACATGATCTTTTACAATTGGTGGGGTTATCTGATGCATCCGATGCTAAACATTGCGGTGCGCGCTGCGCGCGTGGCCGGTACAATCATTGTTCGTGGTTTTGAAAACCGTGGCGATCTGACAACATCGAGCAAAGGCGCAAACGACTTTGTCACACAAATCGATATGGAAGCTGAAAAAGCCATTATCCATAAGATCCAGCAATCTTACCCCACCCATACCTTCCTTGGTGAAGAAGGCGGCGAAGTTGGCGGTGAAGACACTGACTTCCAGTGGATCATCGACCCGCTCGATGGCACAACCAACTTCATTAAGGGAATTCCACATTTCGCTGTATCCATCGCACTTCGTGTAAAAGGCCGCCTTGAGCTTGGCCTGGTGTTTGATCCTATCCGTGGCGAACTGTTTACTGCGACGCGTGGTCAGGGTGCACAGCTCAATGGATATCGGATCCGGGCGTCAAAGCCTCGTGATCTGACGCAAACCATTCTGGCAACCGGCCTGCCATTCAAAGACAAAACACAATTCAGCAGTTACGCATTGTCACTCAACAAAATTTTCCACGAGTGTGGTGATATCCGCCGTGCCGGCTCGGCCGCACTGGATCTGGCGTATGTTGCTGCCGGTCGCCACGATGGTTACTGGGAACGCGGTGTCAAAGCCTGGGATATCGCCGCCGGTGAACTGCTGGTACGTGAAGCAGGCGGCCTGGTTACCGACTTTAAAGGCAGTAACGACCCTCTGTTTAAAGGCGAAATTGTCGCGGGCAGTGCCAAGGTCGTTCAGGGGCTGGTTAAACACCTGAAGTAAGCCGGATAAAAACAAAAAAGCCGCACAGATGTGCGGCTTTTTTTATCCCTGAGGGTTTTATGGCATGGGGTCTAAATCTGCCCCTTCCTTTTCCACCTGTGGCGGCATCAGATCTTCTTTACTGATACCCAGTGCCAGCGCCACTGAGCTGGCAATGTAGATAGACGAATAGGTTCCTACCACAACACCAAACAGCAATGCCGTAGCAAAGCCATGAATAAGCGCACCGCCCTTGTAGAACAGTGCAACCAGCACCAGAATGGTGGTCAGTGAAGTAATAATGGTACGGTTCAGTGTCTGTGTCAGTGACGTGTTCACAATCTCAACCGGTTCACCCTTACGGATTTTACGGAAGTTTTCGCGAATACGGTCAGACACAACGATGGTGTCGTTCAGTGAATAACCGATAACCGCCAGCACGGCCGCCAGAACGGTCAGGTCAAATTCCAGTTGCAGGAACGAGAACAGACCCAGCGTCAGGATCACGTCATGCACCAGTGCAGATACCGAACCCAGCGCAAAGCGCCACTCAAACCGCATCGCCACATAAACCAGAATACAGATCAGCGCGACCAGCATGGCCAGGCCACCCTGTTCAGTGAGCTCTTCACCCACATTCGGGCCCACAAACTCAATACGGCGCATCTCAACACCGGTACCGTCACTGCGCAGGGCGGAAAGCACCTGTTCACCAATGGTTGCGGCCTTTACGCCATCACGCGGTGCAATACGAATTAACACATCCTGACTGCTGCCGAAGTTCTGCACAATCGCATCTTCAAAATCGGCTGCATTAAGCTGCGCACGGATTTGCTCCAGGTTAGCCGCATCCTCGTAGCCCACTTCAATCAGCGTACCGCCGGTGAAGTCCAGCCCCCAGTTCAGCGAATTCATAACCAGCGAACCGATAGACGCAAAAATCAGCAACGTCGACAGTACCAGCGCAGGAATGCGCAGACGCATGAAGTTGATATCATCTGATAACTTTAATAATTGCATGCGCTACTCCTTAAATCGCCAGTTTATTCAAACGTTTACCACCCCAAATCGCATTTACGATCACACGGGTAACCAGAATGGCGGTAAACATTGACGTGGCTATACCAATCATCAGCGTGATAGAGAAGCCTTTAATTGGCCCCGTTCCCACTGCAAACAGAATCAGGCCTGCGATGAAAGTTGTGATGTTGGCATCAAGAATGGTGGAAAATGCACTGTCGTAGCCATGATGAATCGCCTGTTGCGGACTGCGTCCGTCACGAAGCTCTTCACGGATCCGCTCGTAAATCAGTACATTGGCGTCTACGGCCATCCCCACGGTCAGAACGATACCTGCCATACCAGGCAGCGTCAGTGTTGCTCCCGGAATCATAGACATGATGCCGACGATCATAATGAGGTTAGTGGCCAGCGCGATGTTTGCCACAAAGCCAAACGCTTTGTAGTACACCAGCATAAACACCAGCACCGCAATCAGACCATAAATGATGGCCTGCATACCCAGTTCGATGTTTTCTTTACCCAGGCTTGGACCAACAGTCCGCTCCTCAACAATCTGGATAGGCGCAATCAGCGCACCCGCGCGCAGTAGCAGTGCAAGGTCGCGGGCTTCTTTTGGCGAGTCCAGGCCAGTGATCTGGAACTTGCTGCCTAACTGAGCCCGAATGGTCGCGACATTAATGACTTCCTGGCTTTTCTCGAAAATCAGTTTACCGTTGGCATTACGCTCGCCGGTAGAGTTGTATTCGATAAAGACCGTGGCCATTGGCTTGCCGATGTTGCCTCGCGTGGCACGCGACATTTTGCTGCCGCCTTCGGAGTCGAGTGAAATATTGACATTTGGCAGGCCATATTCATCCACACCCGCCGAGGCATCAACAATGTGACTGCCGGTCAGCATCACGCGCTTTTCAAGCAACTGTGGGATACCCTGCTGGTCTTCAATAACCATCGAGCCCGGTGGCACACGTCCATCGAGCGCATCACGAATATCGTTAGCCTGGTCAACCATACGGAATTCCAGGGTTGCCGTCGCATTCAGAATTTCTTTCGCGCGTGCGGTGTCCTGAATACCCGGAAGCTGGACCACAATACGGTCAGCACCCTGTTTCTGAACAACCGGCTCAGCCACACCCAGCTGGTTCACCCGGTTACGGATAATCGTGATGTTCTGCTTAACCGCATTATCACGAATTTCCTGCAGCTTGGATTCGGCAAAAGCCGCACGCAGTACCAGATCATCCACCTGATTAAATGTCAGGTCACGGAACTGGTTGCGCAGGAAAAACTCTGCACTTTCCAGGGTCTCTTCATCACGGAACGTGATATCGACATAGTTTTCGCGCTGATCGACCGTGCGATAGCGCAGATTCTCTTCACGTAATGACGTACGGAAACTGCTTTCCGCGTCCTGCAGGGACTTTTCCATGACTTCGGTCATGTCCACTTCCATCAGGAAGTGCACACCACCACGCAGGTCCAGTCCCAGTTTCATCGGCGTGCCGCCCAGCTCTTCAAGCCAGTCCGGGGTATCCGGTGCCAGGTTCATGGCAACGTAGTAATCACCTGCCAGCGCCTGCTCCAATGTCTCGCGCGCAATCAGCTGTGCATCAGCATCATTGACCCGCACCAGGATCTGGTCGTTGGCAAACTCGATGCGCTTTGGCGTGATATTCTTTTCAGCCAGCGCCTGCTCAACGTCAGCCACCATCGATTCGGTGACCTGCGCATCGCGCCCGGCAGAAATCTGTATAGCGTGGTCTTCCCCATAAATATTGGGAAGCGCATACAACGCGCACATGCCAACGATGAAAATCACCGTCAGCACTTTCCAGATAGAATTCTTATTTAACACAATACAATCCTTTTTACCGGCGCCCGATACGGGTGCCGGTATGTCAGCGAATTACAGCGACTTCATTGTGCCCTTAGGCAGTACAGCTGTGACAGAGTTCTTCTGAACAACGATGTTGTTGCTGTCATTCAGCGCAATCTCAATGAAATCCTTTTCTTCAGACACTTTGGTGATACGTCCTACCAGACCGCCCTGAGTCAGAACCTCATCACCTTTGCTCAGTGACGACACCAGCGCTTTGTGCTCTTTTACACGCTTCGCCTGAGGGCGATACAGCAGGAAGTAAAAGATAAGGCCGAAAACGGCCAGCATGATCAGCATTTCCATGCCGCCGCCCTGCTGAGCGCCGCTGGTTTGTGCATAAGCGTTAGAAATAAATAAACTCATAATATTCCCCAGTTTTCTCGTTGTTATCGTGCCGGAACCGGCATCCCTTTTTGTTCATAAAATGTGGCGACGAACTCATCCAGCGTATTTTCCGCAATAGCGTCCCGCAGCCCCTGCATAACCCGCTGGTAATAGCGCAGGTTATGGATGGTATTTAGTCTTGCCCCCAGGATCTCATTACATTTATCCAGGTGATGCAGATACGAACGTGAATAGTTCTGACAGGTGTAACAGTCACAGCTTTCGTCCAGTGGCGATGTATCGTTACGATGTTTCGCGTTACGAATTTTAATCACCCCCTCGGTGACGAACAGATGCCCGTTACGCGCATTGCGGGTAGGCATCACGCAGTCAAACATATCAACACCGCGACGCACTGCCTCAACGATGTCTTCCGGCTTACCTACCCCCATCAGATAACGCGGTTTGTTCGCCGGGATCTTCGGCGCAGTATGTTCAATGATGCGGATCATGTCCTCTTTCGGCTCGCCGACGGACAGGCCGCCAATGGCATAGCCGTCAAACCCAATCTCTTCAAGACCGGCCAGCGAGATATCCCGCAATGCCTCATACATACCGCCCTGAATAATACCAAACAGCGCAGCAGGGTTGTCGCCGTGTGCTTCTTTGCTGCGTTTTGCCCAGCGCAGAGACATTTCCATCGACAGCCTTGCCTCCTGCTCCGTGGCTGGGAACGGCGTGCACTCGTCAAATATCATCACAATGTCAGAGCCCAGATCGCGCTGCACTTCCATCGACCTTTCCGGTGTCAGCAGGATCTTCTCACCATTAATAGGCGAGCGGAACGTCACACCCTCTTCAGTAATTTTGCGCAGATCGCCCAGACTGAATACCTGAAAGCCACCCGAATCAGTGAGAATAGGCTTATCCCAGTGCATAAAGTCATGCAGATCGCCATGCTGGCGGATAATGCTGGTACCCGGACGCAGCATCAGGTGAAAGGTATTGCCCAGGCAAATATGTGCGCCGCTGTCTTTCAGCTCTTCCGGCGTCATGCCTTTAACGGTACCGTAAGTACCTACCGGCATAAATGCGGGGGTCTCAACCACACCCCGCTCAAACACGAGGCGCCCGCGTCTGGCATCCCCGTCGGTATGTAACAACTCAAATTGCATTCACTGCATCCTGTCTCTTCAGCCCGCAGGCTGAAACCTTATTCAAACTGGCGGCGATTATACCAGCATTATCACTGAGATCATGCCCTCTCATCGCGAGATCCCCAACTACCAGCGACGGTCCGCTTCGGAATCAGGAGAGAAATCAAATAGCGAACACGCCGTTAACCCATCCGTGGGGGCTCGACTGCCGCATCCTTGCGGCAGACGGTTCGTTATCTGATTTCTCTCCTGCTCCCTCGCCAAGCCGCACCTGATATTGTAAATCGATGTAAGTGCAACTCCTTACAGCACATGCCGTACATTCATCCATGGGGCTCGGCTACCGAATACCTGCGACAAACGGTTCGTTATTCGACGCCACTCTCCAGCTTCCCCACCAAGCCGCACCTGACATTGCAAATCGGTGCATGAGTGTCACTGGGGCGAGTTTGGCAGAGCGGGGCCTCCACCTGCGACCCTCCGCAGCATGGATGCTGCGGCGGAGTCCCCAGGGATGGGTTCACGACGCGTCGTTGGTGGGGGGCCCCGCTCTGGCGAATTCGCGCCGCTGCTAATTCCCTACTCCGCTTTTTCAATAAACATGCTGTCGCCGTAGCTGAAGAAACGGTATTCGTTTTCTATCGCCTGCTGATAGGCATTCATCACGTTATCCCTGCCGGCAAAAGCGCTAATCAGCATCATCAGTGTCGATTCCGGCAGGTGGAAGTTGGTAAACATGGCGTCTACGACTTTAAAATTAAAGCCCGGGTAGATAAAAATATCGGTGTCGGCGTAAAACGGCATGATCAGTTTTCCGGTAGCTTCAGCCGCCACTGCCGCAGACTCCAGAGAACGTACCGAGGTGGTACCAACCGCAATTACCCGCTTACCCGCCGCTTTCGTTTCGAGCACCGCATCCGCGACGCCCTGAGGAACTTCGGCATATTCTGCGTGCATCTTGTGTTCGGTAATATTATCAACCCGCACTGGCTGGAACGTTCCTGCGCCGACGTGCAGCGTAATAAACTCTACGCGCACGCCCTTTTCACGCAGCGCCTCCATGATCTTTTCATCAAAGTGCAGACCCGCTGTCGGTGCCGCAACCGCACCGGGCTTCTCATTGTAGACCGTCTGATAGCGTTCCTTATCGCTGTTTTCGTCCGGACGATCGATATACGGAGGCAACGGCATGTGCCCATACGTTTCGAGTAATTCCAGCACACTGCGCTCATTGTCAAAATGCAGTTCAAACAGGGCATCCTGTCTGCCCGTGACAGTCGCTACAACCGCGCCTTCCAGAATTAACCGGGTACCGGGTTTAGGTGCCTTACTGGCACGAACATGCGCCAGTGCATCATGATCACCCACCAGGCGTTCCACCAGCACTTCAACATTACCACCGGTTTCCTTTTTACCCAGCATACGTGCTGGTATGACCCGCGTGTTGTTGAAAATAAGTAAATCACCCGGCTCGACCAGTGACAGCATATCGCTGAACATATAGTGTCCGGTGTTACCGGTTTTACCGTCCAGATGCAAAAGACGACTTGCCGTGCGGTCTGGGGTTGGATATTTGGCAATCAGGTGCTCGGGTAAAGTAAAACTAAAATCTTCTCGTTTCATTCCGGACAGTGCTCTCTTCAGAAGACACAACGTATAAAAAAGAATACTTATATATCACCAGCTATACGCGTTGTGCTTAAAAATTCGTCGTTCCCAACCTCTTAATCGGTTAAGATCCGCCCCAGATGTGATGATGTTCTCCCAAACAATCATTCCTGTTGTGTGGTTGCCCGGTTATTAGCCGGGCTTTTTTTTGCCCGAATACCGCATGTAAGCTGCGAATACTCTGCAGACATCACGCCTGAAAGCGCGCGATAGTGTACCTGTGATCACAGGAAATTTCAGTATAAGAAAGGGTGCAAAACGGGGTTTTATGTGGTTTATTCCGACGATTTGTCGGTCGATGAATAACTTAAGATCTCAGCAATCAGTTCAGTTGACACTGGCCTCGCATTAATCACCAGCAAGATCTGCAGCAACAAATCTGCGCCCATAATGCCTTTATTCACTTTGTTACGCAGATTGTCCGCGCTCTGTTCCACCCCTTGCCTGGCCAGCCTCTCACTCAATTCCTGATATTTAATGCCACGGACAGACATCTCAGACTTAACCAGACGCTGTACTGCCAGTCTCCACTGTTCTTTTGCCCCCAAGTGGCACCCCTTTTGTGAATTATTTTTTACGAAAACACACTTTTTTACACATAAAGCGCATATATGTTATTGACGATTATGACATGCTTTGCCTACACTGCAAGCATCAATATTGGCGAGTCACGATGTAAACCGTTACAGTACCTGAGTTTACATCGCTTCAATCAAGGAGACTGGTATGAGTTGGGATTTGGATGGCATTGAATCCTTGTTAAGTCAACATGAGGACTTCGTGGTTACCCGCGAAGAGAACTGCCTGCTCATCGCGAATCAGGATGGTATTGATGCCTGGCTGGCGATCAGCGGTGAACAGATCCTGGTGGAAAGTTTGTTGTTCTCTGCCTCGCAGGTTACCGACAAAGCTGCGCTGGACCATGAAATTCTGTCTACCCACATGATTTTTCCACTGACCACAGTGGGGATTACTACGGTCGGGGAAGAAGAATATTACACTGCATTTGGTGCGCTCAGTGCACAGTCCAAAGCAGAGAGCATTGTTATTGAGGTAGAAACCCTGTTTCAGAATGTCGCGTCATTTCTTGACGCCTATGAAACCCACCTTAAGTAATACCGGCACTACAGGAGAAGCGTATGTCAGTCTGGAAAAAATTAATCACAGCCGTAAAAGGCGGCGCGACAGAAGCAGCCCAGTCGGTTGTTGACAGTCAGGCTATCCGTATCCTTGAACAGGAAATTCGTGAAGCCAAAGAAGAATTGCGAAAGTCAGATCATGCCCGCACGCAAATTCTGGCGAAATGCAAATTGTCCCAGCAGAAAATTGATGGCTTTAATGCGTCAATTGCAGAGTATGAAGCCCACGCCAGAAAAGCGGTTGATACTGACCGTCAGCTGGCGCTGGATTGCGCACAAAAAGTCGCAGATCTGAAAGAAGAGCGTGATCAGGAGCAAAGCTATCTTGACCAGTTCACGCAGTCAGAAAAGCAACTGGCACAAAACATTCAGCAGGCAAAAGCCAATCTACGCCGTCTGGAGCAACAGGTAGACATGGTAAAAGCGACGGAGAGCGTACAAAAAGCGCAGGTTGCGGTGTCTTCACGCCACACCGGCGCTAACAGTAAAATGAAGACCGCCACAGAATCGCTCAGCCGTATTCAGGAGAAACAAAAGCTGCGTAGTGCCGAACTGCAGGCGGCAGAAGAGCTGGCTGCGAGCGAAAGCAGCAGTGATCTTGAGAAACGGCTTGCAGAGGCAGGCATCAAGGGTGGAAAAACCTCCGCTGACGATGAACTGAGCCGGATCCTCGGTAAGTAAGTGCACACACGGTGGCCCCATGCGGGCCATCGTTTTTTATGACACCGGGAATGAACATCAGCCATGCCTCCGTGGATTAAAATCAAAAAACTCATGGTGCGGTATTTTGCCGAATCGCGCTGGTATACCATCGCAGGGGGAACCCTGTTCTACGGTGTCAGCAGCTGGGCTCTGCTGACACTGGCAAATGAGTCCGCACTGACCCAACGTACTGACTTTATTTACTGGCTCGCTGTTACGGCGTCTACCGTAGGCTATGGCGATTTGTCGCCGGTCACACCCACAGGCAAGCTGCTTGTGGCGTTTTATGTTATTCCGGTCGGCCTGACGCTGTTCGCGATGGTAATTGGACGCGTCGCAGCCTGGGTATCGGAACAATGGAAAAAGGGGCTGAGAGGCATGACAAGTTTACATGTGCAGCAGCACATTCTGGTCATCGGCTGGAATGAACACCGTACCATGCTGTTACTCGACTTATTGCGTAAAGAGCGGGACGCCATTCCCGGCAAACCGGACATCGTGTTGTGCGTAAAAGCCGACATCGAAAATCCGCTGCCAGGCCATATTGAATTCGTCAGGGTAGAATCCTTCAATAAAGACAGTGATATGGATCGCGCCTGCATCGCTACCGCGGCAACGATCCTTATCGACAATCCGCAGGATGATGTCACCATGACCACGGCCCTGTATTGCTCGAAGCGTAACCCCGACGCCCATAAAGTCGCTTACTTCACCGACGATTCCCTGGTGTCGCTGCTGCAGCAACACTGTCCGGAAGTGGAATGTACCCCGAGCGTGGCCGTTGAGATGCTGGCAAAAGCGGCATTTGACCCTGGTTCAAGTATGCTTCACCACGACCTGCTCAGCGTTGATGAGGGGCAGGCGCAGTTTTCAGCCACGCTGCCTGAGGACAGTCGTCCGCTGACGGTTGAAACCGTGTTTAGCGCACTCAAAAAACAGTATGACGCCATTTTTATCGGCTATGCTCCCGGCGGCTCATACAAAGACATGGTGGTCAATCCATCGCTGTCCACATTACTTAACCCGCGCGACCGTATTTTTTACATTGCGTCCCGCCGCATCGCCCATATTGACTGGGAAGCACTTGAAAAATAGCGGAGACAATCATGTTCAGTAAACTGTTTGGTAAATCATCACCGAAAAAGCCAGTGGCACCGGAAATCATGGGGCTGTATCTTGGCGGCTCGTTTGAACTGGACGATCTGAAGCTGTCACTGCTTGAAAAGGAGCTGGTCATTGAGGGCGCTGCACGCTCGCATATTATTCAGGCTGTCGGCCGTGCCCCGCTCGATTCCGGTGGTACACTGCTGCGCTACTATACCGACGACGATGCGTTTTTACAGGTTGTCTGTGATGGTGGCGAAACCGAAAATCATATTACCGACGTCAAGCTGTGGTATTTCTATGACACCCGCACCATTGGCAGTCAGACGCAATGGGACGACACGCTGGCAAACCTGATATCACAGCCTTCATACAGCCTGGAAGGCCACACCTATCAGCGTGTCTGGGAAGCTGTGGGAGAACAGTCTCCCCCGGTCGCCGTGACCGAAACCACTTATGAAGAAGACGGCGATGTCAGTACCACCGATCAGTTTATGATGCTCTATGAGCGCCCCATCGAACATGGTCGCACAGAATCATTACTGGTTGTGGGAGAGGAAAAAATCATTGGCAATAACGCCGATCGCTGTCTGGTAATCAGCACGGGTTTTGATATAACCCCTGCAGATATCACCATTAACGGTTAACAATAAGGATTATACGATGGACATGGTAACGCACTCTCTGGCAGGACTCGGTAACTTCGCCCTGTACTTTGCCGTTTCAATTGTGTTTATTTTCATTTTTAAAGTGGTCTATGCCCTGGTTACTCCCCATGACGAGTGGAAACTGGTCAAGGACGAGAAAAACGTCGCGGCGGCAATTGGCTTCGGCGGGGCGCTGATAGGCTTTGCTATTGCTTTGTCCGGCGCCGCGGCCAACTCGATTGCACTGGCTGACTTTGCCATCTGGGGAGCGGTTGCCATCATCGCACAGTCGCTGGCGTTTGCCCTGCTGCGCTTCACCTTTATGCCCAAGATTGCCGAGCGCATTAACAATAATGAAGTCTCCGCCGGTGTTATGCTGGCCTGCATGTCAGTGGCTGTTGGTCTGCTGAACGCCGCCTGCATGAGCTACTAGGAGGCGTTATGAGTGTTCAGAAACGCAGTAAAAGTATCAACCTGGCGCACATGCGCAAAGCCTTTGCGCTCAAACCGCTGGCGGTTGGCGTGGCGGGAGTACTGCTCAGTGCCTGTGGCGGCGATCGCCAGCCTGCCACCATTTATACGTCACTGGATGACTGCAAAAACGACTACCCCGATGCGCCCGAACGTTGCGATGCGGCCTATCAGCGCGCGGTAGAAGAGGCCCAGCGCACTGCCCCGCGGTTTAACAGTGAATATGACTGTGAATATGAGTTCGGCCCGAATCAGTGCCAGTATGTACAGACCAATAGCGGCGGGGTCTTTATGCCGTTCATGGCTGGCTTTATGGTCAGCCAGCTGTTGTCACCAAGCCGCTACTATTCGCAGCCGCTGTATACCTCTTTTTCTCCGTATTCGTCATTCCGCTCGCGCTGGATAACCGCAGATGGCTATGTCTTCGATGGTGATATCCGCAAGCGCAATTACCGGGTGAGTCCGGACCGCTTCAAGCCCAAACCAACGGTAACCCGGACGATGAGTCGCGGCGGCTTTGGCAGCAGCGTCCGTGCTAAATCGAGCTGGGGCAGCTCACGGTCAGGCTGGGGCGGCTAGTTTATGCTGAGACTGCCCTGCCCGGTCAGACCGGACTGGCAAAAACAGGCGGCAGAGTTTGGTTTTCATTTTCACACCCTGTACGGCGAGCCTTACTGGGACGAGTCAGCCTGCTATCAGTTCACTCTCAGGCAGATTGAAGAGGATCTGGAAGCGCCAACCGAAGCGCTGCATCAGATGTGTTGCCACGTCATTGATAAGGTGGTGGAGAGCGACGCGCTGATGGCGCGATTTTGTATTCCTGAGCCTCACTGGGATCTGGTCAGGCAAAGCTGGCAGCAACGCGCGCCGAGCCTCTACTCTCGCCTTGACCTGGTGTATGACGGGGTTGGCCCTGCCAAATTACTGGAGAATAATGCAGATACCCCCACCAGTCTGTATGAAACCGGCTTCTGGCAATGGTTATGGCTGGAGCAACAGGTCGACCGGGGGCATCTGCCGCGTCACGCCGATCAGTTTAACAGTCTGCAGGAAAAGCTGATCCACCGGTTTGCGCATATTGCGCAGCACTACCGCTTTTCACACATGCACTTTGCCTGTTGTAAGGATACCGAAGAGGACCGCGGAACGGTGCAGTATCTGCAGGATTGTGCCAAAGCAGCGGGGATCCAGTCCGACTTTGTTTACATTGAAGACATTGGCCTGTCACCGGAAGGCCTGTTCACTGATCTGCGCGACCAGGCGATCACCGACTGCTTCAAGCTGTACCCGTGGGAATTCATGTTACGCGAGGAGTATGGCGACGCACTTGAATCCGGTGGCGTTAACTGGATAGAGCCGCCCTACAAGGCCATTACCTCTAACAAAGCACTGTTGCCACTGCTTTGGCAGACGTTTCCCAATCACCCGAACCTGCTGCCAGCCTATTTTGGCGATGACAGACATGCACCGACATCGTCAGGAAAGTGGATTAAGAAGCCGGTATTTTCCCGTGAAGGTGCGAATATTTCCCTGCTCGACAACGGCAAAGAGTCCAAACTCAGTGACGGACCGTACGGAGAAGAAGGTTTTGTTATTCAGGCCTGTCATCCATTGCCTGTGTTTGACGGCAACCACACCCTGATAGGAAGCTGGCTGGTGGGTGATGAGGCCGCAGGCATTTCGGTACGAGAAGACCGCAGCGCCATCACACAGGATCTGTCCCGTTACCTGCCGCATATCATTATCTGAGGGAAAACCATGAATGAGCCATCGCTGACATTAAAACAACAGGCGACGACGCTGACCGTCGTCGCTGTGCTGTTAATCGTCTGTGAAATACTGAATATCTTCACTGGCAACGCCCTTAATCAGTTTGGCGTGTTGCCCCGGCACCTTTTCAGTTTATGGCATGTGGTCACCGCGCCCTTTTTGCATGCCTCACCGACGCACCTGATGATGAACCTGCTGCCTCTGCTGCTGTTTATGTGGCTGACCATGCAGTGGGGACGCCGCATTTTTATTCTCACTACGCTGTGCGTGATGCTGATGGGCGGGCTCGGCGTCTGGACGTTTGGCCGCAGCGCAATGCATATTGGCGCCAGCGGCATGGTATATGGCTACTTCGGTTTTTTACTACTGGGCGGATTCGTTTCCCGTCGGCTCGTGTACCTGCTGATTTCGCTGCTGGTCATAGCCCTTTATGGCGGTATGGTGTTTGGCGTGCTGCCTGGCAAGCAATTTATTTCGTTTGAATATCATTTGTTTGGCTTCGCTGCCGGTTTATTCAGCGCATGGACTTGGGCACGCAGACGCAATCCCGTATAATGCCGTTAACGTATTTTTGAGTTGTTGTCATGCCGCAGGATCAGCCACAAAAGCAAAATCAGGGGTTCTTTGCCAACCTCGCGTTTAATATCATTATTCCGGTTGTCATTATGAGTTATGGCAGCGATGAAGCTTACCTTGGTCCGGCATGGAGTATCGTCGCAGCACTCATCTTCCCTATTGGTTATGGCTTCTGGGACCTGAAAGAGTCCGGCAAGGTGAACATGTTTTCGGTGCTGGGCATCATCAGCGTGGTGCTCACCGGCGGAATAAGCCTGCTGGAGCTGCCTGCACAATACATTGCCATCAAGGAAGCGGCGATCCCTGCACTGATTGGGATTGCAGTGCTAATTACCCAATACACCGACAAGCCGCTGGTTAAAGCGCTGATCCTGAATGACCAGCTAATCAACTGGGCACGTCTGAATGAAGCGCTGGATGAAGACCACAAGCGCGAGTCATTTCAGCGTAAGGTAGCGGTCAGTTCCTATATTGTTGCCAGCTCATTTTTCCTGTCATCGGTACTGAACTACGTGCTGGCAAAAGTGATCCTGGTCAGCGAACCAGGTACAACAGCCTATACCGAGGAACTCGGACGCATGACAGCACTGAGTTATCCGGTCATTGTTATCCCCAGTATGATCCTGCTGATGACCGCGCTGTGGTACCTGTTTGCCCAAATTAAAAAAATCACCGGCGAAGATCTCGAACACTTTATCAACCAGTGAGCCAAAGCGGCAGCTGAGTTCGTAGTGATTACTGACGACTTCAGATATACCCTGGCCGGCCATGATAGTTATTCAGAACCTTCGCAAACACTACCCGGGCACCGCAACGCCACAGCTTGATGGCGCCAGTCTGTCGGTGAAGCCGGGTGAAAGCATCAGCATTCGCGGTGCATCAGGTTGCGGCAAATCCACCCTGCTGTCGCTGTTAGCCGGTTTCGATTCCCCCGACGCAGGCTCAATTCAGATTAACAATGTCAGACTGCCCTTTGTCAGCGCCAGCCAGGCGGATTCCTTCCGTCGGGAGCACTTAGGCTTCGTTTATCAGAATTTCAATTTGCTGGACTGCCTGTCAGTATTCGACAACATTGCCTTTACCGCCCGCCTCAAAGGTAACCTTGATACACAGTACCAGCAGCAACTGATGCAGGCGCTCGGTATTGAAAAACTGGCAGCGCAGCCTATTGCTCACCTCTCGGGCGGCGAGCAGCAGCGCGTTGCGATTGCACGCGCACTGAATCACCGGCCTTCACTGCTACTGGCAGACGAGCCCACAGGTAACCTGGATGAAAAGACCAGTATGAAGGTGGCGCGCCTTCTCTTTGACCTGTGCAAACAAACCGGTACAACCGTCATCGTGGTTACCCACGCCAGTGAAGTTGCGGAAATGGCGAACAAGCCTTACCTGCTGCATGAGGGTAAGGTATTACCACAAACAACCGGAACCTAAGCCGGTGTACTGGCCCGCTTACCGTTTGAGCCTCGGCGTTTTTGCCCGCTCAGCCCGTCGCCGGTGGTGGGAAGTAATGCTGATCGTCTTCTCAGTCGCGGTTGCGTGTGGCGGTCTGACGGCTGTGTCACTCATTAACCAGGCGGCGGATCGCAGCCAGCAGGCAAGCCAGTCACCATGGGTTAACCCGGCCTATACCATCACCGCTGGGGCCGATACCGCGCCGCTGACGAAACAGGATTACGCCATGCTCAGACAGCGTGGCATTACCCAGGCCGTGGCGTTCGCCTCAAAGGCGAGTACCGTAACCTGCTCCGGATCGGCAACGGCGCATGACATTACCGTAAGCGGCATAGACACACTGGCAGCCGTCCCGCTTGCTGACAACGACAGGCATGCATCATTACCGGTCACGACCAGCGCGGGCCCGATTGCCCTGGTCAGTGAGGCAACCCTGGCTGCGCTAAACTGTAATACCGTGCAGCCCGCCAGTAACACTCGTCATACATCCCCGCTAACACTGGTTGCCGGCCCCTTGCCCGACGGTGTGCTCCTGACCGACCTGACGGTGTTTTATCACTGGTTTTCAGTCACACAGGCACCACTTAACACGATCCTCATTCCGTTTCAGCTTAACGCGGATGAGGAATCTGCACTGCGGGCCATGTTACCCGCCCATCTGTCACTCAAACGCTCGCCACTGGGGAGCGACGGCACCCTTACCGACAGTTTTCAGCTTAACCTCTGGGCTATGAGTGCCATGATGGCGATGGTCAGTGTGTTTATTGTGGTGAATGCACTCAATCTGATGTACCGAAGCCGGCTTCACCTGCTTCGTCAGTTACGGCAACTGGGCGTGGGGGCCTTGATACTACTGCTGGCCTTACAAACCGAAGTGCTGCTGTACACGGCCATCGGCGCCCTTGGCGGCGTGCTCGGTGGTGCCTGGCTGACCACAACGCTGACACCCGCACTACAGACAACGTTCACAGCGCTGTTTGATCTCTCGTTTGCGGGGGCCGATGCGCCCATCACAGGGCTTTTCCTGACAGCATGGGGACTCAGCATGCTGGCTGTCGGGCTGTTCGTCGCTATCCCCGCCCGTCAGCTTTCCAGCCTGTCAGAAAGGCTAACGGCGAGTTCGCCCGGGTACCTGCCATACTGGCCAGGACTGGCTGCGTTAATTGTTATTGTTGTTGTGCCGGTTATCGCGTCATCCACATTGAGCGCGCTGCTGACCGTGGGCGCGGTGTTGCTGGCGGGCTGTGTAATGATTCTGGTCTGGCTGCCACCGCTATTGCGCCTGGTGCATCGTATGTTACCTGCACGGTTTGTACTGCTTCACTACGCCTCAGCCAGCGCAGTGAAATTATCCACACGTACCCGGCTGGCTGTCTGCGCTTTTTTCATCGCCCTGACCGCAAATACGGGTATGAACGTGATGACGGACAGCTTTCGTAATGCTACCTCTGACTGGCTGTTGCAGCGGCTGAATGCCGAGGGCTATGTGTATACCCACAACCAGCATGCGCCCGCAGAGGTGCCTGATAGCGTGACTGTCGTCACGGTTTATCGTGCCGATGCCATGCTCAGTGAACGGCCGGTAAAAGTACGCAGTTACCCGTTTAGCCGCCGCGCCAGGGAAAGCCTGGTACTTGATACCGCACTTCCCGATGCCTGGCAGACCTACGCTGACTATCAGGGCGTATTTGTTAATCAGCAACTGGCATTCCGGCATCAGCTGGATACCGGCGATGTACTGACATTGCGCCTTGCCAGCGGCGAAGCACTGCGTCGCACGGTGGTGGGTATTTATCCGGATTACGGTAATCCGGATGCGCAGCTCATGATGCCCCCGGACACCGTCGCACGCTATGGACAATACGGCGGTCTCAGCGCAGTGTATCTCGATTCCCCCGCGGCCAGCGACTCGCTCACCAACTGGCTGGCGTCATTACCGTCTGACTATGAGTATTATGACGCCAATACCCTCTATTCACTGTCGATGAAGACCTTCGATCGCACTTTTGTTGTTACGGATGCGCTGAATATCGCCACCCTGCTGGTCGCAGCCCTGTCATTTCTGGTGTCGGTATTTCTGGTCAGTCTCGACAGCCGGCCACAATACGCGGTACTTCGGATGCTCGGTGTATCAGGCGCCCGCTTGAAAATACTGATTGCCGGACAGTATCTGCTCCTTTGTGCAATGACTGCCGCACTGGCGCTGCCTGCAGGAATAGGACTTGCCTGGGTGTTCATCGATAAGGTCAACCGTTATGCGTTCAGCTGGATTTATCCTCTGAGTGTCGACGCAGGCGTCTTGCTGCAAAGTGCCGCCTTAAGCCTCGTATCCATCATGCTGGTGCTGGTGCTGCCACTGACCCGGTTGTCATCGCGTGTTGATCTCAGACAGGAGACCCGCACATGAAGCCTTTTCTGATGCTAGCGTTACTGCTCTTGCTGGCAGCCTGCAATAAAGCACCTCAGGCCCCCGCCGACAGCCTGTTTAAGGGACTGTCTGATGACAACCCGTCTGCCTCGCTGTACCGCTCGCCGCTGACGCTGCCCGATGATTATCGCAGTCATGACAACTATCAGCTGGAATGGTGGTACCTGACGGTGGTCGCTGAAGATGAAGAGGCTAATCCTTTCGGATTTCAGTTCACGCTGTTTCGCCTTAAGCAGGATGATGTACCGGAAAATGTCTGGGCGGACAATCAGTTATGGATGGCGCACGCCTCGCTGCATAGCAGTGAACAGCACTGGTTTGAAGAACGACTCGCTCGTGGTGGCGTCGGTAATGCCGGGGTTGCTACCCCCCCGTTCAGAGCGTGGCTGGATAACTGGGAATGGCAGGCAATGACGGGCACAACCCCGTTTCCGTCTGACCTGACCGTTGCCTTTAAGGACGGTACTTCTGTGACATTGACCCTGACCGCGGCCGGACCACCGGTTCGCCACGGCCATCAGGGGATAAGCCATAAATCCGCTAATGGCGACCTGCGCTCGTACTACTACAGCCAGCCCTTTATTACTGTTACCGGGCAGATTGATAGTAAAGAAAAGCCTGCCCGGCTTACGGGTAAAGGCTGGTTTGATCATGAATGGACCAGTGAGCTGGCGCGCGATGAAGCCCTGGGCTGGGACTGGCTGTCTTTGCATCTGGACGATGAACGCAAAGTCATGGTGTTCAGAATGCACACGGCGGGCGCGTCACCGTTTGTCACCGGTACGCTGATTAACGCGGCGGGGGATTATCGAACGCTGGATGCCGACGAGGTAACATTCTTACCTGACGGCTACGAAACCATTAACGGACACACGATGCCAGTCCGCTGGCAACTTTCGTTGCCTCGCGAAGGGATTGACGTACAGATTGCCCCGTTTAAACCGGGGCAGTATAACACCGGTCAGTTTCCCTACTATGAGGGCCGTGTGGAGGTGAGCGGTACCCACACCGGCAGTGGTTTTCTTGAGCTGACCGGTTATTAGGGCAACAACCCACGCCGGTCTGTCTGTCGCTGTATCAATACACCGACCAGTTTATGCGGCGGGTCAGCGATTCGAGTGCGGCGACGCCGGCCAGTGAGTTGCCCATATCGTTCAGTTCCGGAGACCAGACACAAACCGAGAAACGTCCCGGCACCACCGCAATAATCCCGCCACCGACGCCACTCTTGCCGGGCAAGCCCACGCGAAAAGCAAAGCGCCCCGCTTCATCATACAGACCACTGGTGGCCAGCAGCGCATTAACCTGCCGCGTTTCATCGATATCCAGCACCTGCTGACAGGAAAACTGGCAATAGCCCCGGTTGGCCAGAAAGTTCACTGCCCTTGCCAGATCCTGACAGGTCATCTCCAGTGCACAGTTATAAAAATAGTGATGGAGCACGTCCTCCACCTCATTTTCAAAATTATTGAATGCCTTCATCAGATACGCCATGGCAGCATTGCGCGAGCGGTGCTGATACTCCGAGTCGGCCACGACCGCATTGGCAACCAGTGCCGGATTGCCGCACAGCTTTCTGACGAAATCACGCATGGCAATGTGCGGCGACACAAAGCGCGTCTGATTCATATCACTGATAACCAGTGCACCGGCGTTAATAAACGGGTTTCGTGGGATCCCTTTTTCGTATTCCAGTTGCACCAGCGAATTAAACGGCAGCCCTGACGGCTCACACCCCACGCGCTGCCACAGGCCCTCGCCATAATGCTTCACCGCCAGTACCAGATTGAACAGCTTGGAAATGCTCTGGATAGAAAACGGCGTGGTGTCATCACCCACACTCATCATTTTGCCACTGACGCCACATACTGCGATGCCCAGTTGATCGGGGCGAACAGAGGCGAGCGCAGGGATATAGTCGGCCACCTTTCCCTGCCCTATCAGCGGCAGCACTTCCTGATAAATTTCTTCGAGTAACGCCTGCATACCTTTTACCGTTTTTTTATTTCTCTGTTTATTCAAAAAACCCGGCAATGTGCCGGGCTTTTTGACAAAAGAACATCAGCACTACTGACAATGCCAGTCTTCAGCCAAATCACAGGTCTCAAGCTCACTGGTCTCGTCTTCTGCCTCTGAAGCCTGTACTTTTGGCGTGCTTTTTACCGCCGGACTGTTCTCCAGCATACCGAAGATACGCTTGGCGATATCCGTGTTGTCAATCTGACCGGCAAAGGCTTCTGCACCACGGCCAAAGGCAAACACTTCCACATCGACACCTGTATGACCACCTGTTGTCCAGCCGGTATTGGTTTTATTGTCGAGGAAGGTTTTGATAGCAACTTCACGGGCTTTGACATCCGGATTTTGCGCGACATTATCGAACATTGCACGCTCTTCCCCTGTCAGGGCGAATCCAAGCTGCTGCGCAACGTAATCGCCAGGAGAGGTGGCCTGTGCCATAGCATCGGCGATAGTTTCGGCGGCCGCTTTCATGCTGCGAATATACTCAGGGCTCCAGCGATAATCGCCACGGGCACCAATGGTGAGCCCGCCGGTGCTGTGGTCAGCCGTCAGCACTACCAGGGTGTCAGGATGCTGCTTAACATACTTTCGCAGCATGTCCATTGTCAGTGCCAGGTCATGCATTTCAGCCATGGCAGAGGCAATATCATTGTCATGGCCTGCCCAGTCAACCTGGCTGGCTTCGACAAGCAGGAAGTAGCCGTTGTCATTTTCCAGGTGTTTGATGGCATGACGGGTCAGATAGGCCAGACGATTCTTACGGGTATCATCCAGCGCCGCTGGCAGTGCAACTTCAGCAAACAGCCCAATCACATTTGAGCCGGCCGGGATCGCTGCCAGCCGGTTATAACTGTCCGCGTACTGATAGCCCGCATCAATAAATTGTGCCAGTACATCCCGATCCTGACGTTCGAAGTAGCGGGTACCACCGCCAAGCATAACATCGGCGACAAACGCGCCGTTCACGCGGTTATCAAAAAAGTCATCCGCAATCGCATCGTAGTTTTTCCGGCTCTCATCGTGGGCAATGTAGGCTGCCGGCGTGGCATGAACAATCTGCGAGGTCACAGCCAGACCTGTGCGTTTCCCCTTCGCCTTGGCGCGGGCCATCACTGATTCAAGCGGCGCTTTGTTCACATCAACGCCAATTGCCCCGTTATAGGTTTTAACCCCAGAGGCCAGCGCGGTGGCGGCGGCGGCAGAGTCGGTTACATAACCGGTGTTGTGCTCAGGGTAGGTAGAAGCGTTGCCAACCAGAATGTCATCAAACACCACGGTTTCTACCTGTGGTGTGGCGGGATCATCCCGAAAATTGCGATACGCAGTGGTGTAGGCCGGGCCCATACCATCGGCAACGATCATAATAATATTACGCGGAACCTTGCCGGAAGTTGCGTCACCGGCAGTGCGACTGGACGACGTTTCTGTGGCTGGCGTCATCTGCATACAACCAGTCAGTACAAAAGACGCCGCAAGCGACGCAGTGATTACTTTCTTAAACATGAATGCTTTCCTTAAGAATCAACGTTCCAAGTGTAAAACACCCTGTTTAATAGAACAATTTTAATCCGTTCAATGCTGGTTTCTGTGCGTTAGGATCGATCAGACCCAAGCACTTCACGCAGACGCTGCTGGGCGACATCCACCAGCATATCTGGCTGAAATTTCGAGATGAAACGGTCACAGCCCACCTTTTCTACCATCGCATCATTAAAGCTGCCGCTGAGTGACGTGTTCAGTGTGATAAACAAATCTGACATACGCGGGTCGTTTCTGACTTCTGCAGTAAGACGATACCCGTCAATTTCCGGCATCTCCGCATCGGTAAACATCATCAGTATTTTGTCACTCGGCCGGGTCCCCAGATCTGCCCATTCACGCAGCAGCGCCAGCGCCTCTGCACCATTACGGCATTCGAGTACGGTCAGGCCAAGCTGGGTCAGTGTGTCTGACATCTGTTTACGGGCGGTTCCCGAATCATCAACAATCAGTACCTTCCGCCCCTGGAAGTGCGGTAGCAGGTCTTCGTCGAGCAACTCTTCTGAAATACTGACGTCATAATCGACGATTTCCGCGAGCACTTTCTCAACATCAATGATCTCTACTAACTCACGTTTGTTATCAATATCAATCTGAGTGATAGCGGTAAGGTAATTTGACTTACCGATACTTTTTGGGGGCGGCTGTATGTCCTGCCACGAGGTGTTTACGATGTTAAGTACCTTGCCAATCAGGAACCCCTGCACGCTACGGTTATATTCGGTGATGATGACATTTTCTGCCTGCTCACCAATAGCACCGCCCTGCATCCGGATTGCCTGACGCAAATCGACAATAGGAATGGCCTTCCCACGGTAATTCATGACACCGCGTAAATTCTGATGCGAGCCGGGCATGCTGCTTAAACGCGGCACGCCAATCACTTCTTTTACTTTAAAAACGTTGATCGCAAAAACATGTCGGGAGCCTAATCTGAACAACAGCAACTCTAGCCGGTTCTCGCCCACCAGTCGGGTTCGCTGATCAACCGATGCCAGTACGCCTGTCATGAAGCTCCTCCGAAAAACCGCACTGTACCCTGTTTGCTGCGCTTCCGCTATTCATCTTAAGCAGCATCTGTTCGCACAAGAATCATTCACATAATGAATGGCCGAGATGCTGATTATATATTTCTGTTATTGCTGGTTACGCTCTAGGATGAAATGGAATCGATTGAGAAGGTCAGCCACAGCAGAACGCCTCGCAATCAACACATAATTATTTGCAACAAGTATAGTCGGGAGAAACGCTCATGTCGCAATATCAACAGGACATCGACAATTTCGCAACGTTGAAATCATCTAAAAACGGTACCTGGGATGCTATTAATCCAGAGTTCGCTGCACGAATGAAGGTGCAGAACCGATTCAAAACCGGGCTTGATATTGCTCGTTACACTGCGGCAATCATGCGTAAAGACATGGCTGAATATGATGCAGACAGCAGTCAGTACACTCAGTCACTGGGTTGCTGGCACGGCTTTGTCGGTCAGCAAAAAATGCTGTCAGTGAAAAAGCATCAGGGCACGACCAACAAGAGCTACCTCTATCTGTCTGGCTGGATGGTGGCTGCACTGCGTTCTGAGTTTGGCCCTCTGCCAGACCAGTCAATGCATGAAAAAACCTCTGTCCCGGCGCTGATTGAAGAGCTCTACACTTTCCTGCGTCAGGCTGACGCGCGTGAACTGGGTGATTTGTTCAAACAACTTGATGCAGCCAAGGCGTCAGGTGGCGATATTGCTGCTATTCAGGCACAGATCGACAACTATGAAACCCACATTGTGCCAATTATTGCGGATATTGACGCGGGCTTTGGTAACGAAGAAGCCACGTACCTGCTGGCTAAGAAAATGATTGAAGCCGGTGCGTGCTGTATCCAGATTGAAAACCAGGTGTCTGACGCGAAACAGTGCGGTCACCAGGACGGTAAGGTTACCGTACCTCATGAAGACTTCCTGGCAAAAATTAACGCTGTCCGGTACGCCTTCCTGGAACTGGGTGTGGATGACGGTGTTATTGTTGCCCGTACCGACTCACTGGGTGCCGGTCTGACCCAGAAAATTCCGGTATCACAGAAAGAAGGTGATCTGGCCTCACAATACAATGCCTTCCTCAAAACTACGCCGGTGAACAGCGTTGCGGATCTTGACGAAGGCGACCTGGTACTGAAGCAGAACGGACAGCTGGTAAAACCTGAGCGTCTGCCAAATGGCCTGTTCCGCTTTAAAGATAACACCGGTGTTGACCGTGTTGTGCTGGATTGTGTCACGTCACTGAAAAACGGTGCCGACCTGCTGTGGATTGAAACCGAGAAGCCGCACGTTGGTCAGATTGCAGAAATGGTTAATGCCATTCGTGAGCAGGTACCAAATGCGAAGCTGGTTTATAACAATTCTCCATCGTTCAACTGGACGCTCAACTTCCGTCAGCAGGTATTTGATGCATGGCAGGAAGCGGGTAAAGACGTCTCTAGCTACGACCGTGCCAAGCTGATGTCGGAAGAGTACGACAGCAGCGAACTGGCGCAGGAGGCGGATGCGAAGATCCGCAGCTTCCAGGCTGATGCCGCGCGTGAAGCAGGTATCTTCCACCACCTCATTACCCTGCCAACGTATCATACAGCAGCGCTGTCTACTGATACCCTGGCAAAAGGTTACTTTGGTGATGACGGTATGCTGGCTTACGTTCGTGGCGTACAGCGTCAGGAAATCCGTCAGGGGCTGGCATGCGTTAAGCACCAGGCAATGGCAGGTTCAGATCTCGGCGACACACATAAAGAGTACTTCTCTGGCGAAGCCGCACTGAAAGCGGCAGGTGAAGACAACACGATGAACCAGTTCGACGTATAATCGAAACAGGTCAGTACACAGCCCGGCATACGCCGGGCTTTTTTATTCCTGTGTGGTAACCGGGCTGGTTTCGCGCTATTCATCCTGTTTATCTGTTACTGCACCCTGAAAAAACGGCACTTTGCCTCACCCGGCATTCATCCAAAAATATAACCCACTATTTTTATTATACTTTTTACTTTCACTCCTGAATCGCATAAGACTAAAGGCCTATCTGACACCCTTCTAAAAACCCTTTATACTCGTCCCCCGTAAATCGAACGAATAAAGGCTATTAACACTATGAATATTGCGAAGGTAGACCTAAACCTGCTGGTCTATTTAGATGTGCTGCTACGGGAAGGCAGTGTCACCCGTGCTGCGAATCAGCTGAGTATTACGCAACCGGCGATGAGTAATGGTCTTAAACGCCTTCGTGATTTGTTCAAGGACCCATTGCTGGTTAGAACCAGTGACGGTATGACACCGACCAAGCGTGCGCTTGAACTGCAACCGGTGATCCGTGATGTCCTGAGTAAACTGGAAAGCTCTATTCAGCCTGAAACCGACTTCGATCCACTTACCAGTGACAGAACATTCCGCATTATGACCAGTGACTACGCAGAGAGTACGCTGCTACTGGAGCTGGTAGGCAAACTGGCCCGCCTTGCGCCAAACATTACCCTGGACCTGATTACCCCGAGTGATGTGACTTTTCACGACGTTGAGCAGGGCAAAGTGGACATGGCCATTAACCGTTTTGACGAGTTACCGTTGTCATTCCATCAGAAGGTAATTTGGTATGACACCTTCAGTTGTGTCATGAGTGCCGACCATCCCCTGGCCGAAAAATGCGACCTGCAAAGCTACCTTAATGCCCAGCACATCTGGGTAAGCAAAACCGGCTTTGGCGTTGGTGTCGGTATCGACCCGAATGAGGTGCAGAAACTGGGCTGGGTTGACGCTGAACTGACCAAGCTGGGTAAACAGCGCGCTATCAGAGTCTTTACCCGTCACTACCACGCTGCGCTGCAAATAGCCAAAAAACAGCATTTGATTGCCACATTGCCAAGCAAAGCCGCGAAGCTGTTTAAAGACGATCCGTCAGTCGTTGTCAGAGAACCGCCGTTCGATATTCCACCAATTGCATTGAAGATGGCCTGGAGCGCATTGCTGCATCATGATGCTGGTCACATCTGGCTGCGACGTCTGATCAGCGACGTTGCAGAGGAAATGGGTAACCTGTAACCACCTCTCATTCACTTTATTTATGGCAAAGATACAAACCATAAATCAAAAAAGAGAGTAAAGTAGGAAACTACACAGCGCCGGGCCACTGCTTCGCGAAGCGGGGGAACCGTCTTTTAACAACACGCCGTAAACCCATCCATGGGGGCTCTCCAATCGCATCCCTGCGATTGGAAGGTTGTGAAAAGACGGTTCCCCCACTCCACGCGCGTTGCCCGGCAGAATCAATCTTTATTTTGAGGTGGGTATGTCTGACTATGCTCAGTATGGCCGGCTAAAAGTGGCTGCCGTCTTGGATGACTTCATTAATCAACAGGCATTGCCTGACTCAGGCGTCTCGCCAAAGGCTTTTTGGCAGGGTGCAGAGGGCCTGTTTGCCCGCTTTGTCGATAAAAATGCGGCCTTGCTGGCCGAGCGTGATCGCCTTCAGCAGCTGATTGATGACTATCACAAAGCAGGCAAACCGGTTGACACTGACCAGTACAAACCGTTTTTGAAAGAAATCGGCTATCTGGTCGATCCGCCTGCACCGTTCACTGTGGATACGACCAACGTCGATAAGGAAATTGCGCAACTTGCCGGTCCGCAACTGGTTGTGCCCATCAACAATGCACGGTATGCACTAAATGCCGTCAACGCCCGCTGGGGAAGTTTGTACGATGCCCTGTACGGCACAGATATTATCAGTGACGACGGTGGTGCAGAGCCTGGCAGCAGTTATAACCCGGTACGCGGTCAGAAAGTGGTGAAACAGGCGCGCGAATACCTCGACACCATTATTCCTTTGGCAACGTCCAGTCATGTGAACGCCACAGGCTATACCATTGAGTCGGGCAAGCTCTCGGTGACCCTGGCGAATGGTGACATTACCACGCTGGTGGAGCCGGAGCAGTGGCGCGGCTATCAGGGCGATATCGATCAGCCAACCGCCCTGCTCTTCCAACATAATGGCCTGCACATTGAGTTACAGTTTGATGCTACTCATCCTGTTGGCAAAGCCGATCCGGCAGGCATTAAAGATGTGCTGGTTGAAGCGGCGCTCACTACCATAATGGATTGTGAGGACTCGGTTGCCGCGGTGGATGCCGAAGATAAAACGCTGGTATACGCTAACTGGCTTGGCCTGATGCGTGGTGATCTTAAAATCACCATGGAAAAAGGTGGTAAAACACTGACCCGTGAAATGCAGTCTGACCGCTCGTATCATCCTTCCAAACATGCCTCAGGGAACGGTGAACTGGTCCTGCCGGGACGCAGCCTGATGTTCGTCAGAAATGTCGGGCACCTGATGACCAATGATGCCATGCTGTTTGATGACAAACCGGTGCCAGAGGGCATGATGGACGCCCTGGTAACGGCATTGATTGGTAAGCATGACCTGCTGAATAACGGGCGTTTCCGTAACAGCCGGGAAGGCAGCATCTACATTGTAAAACCCAAAATGCACGGACCTGACGAAGTTGCATTCACCAACGCTCTGTTCGGTGAAGTAGAAAACATCATTGGTTTGCCTGCCAATACGCTGAAAATGGGTATCATGGATGAAGAGCGCCGCACAACGGTTAACCTTGAAGCCTGTATTGCCGCCGCAAAAGATCGTGTGGTGTTTATTAACACCGGATTCCTCGATCGCACAGGTGACGAAATACATACTTCCATGCTGGCGGGACCGTTTGCCGACAAAGCAGCACTGAAAACCATGCCATGGATTAAAGCGTATGAGCAGGCTAACGTGGCCATTGGTTTGCGCTGTGGCCTCTCTGGCAAGGCCCAGATTGGTAAGGGCATGTGGCCCATCCCTGACCAGATGGCCAATATGATGGAGGCGAAGATCGGGCATCCGAAGTCGGGCGCGAACACCGCGTGGGTTCCCTCACCTACCGCGGCCACCCTGCACGCGC
Organism: Alteromonas nitratireducens; assembly: GCF_040812025.1. Taxonomy (NCBI): domain Bacteria; kingdom Pseudomonadati; phylum Pseudomonadota; class Gammaproteobacteria; order Alteromonadales; family Alteromonadaceae; genus Alteromonas; species Alteromonas nitratireducens. The sequence continues at coordinate 57,023 of NZ_JBFNPK010000014.1, forward strand.
TGCATTATCACAAAATCAATGTGTTCAAGGTGCAGAGCACGCTCGACAGTCAGTATGACGGACTGGATGATATTCTGAGTATCCCGCTACTGGATGACGCATCGTCATTAACACCGGACACTATCCAAAACGAGCTGGATAATAATGTCCAGGGTATTCTTGGCTACGTGGTTCGTTGGGTTCATCAGGGTATCGGCTGCTCCAAGGTGCCGGACATTAACAATGTCGGCCTGATGGAAGACCGTGCCACGCTGCGGATCTCTTCCCAGCATATTGCTAACTGGCTTGAACATGGCATCGTGACCGAACAGCAGGTACGCGAGTCGCTGGCGCGTCTGGCTGTGCTGGTTGACGAACAAAACGCGGGCGACAAGGAATACATCCCAATGACGCCGGACCTCGACAACGCCATTGGTTTCCAGGCAGCCTGCGACCTGATTTTCGAAGGTAAGTCGCAGCCGAGTGGCTACACCGAGCCCCTGCTCCATCAGCGGCGGCGTGAAATGAAAGCCCGCCTGTCTCAGTAATGCTTTGAAGGCCGCACGTTATTTGCGGCCTTTTTTATTTTCTGGCATCCGTTGCAGGCTCAGCTAAGCTGATGATAGAAGCATGTGACAGTGAATTACAGATGCACACAACCACCTCAGCCTATTCATCAGACATTGTGCCGATTTTATCCGGTGGCGGCACACGCCTGTCCGCACATATCGGTATTCTGCAAGCGTTAAAAGACATGAATATTGCGTACTCGACACTGGTTGGGGTATCGGGGGGCTCTATTATTGCGTCGCTGTCAGCCTGCGGTTACAGCATCGACGATATGCTTAAACTAGCGGTTGATACTGACTTCAAACAATTCACTGAGTTCTCGCTGTACCGCCTGCTGCGGGAAGGCGGTCTGTCGTCCGGCAACCATTTCGAAAAGTGGATGGATACACAATTAGGCGGCATCACCTTCGCGGACTTACCAAAAAAACTGCATATCCTTGCAACCGACGTTAACGGCGGCGGACCGGTCTTGTTCAATGCCGCTCAGACCCCGGATATGAAAGTCTCCGAGGCCGTTCGTTATTCCATGTCGATACCGATTATTTTTGCCTTCAAACCGTTTAAGGAACACTTGCTGGTAGATGGCGCCATTCTGGCTGAAGATGCGCTGTTTGAAGACTGGCAGGGTGACGGAACACCGTCGGTCTGCTTCCGGCTACAGGCACAGCCACAGACCAAAACCCTGATAAAAAAAGGCGCGCTTCTGCTGCCTCAGTATATTTCCATGCTAATCAGAACGTTTATGACAGCAATTTCTCGCGAATACGTTAATGCCAAGTACTGGCATAACACCATTGTGATCCACACCGGAGATATTTCAGCCGTCGACTTTTCCATGTCTCCCGGGGACAAGCGCCGTCTGTTTGAACTGGGTTATGAGACTACGCGCGATTTCTTACCCAAAAAGCTCGCCAGTTTCCGTAACTATGCCATGAGCACGTCATTGTTTAATCAGGTGCTCAGGTAGCCACCCGCAGCCACGGCACTGTCTGTTATTTTCTGTTAATCAGCGCCAACAGCTCTTTTACCGGGACCGCGTAAGTAATCCCCGTGGGGGAGGACAACGCGCTTTCCTTGGTGTCCCTGACCAGCACTTTGCTGATCACACCTATCACCTCACCGGTGTCAGGCAAATATACCGGGCTACCGGAGTTCCCCGGATACGCTATCGCATCCAGCTGGTAGATCAGATCGGGTGCCTCAAGCCGTTCCAGCATTTTCAAAGACAGCTGCGATGAGTCGCGTGTGGGGATAGCATCGGGCGTGACGGCCGCCAGGACCCCGGTGTGCGTAGCATGATACAGGCCGTTAATCGCGCCAATAGGAAACCCGGTAAAGGCGATGGCACTGCCCGGACGCTCATAGTTCTTATCCGCCAGTGTCATTGCAGGCAGGGTTTCGTTGATGGTCAGCAGCGCCAGGTCGTGCTTGGGATCGACCTTATCTACCTTCGCCTTATACTGCATCACCTGACGTCCCTCACCACTTAATACGGTGTAATACTGGACGATGGTGGGATCGAGCACCTTTTCAACCACATGGTAATTGGTTACGACGGTGCGACCATCACCAATGACAAACCCGGTTCCCAGTACATTGGGCGCAGGACTGTCTAACGGAGAGTAAAGGCCAATGGCAACCACAGAAGGTGTTACCCGCTCAACCGTATCGGGCAATGACGATGCGTAACCAAAAGACGTGCTGACAGCCCATGTCAGCATCAGTAAAATGACTCTGTAACCGTATTTCATCCTTTTCTCCGTCACAGCGTCAGCAGGCTGACGTTGATGGATCGCGTTCACGCGATATGCGGTGATCTCTACTATAAGCCAGATCACCGACTTAATAAATGTTGCCGGCAGCTTTCCATTAGCCGGCTGGTACGTGATTTTTTCTACCCGGAACTTAGCCCCCTTTAAGTGGTGTAAAGCAATAAAACCGCTGCTATACTCAAATTCTGAAGTAGTTAGAGAGTACGGCGATGGAAAGGAATGGCTCGCGTTCAATGCTGGATAAACTCAGCAGCATGGTTGGCAAACAAAACCGGCTGGGTAAACTGCTGTCCGGTTATCAGAAGTTACGTGAAGCCAATTACATTTCTCAGCATTTCTCCAGCTATCTGACTCCTGTTCTGGCTGAAAACGACGCGCTTCGTTCAGAAGCCTACCGCATCCGTCATAATGTTTACTGTGAAGAGCTCAACTTTGAACCGGTGCGCGAAGACCAACAGGAAAAAGACGATTTCGACGCCTACTCGCTGCACAGCCTGATTCGTCATGCCGGAACCGGCGCCTATGCGGGCACGGTCAGAGTTGTGAGACCTCAGGAACCAGGTCAGTTACTTCCGATTGAAAAATACTGTCTGAACTCCATTACCGATAAAGAATTAAACCCGAGCAACTTCGATCGTAATGATGTGTGTGAGGTATCCCGCTTAGCCGTACCGAAAGACTTCAGACGCCGTCAGGCCGACCAGTTCCAGGGCGCGGCAACGGGTGTCATCAACCAGGCTACATACTCGGAAACCGAGCTTCGCTGCTTCCCATTTATTGCAATTGGTTTGTATTTCTCTGCTGCCGCGCTGATTGTAAACCGCAACATTGCCCATTCGTACGTGATGATGGAGCCAAGGCTGGCAAGAAGTATGAGCTTTGTGGGCATTAAGTTTAAACAGTTGGGGCCGGTGGTTGACTACCACGGCAAGCGTGCACCGTATTACATCAACCCAAGTCTGCTTTATGCTAACCTGTCCCCTAGTTTCCGGCTGATGCTGGAGCGGATTGAGGAAGCGCTCGAGAAAAGCGCTTCCTACTAACAAATTACCGTCAGATTTCGTCCTTGTAAAAGTCGAGGTACCACTCGACAAACCGACCAATACCCGTTTCGACTGGCGTCTGAGGACGGTAGTCGACATCCTTAACCAGGTCTTCCACATCGGCATAGGTATCAGGCACATCGCCCGGCTGTAGCGGCAGTAATTCTTTTTGTGCCGTTTTACCCAGCTTATTTTCAAGGTAAGTAATATAATCCAGCAATTCCGTGGGTGACTGGTTACCGATATTGTAAACCCGCCATGGTGCTTTACTGGTACCCGGATCAGGCGCCTTGCCACTCCAGTCAGGATTTGGCTGTGCCGTGTTGTCCAGTGTGCGGATGATCCCTTCAACAATATCATCAATGTACGTGAAGTCACGACGGTGTTTGCCATAGTTAAACACCTTGATGGGCTCATCATTCAGGATGGCCTTGGTAAACAGGAACAGCGCCATATCCGGACGACCCCACGGACCGTACACGGTAAAGAAGCGAAGACCCGTTGTTGGCAGGTTATACAGATGGCTGTAGGTATGTGCCATCAGCTCATTGGCTTTTTTCGATGCCGCATACAATGACAATGGATGGTCGACATTATCATGCACAGAAAATGGCATGGTTTCGTTCGCGCCATAAACAGAACTGGACGACGCATAGACCAGATGCTCGACCTTGTTATGGCGGCAACCTTCGAGAATGTTGGTAAAGCCGACAATGTTGGCATCAATGTAAGCGTGCGGGTTTTCCAGCGAATAACGCACACCGGCCTGGGCCGCGAGGTGAACCACCTTGTCGAATTTTTCCTGCGCAAACAGGTCAGCCATGTTGTCGCGCTCTGCGACGTCCATTTTAACAAACCGGAAGTTATCGGCCTGCTCATGCGCTTTGATACGATCAAGGCGCGCCAGTTTCAGGTTTACGTCGTAGTAATCATTCAGATTATCCAGTCCGACAACCTCATCGCCCCGTGACAATAAATACAGGCTGACGTGAGACCCAATAAAGCCTGCCGCCCCTGTCACTAATACTTTCATGTTTATTTCCTCTGTCAGGCCGCTTTACAGCCTGATATCCACATCCGCTTTATCGAAAACATATTTCAGGTCAAAGATAACGCACTTCTCTTTGCCAAGCTGACGCAGGTGTTTGCCACCCCATTCACGGAATTCATTGTGCGCCACGGCCAGCACGATTGCGTCGTACTTACCTTCTTGTGGTGCGTCAATCAGTGACACTCCGTACTCGTCCATCACCTCTTCCGATTCTGCCCATGGATCATAGATATCCACGTTCATGTGATAATCATTGAGTTCGGAAATCACATCGATCACTTTGGTGTTACGGATATCCGGGCAGTTTTCCTTAAAGGTAATGCCTAATACCAGTACGTTCGCACCATTTGCCATGATGCGCTCGTTCATCATTTTCTTCACCAGACGACTGACCACGTACTCGCCCATGTGGTCGTTGATACGACGTCCCGCCAGAATCACCTCAGGATGGTGACCAATCTCTTCCGCCTTGTGCGTGAGATAATACGGATCAACACCGATACAGTGACCACCGACCAGACCAGGACGGAACGGCAGGAAGTTCCACTTACTGCCGGCAGCCAGCAGAACTTCTTCAGTATCAATATTCAGACGGCTGAAGATCATCGCCAGCTCGTTGATCAACGCAATGTTCAGGTCGCGCTGGGTGTTTTCGATAACTTTTGCCGCTTCCGCCACCTTGATAGATGACGCTTTGTGGGTACCTGCGGTAATAATGCTGCGATACAGTGCATCGACTTTATCAGCAACCTCAGGGGTAGATCCTGATGTCACTTTAACAATGCTCTCCAGACGGTGCTTTTTATCACCCGGGTTAATCCGTTCAGGGCTGTAACCAGCAAAGAAGTCCTGATTGAATGTAAGTCCTGACAGAGCCTCGATAATTGGAATACAGTCTTCTTCTGTTGCGCCCGGATAAACGGTTGACTCGTACACAACTGTGGTGCCCTTACTGATCACGCTGCCAATCATTTCACTGGCTTTTCTCAGCGGGGTTAAGTCAGGTTGTTTATTCTTATCAATGGGGGTGGGAACGGTAACGATAATGTAGTCACAGGCTTGCAGGTCCTGCTTATCAAAACTGAACGTCAGGTGTGGCGTATCGGCCAGCTCTTCAGGCGAGACTTCCAGCGTATGGTCTTCACCCCGTTTTAATTCAGCGATACGTTTTTCATTAATATCGAATCCGACTGTGGCGTATTTCTTTCCAAACGCAACCGCCAGCGGCAAACCTACGTATCCCAGGCCAATTACCGCAATCTTCTCCTTACCCTGCAGAGCTGTCATTCTTATTCTCCTGATTTCTCTACCTGACGTTACAAAGGCTTACCGACCCTGTTTACCGCGTGCGCCTTTGCACCATCAGTCAGTGCATCCATCACTATTCACGCAGGCCCGGTCAGTGGTTTTGTAATCATACATTACCGTGCCACTGAAAAGGTAGCCACTTTAGCAACATATTCCTGTATTACTTCACTTTTCTTTATCCCATTGACGCAGAGAGTTGTTACTATGAGAGAAAATTGCAAAAACCTGCTTGCGCGGCTATATCATTAGGACGCTGCCGGGTGAGGCGACACACCAGGAAACGAGGACATATTGTGACTTTTTGCTATGAGGAAGCTTTTTCACGGAACATTGGCTGGGTAACGGAGCAGGAGCAGCAAAAGTTACGAAATATCAAAGTGGCCTGCGGCGGACTGGGCGGCGTGGGCGGCGATCACATGACCGTGCTGGCTCGCCTCGGCATTGGTAAGTTTCATATTGCCGATCTTGACGTATACGATCTGGCAAACTTTAACCGTCAGGCCGGTGCCTCCATGCGAACCATCGGAAAGCCCAAAGCAGAAGTGATGGAGGATATTCTGCGCGGGATTAATCCCGAAGCCGATGTAACCAATTTTAAAAACGGCATTACCCCGGAAAACCTAGACCAGTTTTTAGACGGTGTGGATATCTATGTCGACAGTCTTGATATCTTTGCTGTGGACATCCGTCGTAAGGTCTTTCAGGCCTGCTATGAAAAGGGTATCCCAGCGATTACCGCAGCCCCGATGGGCATGGGTACATCCATGCTGGTGTTTATGCCGGGCAAAATGAGCTTTGAGGACTACTTTTGTCTGGAAGGGCTGTCATTTGAAGACCAGATCATCGCCTTCGTCGCCGGCGTCTCGCCAGCCCTGTTACAGCGCCAGTATCTGATGAGCACAAAAACGGTTAATTTCACCCGGGAAGAAGCCAAAGTGCCGTCTACTTGTATGGGCATTTCGCTCGCTGCAGGTGTTTTGTGTACCAATGTACTCAAAATTGTACTGGGTCGGGGTGATGTCATTCATGCGCCCTGGGGCATGCATTTTGATGCTTACCGAAATAAGCTAAAGAAAACATGGCGTCCGTGGGGTAACCGAAACCCGCGTCAGGTTTTTTTACGCTGGTATATAAAGCGCCTGCTTAAGCAAACAGACCAGTAGCGTTGTCTAGTCCGGCTTATCGCTGACACTGAGCTCAATAGCCTGGTAGGCCAGACCGACATATTCTCTGAACGCCTTCGCCGCGTTATCCAGCTGTCTGGCGCTGGGCACATGCACTTTCCAGCGTATACCGGACGGCCCGGAGTGATCGACCGGAACTGGAATAACATTTATCCCATAGTGACGGAAGTAGTTAACTGCGCGCGGCATATGGCTGGCTGAAGTGACCAGCGCAATGTTTCTCCACCCCCCGGCGTATATTGCTCGGGCTTCCTGGTGCGTATTTTCGCCCTGCCCGATAACATGGATGTCTTCTTCATCCACCCCCAGATGTAACAGCAGAGTTCTCGCATGTTCAGCATAAGAATTTGGAGATTCCAGAATCATACCGCCAGTAACAATAATCGGCGTGCGATGGTGTTGATACATTAGTGCAGCCTGTAGCAAACGCTGCATTGAGCAACGAGGCCACTGGCTTATCTCTGGTAAGGTGACGTCGGGATAAGCAGTACAGCCAAGCACTGCAATGGCCTGTGACTGACGCCACTGCATACTGTCCGCTTTTACTGCCGGGTACTGTTGTTCCAGGGTATTCAGAAGTACCAGACTTGCAATGGACTGCGACCAAACCAGCCCCCAGAACACGGCCATGCCGGCTACCCATTTCGCCGCAGTGCGTTTGTCATTTCGACGCCAGAGCAGCCAGGCAAGTAAACCCAGCAGCAGACTCTGTACCAACGGAGAGATCAGGGCATGCGCAATCGGGCGAAGTACATAATCAATCATAGAACCACATTACGGTGTTACGGTCTTTGGATCAAAAAAAAGGCCGGACATTGTCCGGCCTTTTTGGGTATCACGTTATTTAATTAAGCTTTACGCTTACGTGCTGCTGCACCGAAGCCAATCAGGCTCAAACCCAGAACCGCGATAGTTGATGGCTCTGGAACATTCAGGCTGAAACGACCAGTGTGGTTAGCTGCCAGCAGAGCTGTGTCACCAGGTGCTGCGAACACGATGTCGCTACCTGAAGTTGGCAGACCGTTCAGGCCGGCAGTTACAGTCTGGTTGCTATCAAACAGAACGCGCTTGTCACCTGCTAACCAGTCAGACAGTGACATAGTTGTGCCATTCTGAGTCAGTGTGAAACCAGCACCTGCGCCGTTTTCCAGAGACGTTTCATCGATTTCACCCAGGAATACCTGCTTAGCCTGACCAAGTACCGGGTCATTACCACCAGACGCCAGGTCAATTGAGAACAGGTTGTTAAAGCCTGTGTCATACCAGCCAAACTGGATAGTACCGCTGGTGTAACGGAAACCTTCGCCATCCCAGTAACCCATCAGGTCGTTGAAATAGAAGCTGAAGATGTAATCCTGACCGTAATCAGCCGGCAGTGGGAATCCAGGGATAAAACCACTTACCAGGTTTTTGTCTACAGTTTCATAGTCAAGCGCTGTCAGCGGGCTTGCTGCACCCAGTGCGTCAAAGCCCATAGGACCGTAACCACCGAAAGACTGGATTGCGTCACCTACTGAGATAACGCCGTCACCGTCGCTATCTACAACAACTGACTGTGAGTTGTACGCGAATACAAATTCTTGAATAGGAACGTTGGAGTCACCAAACCCAAAGCTCCACTCAACATCAGAAGCAGACGCGCCAGTTGCTGCTACTGATAATGCTGCTGCGAGAATTAATTTTTTCATTTGTAGTCTCCACCGGACCTTGCTGATTTAAATTCCCTTAAACATATCCAATTAGCGTGCCAATTTTTAACTTTATGTTTTTAAAGGTTTTTTTATTTCCCTGTTTTTTCTTTGTAAAAAAAACTGACAACCTTTAATTGGTTAACTGCGTGTTCAGCGACTGATAACGCGTTGTACCTTTGTCCGTTTCTTTCACCTGAGCAAGCACCGCTGCAGCTCTTGCGGTGTTGCCCTCAGCAATCAGTGCTTCAGCATAATTCATCAGCAACGCAGGATCATAACGTCCCTTGTTATACGCCTGTTCAAAGAAAAACAGTGACTTCTTGGCATCCCCTGCTCTCAGTGTTGCCAGACCCAGCGTATCGAGCACAGATGGGTTTTCAGGCATAAGTTCAAATGCGCGTTTGGCCAGCGATTCAGCTTTAACGAAATCGCCCTGCCTTATCATGATGCCCGCCAGGTTATTGAGCGCAAACACGTTCTCAGGGTTGAGATCCAAAAGATAGTCGTACTGTTTAATGGCATCCTCTACATTTATTTTTGCCAGCAATGAGGCAAGCAGAGAACGCACCTTCTGATCATCAGGCTCTTCGTTAAGATAAACCTCTAATACCGATCGTGCTTTATCAATCTGGCCGTCAGCCCGCAATGCAAAAGAATACACTTCGGCACTCAGGGAATTATCATATTCATCATGAAACGCTTTAAGTTTGGGCAATGCCAGGGCAATCCGGCCTTTTGAAACATCAACAACTCCCTGAATACCCTGCGCCATTGGCGTAGTAGACCATGGCTCCGGGATTTTCCGGAAAATGCGCATCGCTTCTTCCAGGTTATTTTGTCTCAGTTCAAAATAGCTGTGCAGCAGGTGGAAAGGCTGAGGTGCCGCCACTTTTTCGGCTGCCCGCTTTGCTGTCAGCGCCGCGTTCGCATAATCCCCTACCAGATCATAGCCGGCAATCAGCTTCTGGTTAGCAATAATACTGGTTGGTTTTAACGCAACCCATTGACCAATCAGTTCTATAGCCTTATTTAACTGCCCGTTAAACGCCAGTGCATCGCTGTACACCATCCAATAAGAGTCTGGTAGCGGACCGTCTGTGTCTACCGACGCGAGTAAGGTTACCGCCTCACCAAAACGACGAGCCTGAACCAGTCGGGTGGCATAGGTGACCGCGAAGGTCGCGTTAGACGGGTTTGACTGAACGGCATTTTTCAGCAGCGAAAGTACGCGATGCTGATCACTGTCAGGCACCACTTCACTCAGTGCCTGCACTTTCAGCAAAGCGGCCAGGTTATCGGGTTTCGCGCTAAGGGCTTTTTCCAGCAATTCCAGAGCAACCAGTGGCTGACCGTCGTCTTTTGCTATATCACTCAGTCCAATCAGGGCCTCTGCGTTATCTGGCGACTCACTGAGCACACTCTCATAGGTTGCTCTAGCCTGGGCAGGCTGACCTACCTGTTTATAGACAGAGGCGGCGAAATTATTGGCATCAGCACTGTTATTCTGATGCTCCAGATAGACTGCAAGCTGATCCAACGCACTTTGCGTGTCTTTATTGACCAGGCTGGCAAGGATCAGGGCGCGTCTCGCCTCCGGTTGCTCCGGATCCATTTCAAGCGCTGTTTTTAAGTCGTTGACCCCTTCGCTGTCGTCCAGCGACAACTTCAGAATGCCTTTTTGTGTCAGTGCAGTGGGCGAATTAATCGCAGAGGCATCCAGACGCTTGAGCATAGTCAATGCTTCATCTTTGTTGCCTGTGCGGGTTAGAGAAAAAATATTGGAGGCGAGCAGGGAGAAGTCGGCCTCGGTCAAGGTATTCATATTCTCATAGGTTGCAGCAACATCGTTGTTATAGCCCAGTACGGTTTGTGTCAGGGCAAGCAGACGATGCGCATCATGATCCTGAGGTAATACCGATGACGCTTTCAAAAAATGAGAGTAGGCCTGTTCATAGTTTTGCAAACGGAAACTACTGGCGCCCGCTAACATACGATTGAATGGATCATCAAATCCTGCATTGATGGCTTTTTCAACGAATGTTTTGGCCGATTCAAAATCGTTTTTGTCAAAGCGCGCCATCGCCTTTATCTGATTCACGATGGGCTGATTAGGGTAGCGTTTGAGCAGTTCATCGCTAAGCGCTTCCGCTTTATCGGTTTGCCCATCGCGTATCAGTGCAGACGCGAGGTTCAGTTTCGCTGTTGGATTTGCGGGATACGTCTTAAGGTATGTTTCAAACGCACTCGCAGATTTACCAAATTCCCGCTTCGAAAGGTAAATACTCCCTTTCATGAAATTCGCCTCTGGCAGCAATGGCCGCTCTGCCAATATTTCCTCTACCAGCTGCAGTGCCTGATTGTCGTCACCATTGCTCAGCACAAGATAGGCATGAGCAAGTTTGGTAAACACAATTCCCTTAAGCGCACCAGACTCTTCATTGTAAACAGTGTCTGCTTTTGCCTGCTCGCGTTTGGTGACCAGCGCAAAAATACGGTAGGCAAGAAGCTCCGCTTTTACTTCCTCACCCAGGCCGCTGGCGTAATCCGTCAGGTCAAGGATCTCATCCAGTTTATTCTGCTGTTTGAACGCCTGGAGTAACTGCGGCAGAACTTTGTTTTTGTCGTCACCATTCTCAAGCGCTTTTACCAGCTCTTTTTCGGCCAGCGCCGCATCACCCAGAATAAGATAGCTCTGACCAAGCAACCTGTGTGCTTCTGCCAGTTCAGGTCGTTCAGCAACAACGTTCTTTAATGTAATTGCGGCGGCGTTGAAATCGCCAGACTGAATCTGTGAACGGGCCGCAGCCACTTTATCTTCAGATGATTGTTGTGAGCATGCCGTGAGGCTGATTGCGATCCCGAGTGTGATTGCGCTGAGCGTTTTCATTTTTAATTCCTTTATCTACGCCTTTCTGCTGAAATTATCGTATCAAGTATTGTGGCTGGCTGAAATATAAACATGCCAGTGGTGAGTCAGTGAGTGACCTCTTCGATGACCACATCAGCCATTACTGGCCTGTGGTCTCCGGCCATTGCGCCAAGGACGTGTGCGTTTTTTACCAACACGGATTCATTAACAATAACATGATCAATTCTTACCCCGTGCCAGCGGGTGAATTTGGTGTAGTTTATGCCCGCAGATGCAAGAGATACAGCGTTTTTAAACTCTCCCAGGTGATACTGATATTCTGCTTCAGAGGTTTTAGTATTCAGGTCCCCTAGCACAATGACGGGTTTCTTACTCATTAACAGCGCCTGAATAACACCTAATTCCGTATGCTTTACATACTGATACTGAGCGACATCATCGCTGTCGAAGTCTAAAAACGGTCTTCTCCCCAATGCGTCACGAGGGGTTTCAAGGTGCGTGTTAACCACGGTAACGCCCCCCGTCCCTACCTCTACGTCGTAGGCCGCCGCGAAGTCTCCCCAGTCGTTGAAAAAGCGGCGCCCATAGTTTTGCTTAAGCCTTAATGGATATTGCGTTGCCAGGCATAAATGTGCTGTGCAGTGCGTATTCCAGCTACCAGCGAAAATGGCGTCCATATCCGACTGTCGGGTTTCCTGAATCGCAATAATGTCCGGTTTATGCTGGTCAATCAGCCCTTTAATGGCAGCGGGCGACACGCCCCCACCCCGGTTAAACGTCATGACAGACAGCGTTGTATCTTGTGAGGGCTGCTTAAAAAACAGGTTACTTTGCACATCCTGCACCGCAACGGTTCCGACAAATAGCGTTACAGTGGCGAGGCGAGACAACAAAGAGACGCGCCAGGCCAGAATGACGGCCACTGCCGCGGGGATCAGCCAGAGCCAGAGTGGTCCGTAGTTAAGCGCCACAATCAGGTAATAAAGTTCTGCAGGTGGCTCATGCCAGAAGTAACCAACAACGAATAACAACAACACGGAAACAGTAATGGATACGGATCCCCACCGTAAAAACTGCTTCATTGCCCGGTCATGTCCTCGCAGGAACGCTGGCACGGGCGCCATTGCCATACCACACGGGATATTGCTGGTTCAGAAAAGACCTGTGTCAGCCTGGCTCGTTTCAGCGCGCCTACTGACGTGTAGTGATTATCCGCAAACTCAAAGCGGTAGCGAACCTCTATAGTTTGCAACGTGCGCTTGTTTCGGAGCCGGTAAACACGCCACGCATCATCTGTTTTATCTTCTTCGATATGCCAGCCTGGCGGCAGGAACTGATTTTCGTAATAGCTGGGTTTACCGTCCAGCCAGTTCCCAAGAAATGTGAAGGTCGTCTGAGTATAGTCACCCCCATCGCTCTGCAGGGTTTCGGTATGTTCTGATGACACATGATGGAATACCGGATAGATACGCGCTTCAGAGGTTTGCCCCGCAGGCTCTTCAGCCATCACCTTATGGGTAACACTGGTTCCCAGCACAACCGAGATAACGCCTGCCAACAGCGCAGCGGCAACAACTGACGGGGATAAAGCCGTCAGCGCCGGCGACATTTCTGCGCGTGAGGCATCGTCGGCTTTGGCGGCAATCTTGTTTCCGACATGATAAAAAAGAAACATGAAGGGAATATACAGATACCAGCCGAACATATTGTGATCTTCCATCAGGCTGCTCTGCATATCAGTGACATGACCAATAACAATGAGCGCTGCAATACGCACCCAGTTAGTTACCAGCGCCCCTGCAATAGCAAGTAAAAATAACTTAACCGCGCCCGACGTTTGCCTGACAAACATAAAATTGTAAATGCTGGCAATGGCAAGAGACACAATCATATAACGTAAACCACTGCAGCCATCTGCAATTTCAAACGTTCCTTCCGGGATCTGTACGTACACACCCTCAACAAATACCGGAATTCCGGTCAGTTGCATCATATTAGACACCACCAGCACAGACAGTGACTGCAGCAGCGCAGATAACGTGCCCCAAACCGGCAAAAGGAAAATCAGGTAGCCAAGTGGAAAAACGGTCGCCAGTGAAAAACGAAAAACAACCAACGGCAAGGTGCACATCACCATTAACCACGACATCCAGTATCCCAGACTGATTTGTGCTTTCGCAGTAAGGTAAAGCAGGCCGCAGGCGATAAATGTCAGTATCAGCCATGCCAGTGAGGGTGAGCGTCTGAATTGCAGCCGATGTTCATTCACAGACAAATAAACCAAATAGGCTGAGATAAATGGGATGAGAAATGCGTGCGAGTACGTTCCATCATCAAAGCTGTGTATCCATACGGTTTGCAGCAGCGGCATGTTAGCAAGGCATATCACCACTGCAATCATCAGCATGGCCGCCAGTTGTTGTTTTTTCGTGCTCACTTTCACAATATCCGTTCCATCATCCATGGCAATTCTGCCGTTGTTGAATACACCCACCCAAACCGACGCGGTGGTTTAAGGCGAACTGCCGATTTCCGTGCACTGTCGGCTTTTATTTTCACCAGCGATAAGCCGTCCCGGCAGAGTGTCGCCAATAGCGAAAAGGTATCACCCAACCGATCTTTTTGTTGCACTGGTTCCGAACCGGCCAGCATGCCTTTACCCACCATACTGGCAACTTCGCAGATATGCTGAGGGTCAGTCCATACATTTTGCTCGGTAACCGAATTCTCAGCAAAGGCGCGCAAATAGTGTGGCGCGGTAACAACCTCACCGTTTCTTCGCGTCCCTTCATACAACCCATACTCTTTAATGAATTCAGCAAATGTCTGAAGCAGTTGTTCGGCCTTAGGACTGTCGGTCAGTAACGTTACACGCCAGAGCGCATCAGCAAGTAACGCCATCATCCAGGGAGAGCAAACCGCAACATCTCCCCCCTTGCCTTCATGCGACTGCAAGGTGTGCTGCGGGCATGAGCGAAAGGGCCAGTCGTTTACCGGCCTGAACGTCATTTTATAGGTTGCGTCGATTATGGCATCAATCCGTGCTTTGGCGTCATCACTGCCGGTTAGTTCCCAGTAAGCGATGGCTGTGTTCAGCACCGCCGCCTGGTTTCGCTCTGTCCAGAACCCGCGTCCGACATCATAGTCAGGGTCCCATTCCAACGAGGCATGATATTGCCGGGTTACCGCGTCGCGAATATCATCATCACCGTAAAGTAAAAAGTAATACGTCAGCCCACGACTCATGATGTATTTGACGTCTGGCCGTGACGTCAGACCGAAAAAGCCCTCCTCGGTGATGTTAGCCACATAGAAATTGGCGTAACGCACCGCCTGGCGCAGTGCCCACCGGTCGTTATTAAGCAGGTACATCTGAAAGAAGCTTTGCGGCTTGTCGTAAAGCCAGTGTGAGGCTTTCGTTATGGGATAGTTGTCCTTTTCCATCTCCAAATCATCGGCAATATATCTGGCATGCAATGTCATTGCGTCCCGATACCAGTCGGCCTCATCAACTATCAGCGTATTGAGTAACACGACCTGCTGCAACCAGGGCATAGTGACCCCGGCGCGTTCTGTGTTGGTCAGCGTGCCCCAAAAAGGCCTGATTGCGGCATCTGCAGACTGCCATGTAATGGTGTACTGCCCCGCATCCAGCGGTTGAGCCGGCTCAATGACGAGCAATCTGACGTATTCAACCTCTCCGGTTTTCGGCCATGCCAGCC
Source organism: Alteromonas nitratireducens (assembly GCF_040812025.1). Lineage (NCBI taxonomy): Bacteria > Pseudomonadati > Pseudomonadota > Gammaproteobacteria > Alteromonadales > Alteromonadaceae > Alteromonas > Alteromonas nitratireducens. Next base: position 72,212 of record NZ_JBFNPK010000014.1, read on the forward strand.
TGGAATAAAACGTTGCAGAAACAGGCTTCCCCTGATGGCTCAGCGTGACATCGGCTTTTACCGGGATATGATTTTTGATGACAGGAAGCAGAATGCGACTTGCGGTGTGTTCAGCGACAGAAAAAGAAATGGGCTGCGATGCCATGGCATGACAGGATATCAGCAACAGTAGTAGTGGTAATACCATCACGCTATTTCGCACGATAACTCTCCCATGGTGCACTAGCGATAAAGTGCCTCAAACCGGTCTGACGTCGCTCTTAAGGAAAACTGACTGATGACTTTTTGACGACCGGCTTGCCCCATCTGCATTGTGCGCCTTCTGTCTGCCGCCATTTTCAGCAGTGCGTCGGCAAGCGCGTGTTTGTCTCCGTATTCAAAAAGGATACCATTGATATCAGGCTCGACTAAGCGTGGGTTTCCTCCAACATTAGTTGCCAGCAATGCGCGTTCAAATGACATCGCCTCAATCATCGCAAGCGATAACCCTTCGGTTTCACTGGTCACACAAAGCACATCAATGTTGTTGTAGATTTGCTCACGATCACTCACCATGCCGTGAAACGTGACAGGAACGTCTGGCAGATTCTGCGTCGCATAGGCGGTTAACTCTTCCCGGCAAGGACCGTCACCGTAAAAATGAATATCAAAACCTGTGCGTTGGTCCGGTGACATCGCCGCCAGAGTCTCGAGCAGGTGAATTTGTCCTTTTAATGCTACCATCCGACCGACAGAACCGATTCGTAATCGACCAGTTTGTCTGACTGCCTCTCTGCTTTTCATCGCATCAGTATCAATACCATTATCAATTACCTCAACCGGCATGCCCGTCCATTTGTGCTCAGATACAAAAATATCCCGACCTTCTTCTGAGACGAATGTCACAGCTGATACATAAGAACGACTAAACTGATGCAGCATTTTCCATCGCTTACTGCTCAAACTTCTTGCACCATGCCGGGTGTAAATTATCTTCCGGGAGCTAAGCAACGGAAGTAATGGGGATAGTAATTTCAGTGCATGGGGAGAATGAACGTGTATGACAGAGGCGCGCCTAAGCAAATAGTAGGCTTTAAGGAACCGCCAGCCGCGTTTGCGACTTACTGTATAGGTGGGGATATTTTTACTTCTGCTTTCCGTCACCAGTTCGTCGTCTGATGCTCCCAGCGAAAAAATTGCGGGTTTATGTCCCTCTTTTTGCTGAATCTGGCACAGATCAATAACGAAACGCTCTGCCCCTCCGACTTTTAAACTGGACACAATATGAATAATTTTGCGGGCAGCGCTGCTTTCTGACACGACGTTTCTTACTTCTTAGCATTGTTATTTGCCTATCATCTTATCAATCAAAAAATTATGCAAATACCACAGAAGACTGTGTATGCTATGCATATAGAGCTTGTCTGACGTTTACGACGCCACTTTTCATTTCTTTTTTGCCCGGGGCAAACTATGAAAAACTCGTTCAAACACGCAGTCCTTTCCCTGGCATCGTTACCTGTGGTTAAGCCGCACGATGTGACCAGCAGAATGCTCATCGATCTTAATCAGAATCTGGATGCGGAAAGTGCCCGCAGAGTAATTGAGACATTTTTCGGCAACACGCCCTATGACGCTCTGGTTCATGCCGCCGGATTTAATCCTCGACAAACTTTTTCTGGCAAAAAACGGTTAATACAGCACACGCCATCTTTTCATTCTCCCAAAGAGATATTTTTTTCACGTCTGTTACTGCGCTGCTCTGCAGTCAATCAGGTGTCACTGGACCTGATGCGGTTTAATAAAGGGGGCGCTATTCCCCCCCATGCGCATGTTGGCGTTGCCTCCGGTTTCTATGTCCTGCAGGGCGCAGTCCGCATTCAGCACTATCATGTAGATGAATACAAAAACGATGGCGTGCATGCTCACAGAACCATTGACCGCCGGCTCGACGCTGGCATGTTTACCACCAATTCAGATGAAAAAGACAACATACACTGGCTGGAGAGTGTGGAAGACGATACCGTTTTGTTCCGGGTTAACAAACTGGGTATTCCGAGCCGGCTGGAGAATATGCTGACAGCAGGCCGGTTGTATGTTGATCCGACTGCAGTTTCAGACACAACCGGTATGATACCGTTTGTCAGTATGCAGGATGCGCGGACACTGCGAATGGCACCGGCAAACTTGTCATAATGGACACCATCGGAAAAGGAGATCTGACAATGCCAAGGATAATGGAGATAGTACAAAGCCTCGGAAAAGGCGGCAGAACAACACGGTTTGCCGATACGGTAGCAGGGCTGCGTGAACGAGGTCACACGGTATTCCCGGTCTGCTTTGAGCCTCCAGCCCCGTGGGTCAATATTGACGGTATATCAGTTATCCCGCGGCATTCGCTCAAAATCGCCACAGTATGGCGCTTATGCAGGTTCATTCGCGCACAAAACATTGAACTTATTCACGCGCACTGTGAATGCAGCCAATTATACGCAGGTGTCGCCGCAAAACTTTGTGGCATTCCGATGGTATCGACATTCCATCGTTCCGACATCTCAAAATACCAGCCTTCGCTTTCCAACAGTATCATCCGCTGGTGCAGCAACGCCTGTGTGGCGGTAAGTACAGAGCGTGCAACCTTGCTTGATGAAAAGCTGAAAATACCGGCATCACAACGTTTTGTGGTGCATGGAGGTACGCGCGTCACGACCCCGCCTAACCCCGAAAAGAAGCAGGTTGCAAAACAGCAACTTGGTCTTGATGAGCAACAGTTTCATTTGCTTAGCGTGGGTCATTTGGGAGAAATCAAAGGCCATAAAGATACAATCAGCGCCCTTGCAGCATTGCCGGACGCATTGCGCTCCCGCACTATGCTCCACATCGCAGGCAGCGGGACTGTCGAGGAAGAGAAAAGTGTACAGCAACATATCTCAGCACTTGGCATGGATAACCAGGTACAGCTTCTTGGGCAAATAACCAACGTCGGGCGATGGCTGACTGCCTGCGATTTGTTTGTTCTCCCCTCTCATGAAGAAGCCTTTGGACTAGTATTCATTGAAGCCGGTGCCAATGAGCTTGCGACAGTAGCGACCCGTGTGGGCGGCATTCCTGACATTATTGAACATGAAAAAACTGGTTTGCTGGTACTGCCTGGCCATGCCGAACAGCTCGCCGGTGCACTGGCCCGCCTGATAGAGGATGAAGACCTTCGCCGGACTATGGCAAAAAATGCCTACCAGCGCGTTGCATCACAGTTTTCCACTGATAATATGATTGAACGTTATCTGAACATTTTTCACCGGATTTATTCCCATAGTTAGGGCATCGTTATGGACATGAACCTCGCAAACGCACAAGTGACAGTAGTGATAACGCCACGTGACCGTTATTCAGGCATTATCGAGTGCATCGAAAATCTGTACAAAGTCACTCGCCAGCCTTTCTACCTGAAGGTACTTGACCTCGATTACCCAAAAGCGCTCAAAAAGGCGATTGTTGCTAAACTGGCAGATCTTCCTAATGCTGAGGTACTTGAATACGGAAAAATTATTCCAATGGAGGCGTTACGCAACGTAAGGGATTCGATAACAACGCCGTATACGATGTTACTGGATAATGACTCAAACGTAACCGAAGGATGGCTGGAGCCGCTACTGGAAACCGCCAAGCAGGAACATGCAGCAATTGTTAACCCGTTAACGCTCGAAAAAGAAGGCGTCGATGACGGTGCAGAGCTGCGCAATCATTTGTATACCAATGAAATTCGCATCATCAATGTGGAAGGTGAAGATTATCTGATTGAGGATAAACACTATCGCAGAGCGTTACCAGAAGACATTCCGAATGAGGTTGCGCCGTCAGAAATGTTCGAACTTCATGGCGTGTTATTTGACACTGAGGTTCTGAAAACCATTGAGCTACCTCAAATGGTGATTCGTGAGCATATCGACATTGGCATTCAGATTAAGCGCATGGATCGAAAAATTCTTACTCAGCCCAAATCCGTTGTTATTTTTGACAATCTGGGCACGCGAATGGAATTTGATGACATGGCGTTTTTTAATTTTCGCTGGGGCAAAAAGCTGACCTGGGCCTCCTCCCGTTTGTTTGAAGAGCGTTGGGGTTATAAATTTTACGCGGAACAGGCCATGTACCACTGGGTTTTCCGCCGCAAAATTTTCCTGTTTTGCCGCTGGTTACATTTGCCTATTTCCACATCTAACCTGATCACCCGCGTATTTGCGAAACTAAAAACCATGATCAAGCCGGTCTGGGATCCGGTAAAGAATCCCATCGCGCAATCGCAGAATTATTACTCCGCGAAAGGGATCTGACATGACCGGCAAGGAATGCCAGAGAAAAGGCGAGAAGCAGAAAAAAATGAGAAAGGTTGTTGGAAAGTTTGAGTTCTCTCTCTGAATTAACTACAGATACTCGTCGGATGCCCGAGGTTATGTGGCAACAGATAAGCAGTGTTGATAGCTTACCCGATTTGTATCCCGGCTGGGAACAACTGCTGAAGAGAGCTGCGTGTGATCCCCTGTTTAATTCTCCCTTATGGGTAGATACCTGGATTAAACATTACTGGCAACCTCACTGGATACTGAAAGTAAATTATGCAGTCTGCAACGACGAAGTCGTTGCGATTGTGCCGCTTTATGTGCAGCCCTCTTCATCGGCGCTACTTCCTTCTGTCTGCTTTCTGCTTGGACAAGGTGAGCCTGAAGTGGCTGAGATAGCATCAGAATACCAGGACGTTATCGTAAACCCTGACTACGCCAGCGCGCTCCACAAGGATATCGCACTATTTCTTACACAGGCCGCGGGCGAATTTCGCGGACGTGCACTGCTAAGCACATCGATGGTGACGGCAGCGTTATCATCTCTGCCATGCACGACCCGACACGCGACCCGCTATATTATCGACAAGACGAACTGGACACGCTCACTGATGACAAAAAACCTGCGCAGTCAGGTAAAGCGTGCGGAAAATAAACTTAAAAAAACAGTACATCAGTTTTACTGGGTTCATCGCGACAAAAAAAAGCAGGCATTTAGTCAACTGGCCCGGCTTCATAACAAACGCTGGCACCAGCGTTCGCAGACTGGCGCTTTCTCAGGTAACCAGTTTCTCTCGTTTCATCAAAACCTTATAAAAAAAAACGATGTGACCAGATTAGCCGTGCTGGCGATTGAAGATGAAATTATCTGCATTCATTACTATTTTGAACGGGACAATACCCTCTATTTTTATCAGTCCGGATGGGACCCCGACACCTCGACGCACTTCTCTCCCGGTTTACTTTTACATTGTTGGGCGATAGAGAACACAAACTGCCAGTATTATGACTTTATGATGGGCGCTGAAAACCATTCCTATAAATCACGTTTTGGCGCAAGCCGGGTCCCCATGGTCAGTATCACCCTACCGCTGTCTTTCGTTGCAAAAACGTTCGCGAGTTTACGCCACATAAAAGCACGACTGCAGGGCCTGAAACGGCCCCTTGCTGATGCTTAGCATTCTCGTTCGGCCTGGCTTTGTAATTTAAAAGGTTGGTCAAACAGCGCCTTGTACCTTCCTGAGAAAACGTGCTCATACAGTGCAACATATTCATCCGCCATTCTCTCTATAGAAAAGTACGATAAGCCGAGCCGCGTTTTTTCAATATTGGTAATATATGCCTTCGGGTTATCAGCAAACGCTTTTATTGATTCGCACAGTGCCTGAGGTGACAGGCCTGTTAAAGGCGTTGCACCTTTACCGGCCGTTTCCCGCATGCCCCCCCGATTAGCATACAGCGCTGGCAACCCAAACCGACGCGCTTCCAGCGTTACCAGGGGGCATGCCTCCAGGATCTGCGTAGGAACAATGAGGAAGTCGGCATCCTTGTAATACGGAGACGGATCTTCCTGATAGCCGACCAGCCTGATCCGCTCTGACAATCCGTTTTCCAGAATGAATTTCTGCAGAGGTTCAAAAGACGGCCCCGTGCCGACAACGGTGAGCGTTAAGGCGTTATAATCGTTATCTTTGGCAAGCAAGGAAAAAGCATTCACCAGATTATCGATACCTTTTTCAGGTGTTAAGCGTCCGACATAAAGCGCTTTTTCAGGCGTGCGGGGCTTTCGACGGTAAGGCGTAGAAACATCACTGATGCCATTATGAATAGTTGTTACAACCTCTCCATGCAATGCCCTATTTCTGGCAGTCACTGCATCGGAGACGCCAATAATCACTGTTGGCCCGGCATTGACCGTTCGTAATAACCGACGTATCCAACGCTTCCAGGATGATACCGGGGCATGGCCAAGTCGGTGCTCTGTTTTTATCCATCGTCTGCCAGGCCTGAATATTGTCAGCAAATACAGCGGGATATTTCCGTAATAAGAATGTGTATGAAATATGACCCTGTCGTACTTGCGTGACAATTTCCAGAGCGAGAAAAGCCAGGTCAGGCTGGTAAAATCAACCATGCGCTGATGCTCGGGTGATTTTGACGACGCGGGCGTGAAGCTTTTATAGAACTGAAAAAAGTCTGTAGTACCTGTCAGTTTTTTTTCTATCAGGTCAGGAAACTCATCCCACCAGGAGAATTGTCCACTTGGCGTATTGCAAAAAGAAAAAACCGCAGTGTTCGTTTTTCCGGAAGCCATCGCTATATCCTTATATCAATGTGCCTGCCTACCAGTAAACCATACCTGAAAACAGGATTACAATTGCATTAACGCGATGAAAGGTACTTTTGGTTGGGGAGATCAGGTAGACTTTGTGTGATTGGAAAATATTTACTGCACATTTCATGCAGTTCGTTGTGGATAGACGGCAATGCAACAACAGATTGGAACGCAGCCCCGGGCACTCTCATCGCCATCTCAGTCTCAGGCTGGTCTGGCATTTTTCTTTCTGTTTCTTTACACCATATCGGTATTGATACGTCCCCACGAGTTTTCGCCAGAGACGGCAGAATATGTTTTTATCAAGGTATTCGCGATTACGTCTTTTGTGCTGACGTTACTGACGCTGCGCCCGATAAAACTGCAACCACAGCATCTTATGCTGATAGGGCTTACGCCATTCATTATTGTATCCGGTTTTCTTAACGGCTGGGGAATGGGTGGTATCGAGCAGTCTGAGCGCCTGATCACCTCATCAATTATTCCATTTTTTCTCTACACGTCGCTGGTAACCTCAATCAAGCGACAAAAGCTACTTATGTTAGTGTGTCTCGCTGCTGCCTGGATGATGGTTTACAACGGCCATATACAGCAAGCGTCATTCGACGGAATCAGAGGCTATGGACTGGGCGACAGTATTACCGTTGGCAGAGAAGAAATGCGTATCAGTTATCTGGGCTTTTTCAGTGACCCGAATGATCTCGGTATGTTTATCGTCATGTGCATCCCCTTTACCGTTTATTTGATGGTAAAAGGCGGTGGTGTAATGAAGTTACTGATGCTAACAACGCTCATAGCGATTGGTTACGGTATATATATGACCGGAAGCAGGGGAACCCTTTTGGGCGCTCTCGCGGTTATTGCCGCTTACTACTTTATCAAAAAAGCTGGCGCCAAGCTGATTATCACCGGTGCTGCGCTTGCACCGGTGGTAGCAACTCTGATGGCCTCTTTTGGTGGCCTGTCATCCGATGATTCTTCAGCGCATGGGCGCCTGGATGCGTGGTACGACGGCGTATTGATGCTATTACATAATCCTGTATTTGGCGTTGGCATGGGTAACTTTATGGAAGAACACGGTAAGGTTGCCCACAACTCTTATATACATGTTGCCGGAGAACTTGGGATCCCCGGTTACTCCTTATGGGGCACTGCACTCATTCTGAATATGCTGGCCGGTTATGACATGATCAAAAAGCACAGCAACTGGAAGGCCCCGGATGAGAAAACCCAGCTACTTTATAACGAGGAAATGCTGGTTAATAAGGTGCTGTTTTATTCGATGGTCGGTTTTATGGTCACCGCTTTTTTCCTGAGCCGGCAGTTCACATTAACCATGTTCATTTTTATGGGTATGCAGACGGCAAGCCTGGTCAGAATTATCAGAGTTCGTCCAGAACTCGCGTATGTCTTCCAAAAGAAGAACATTCTGAAAAGCCTGGGGATGGCATGGTGTATCATTATCGCTGTTTATATGGCGCTGAAGGTGGGGCTGTAGATCACGGTGAGGAAATTCCCTCACCGTCTGACATGCTCTGACTAGGACCGGTTGAATAATGAAAAGTCCGGGGCTCCTAAACCCAGCTTGTCCGCCATGATAGAGAAGTGCTCCTGATAAACAGATACACACTGATTTCTCACAGCCATTAACTGTTCTTCACTGAATGACACTGCTTTTTCCACTGCATCAGGGATATTTGCAGGAGCGACATCTCTGGGCATACCCTCAAGATCCCATGCATTCATGTAGTTAATTTGCTTTCTGACTGTCAAAATACCTACGCGAGGCGTGTTATACGCAATCGATGTAATAACACCATGCAGGCTGGTTCCCATATAACATGCCGCATGTTTAAGAAGATATATGGTGTCGTAAACATTACCTTCATCATATACCGCGCATTCTGTTTTTTCCGAAAGCAGTGCTTTGACGCTCGCGATGCCAACGGAGTCCTCATGCCCTGCGGCATTTCCAATTGCCAGGAACACGACAGGGACTCCCGTTCTTTCGAACAAGCTGTCCAGCGCTTTAGCGAATGCTTGCTGGTTTTTTACCGCCCGTGGCCCTGACACCTGAAAAATATAATACCCTTTGCCATGATTAAGGCGATCCACTAATTGCTTCACGCTATCACTAACACGCTCATCGATGGCTGTATCATCATAGACGGTCGAAAGCATACACACAGAATCGGGCGCCAGCATAACCTGCGTTTCCGGCGAAGTTGCCTTCACCGTTAATGATTTGGAGAACTCATCTCTTACCGACAGAAAATCTGCGTCTTTCAGTGCCTCGCCAACTTGCTGTAATTCAGCATCGGAGAGACTCGACAGGCTGGTTGCGCCAGCGGAGTTATACACTACTGAAGACCCAGCTGGTAACAGCGACTTCGGTACTGTGAAAGGAAATGGCGATTTCAATCCCATCCGCGAACAGATAAATGCGCGCGTTAATGAAGGAAAAAAGCGGGCAATATAACTTTCGACTACCCGGCTCATAGATTCAGATAACAAGTAGCTGTAGGCCGACACCCAATCGCACCCAATGACGTCGCCTCCCGCAAGCATAAGAACTGAATTTTCATCCATTTCTGCCATCATGCTTTTCGCACTGATTGTTTCGAGCGCGCCAACATCAGTCAGATTACTTTCAACCAGTCCGCAGGTGAACACCTCCGTTGTGGGATACACGCCTTTAATCAGCCGCTCCATCACCATTGGAAACAACAGGTCTCCATAATTGTGCCGGTCAAAGGCACCATACAAAAAAAACTTCATAACTATCCTTTTCTCTACGACCGTTGGAGCTTCATTCGTTCCAGTCTTCTGAATACGCTTTTTTTCAGTGCAATTGATGGAGACTCGACAAGAATCCAAGAAAAGTAAGCGAAAACCAAAGAAACAAAAAATGAAAACATCATGTGTTGGTAAATACCTACATCAGGCCACAAATACACCAGTAACTGCTGCACAGGCCATGCATAGATATACATACCATAGCTATAATCACCCAGCTTATTGTAGCGCAATGCAAATTCTGACTTATAAAAAGCAAGGTAGAAAATGAGGTAAGGAAGCACAAGTGTGTAAAAAACATAAAATTGCGTTTTAACAAAAGCAATAAGCAATAACACACCGCAGACAAACAACCAGCCCTTCAGAGGAATAAAGCGGGCAAAGACGAAAAAGGCGCCGCCATAAAAGAACAGAAATAGAAAACGCGATAATTTCCAATAGAAACCAGAGTCTTCTCCTGTGATGAACTTCAAGTAGAAATGCCCGCACATCGCGATAAACGCTATGATGACAACAGCCCCTTTGACGAATATCTCAAACCCCTTCCCCCGCAACCTGAGCACGAGACCAGCAATACCAAGAAAGAACAGTACGGCATACATCCGTAATTCCCAGGGAAGGGTCCATAGTGAGCCATTCACGCTGTTATCAAAGGGCTGATTAGCGAAGACGCCACCTAGTTCCTGATAATCTGTGAGAATAATCGTTGAGTTATAGAACAAGAATTGCAGCGTAGCACTGTCGGCTAAATACGAAGCGACTGAAAGTTCGGTGACAGCAAGCCCCATCAGCACACATAAGAAAACAGCCACCCACAATGCAGGATATATCCGCAGAAAACGGGAAACGCAGAACTCAACAAGATCTTTTCGGAATACCAGACTCCGTGTGACTAAAAAACCACTAACAACGAAAAAAATATCGACCGCGATATGCCCGGCTGCGAGACCAATGACCTGCTTCAAAGGCTCTAAATCTCGCAGGCCTGATACCAACGCATAGGAATGACTGAACAAAACGGCGCTAGCCGCTATCATCCTGATTAAATTGAGGTTGTTATCTTTTCCCTGAAGTGCGCCGTCGATGTTCATAACGTCCTCTGAGTAATCGCTTTGCCGTTAACGCCTTATCAGGGCTCTCAATTCAGCAAGCCCAGCGCGGTTTATCACGGCTGCAGTAAGTGTGTACGCCACAGCCCCTACCCCAATGTATATCAGCAGATTTAAAACAGACTGTTCCGTAAGCACCATTTTGGTTGCATACACCGCACCGGACATTATGACACCGCACCCTGCTGATTTCAGAAAGTTAACCAGCAGCTCTCCGATAGAAACTCCCACCTTTTTGCAGTTTCTGGCCAGTATGAATAAATAAGCGATGGGAAATGACAGCGCCCACGCCAGCGAAAGGCCCACCGCGCCTCTGTCGATCATCAGTATCAACCCGCCTACGAGTAAGCACGTTGCGATAAGCACGTTCACTATCATGTGTGATACAGCATCCTGACTCTTGAGAGCAGGGTTAAACAACTCGTCACTAAACCGTAGCGGCATGATAGAAAGGATGATAATGGCTGGCAGAATTGCATTATTCCACTTATCTCCCAAAATAACCGGAATGACCGTGTCAACGACACTTGCTAACCCCCAAAAAATAGGGATGGTCAAAGAAAAGCAAATCCGCTGCGACTTGAGGATATAAAAAGACACACTTTTCTTGTCGTCCTGGATGGTAGAAAAAGCCGGAAACGCCACCTGCTTAAGTAACGGCAATAGTTTACGCTGAGGCATCAGGGCTATTTGTGTTGCAACAGCATAAAACCCCACCTCAGTCAAAGATAGCACCCGCCCCGCAATAAACACATCCAAATGCAGCAGAATGTAAAACAGCGCTACATGAACGGATAACATACCGCCAAACCGAATATGGCTGCCAATTTCCTGAAAGCGAAACTGTGGAAGTAAAAAAACCGGTTTGATAAACAACAAAAATACAGTACGAATCGAATAGTTGATGATTTCGCCAATAATAATTGCCCAAAAGCCAAAATCATTGTACGCCATGATCAAGGTAGATATAGAGGCAACGATATTGGAGGTGGCTGTGATCATGGACTCTTTTTTAAATTCCATGTCTTTATTGAGCAACGAGCCCGGAATGATGGCAAATATATTGATTAGCAGAATGACGGAGTTAACGTACAGAATGTTTGTTACCTTGGGCTCGTCGTAATACAGGCCCATCGGCACCGCGGTCACTATTTGCAAAACAAACAGAAAAGCATGAAAAAGGATAATCAAACCAAATACTTGCTGCAGTTTCGCCGTTGTTAACTCGCGGTCCTTAATGATACTTGCAGTAAACATAGCCCCTGTGAACAGGGTTAGAAATCCAGACACCACATCCGACATTGCTACCAGCGCATAATCCTCCGGCAACAGCATTCTTATTACCCAGAACGTTGTGATCCATCGAATTGCCTGAGTCGCGATTTTGCCAAGCGCCACCCATTTTAGAGAGTGCATTACCCTTGATTTCAGGGAACTATCGTTCATTCTCTCACCTGGTTTTTATTTAGTTTGAAACACGACGTTTGGCATTTTGTAACGCCCTGAGCAACGGCGACGGGACTACTGTGTATAACCAGCCGTTCAGAAAGCACGACCAATCAGGTTTTGCACGATGTGCGTCGAAAAATGCCTGTTTCGCTAAGTCAAAGTCAGAACTAAACACATACGAAACCGCATACTTAAGATGAAGATCATGTTTAACAGAATCCCAGTCTACGTTTTGTGCACCGGGTAAGTTAAGTGCGATGATTTTGTCGAGACACACTAATTCCGCATCATGCATTTTCTTATCATTCAATGAATAGTTGTCGCCATGAAAGACATGTATAGCAAGATGCTCAGGAACAAAGTCGACCTCAAAACAGGCAGACAGCTTTATCCACAAATGCCAGTCGTCAACGCCCATCAGCGCTCTGTCGTCATCAAAACCACCCACCTGTTCAACCGACGATTTCCTGACCACAGCCGTGCAGCATGTCAGCATGTTTTGCATCACCATGTCAGCAAAAACGTGGCCTCTTTTTTTATTGGTAAAGCCGGGCTTGCTGGTTTTGTTATACAGCTCATAGCGCGCTTCCGCGCCACAATACACTAACCCAACATCTGGGTTAGCAAACAATGGCACCTGCTTTTCCAGTTTAGTGTCATACCACAGGTCGTCCTGATCACAGAACGCGATAAACTCGCCACTTGCCTGTTCCAGGCCGAAATTCCTGGCGTTGGCAACACCACCATTTTCTTTATGAAATACACGAATTTCGGGATGCGCGTGCGCAAGCTGGTCGAGGACCGCAGCACTGTCATCGGACGAACCGTCATTGATGAGCAGCACTTCAAATGAAGGGTATGTTTGCGATATCAGGGTAGCAACAGTCTTCCGTATGTACTGTGCGCCGTTATAAACCGGCACAATGATTGAGACCATCCCTTTATTCATGAATTTCTGCTCCTGTAATACGATTGTTGGCTCAATCACCCTGATTATCGGGCAATAGTAGCCCGTGAGCGTTCCTGTGCCAATACAGGCAGGGTAAAAAGGCAAAACAAAACGTTGTTTTCGGCCTGAGTTTCATGGATATAATGGGTAAAAACGGGCTTATTATCAGACTAAGCCAGAAACGTAAGGAAACATCACCTCATGTCACTGTACCCAGCGATTTTTCGCTCAATACTGTTACCCGCACTTGATGCGGTAAAAGGAAAAGGGCTTGGGGCACTGGTAGATGAATACGAGCAGCACCTGACGTGGTCTGCTGATGATATTCTCGCGCTTCAGTGGCAAAAGACACAGTCTTTACTTCATCACGCTTACAAGCACACGCGTTTTTACCCCAGAGTATGGGCTGATGCAGGTGTGCAGTCTGCAGAGGACATCCGGTCCATGGATGATTTTTCCCGTCTGCCTCTGCTTACCAAAGACCTGGTCAGGCAACATTATGATGAACTGGTATCTGATCTCCATCCGCACAACATAAAAAAAAGCACCGGCGGCTCTACTGGTCAGCCGTTTCACTTTGAACTGGATCTGGAAAGCAATACACGTCGGGAAGCTGTGATGTGGCGCGGATATGGCTGGCTTGGCGCAGGTTTAGGAACCCGCACCCTGTTTTTGTGGGGGGCCGACCTTGGTCAGCCTTCACGAATAAAAACACTGAAAGACGCGCTTTATCACGGGTTTTATAACCGCACCATGCTGAACTCCTTCAGAATGACGCAGGACAATATGCCCGACTATGTGCGACGAATTAACACTTACCGTCCTAAAGCTATCGTAAGCTATGTGAACCCGCTGTATGGACTGGCAAGGTTTATTCAGTCTGAGGGACTTCGGGTTCATTCACCCAATGTAATATTAACCGGCGCTGAGCCACTGCATGATTATCAGCGCGAAGTGATTGAAGCAGCCTTTGGATGTCCGGTGCACAACACCTTTGGCTGTCGTGAATTTATGCTTATCGCTGCCGAGTGTCGCGCGCAGCGTCAGTTACACGTTAATGTCGATCATCTGGTCGTCGAGACCGTCAATGCAGCAGGTGCATCAGTCACCGGCGAATCAGGCGATCTTGTCATTACCGACTTACATAACTACGGCATGCCATTAATCCGCTATCTTAATGGCGATCGCGCCACCCTTTCTGACACACCATGCTCGTGTGGCAACCCGCTGCCAGTAATGAACAGTGTGGATGGCAGAAAGCTGGACGTAATTAAAACCCCCAGTGGCAGACTGATTCCGGGAGAATTGTTCCCGCATATGTTCAAAGAGTTTAAATCTGTTCAGCGTTTTCAGGTCAGACAAACCGAGCTGTCGTCGGTCACAGTTAAACTGGTATGCCCGGACGGGCTGCTGCAAAGCGATATCGAGCGTATTCGAAAAGAAATAGACAAATATGCCCAGGGTGAACTGACAGTGCATCTCGACTTTGTTGACGAGATTCCGCTGACCAGCAGTGGCAAACACAGGGTTACCATTTGTGAAGTCTGATAAACCGGCATTACTGATAGTCACCAATCTCTATCCCCTGCCGTGGGAACCCAACAGAGCGACATTTAACCGTCAGCAGTTCTCGCAGCTGGAAGAAGACTACGCGCTATACTTTCTCATTCCGGTTCCGCTACCTGTTTGGTGGAAGCACCGTCATGATATTCCCCTGCAGGACAACATCCGTATTGTGCCGCAATTGTATATTCCTAAATTCGGACGCCGCTTTTACGGCCTGTTGATGTGGTGGTCGTTGCGCCTGTTTGCCGGAACGTGGCTTGAGCATATCAATCCCGACAAGATACTGGCCAGCTGGGCATATCCTGATGCGGTGGCGGCAAACAAAATCGCTCACTGGTTAAACACGCCATTTTATTTCAAAGTACATGGCAGCGATATCAATATGCATGGCACCGTCCCTGCCCGTGCACGTCAGATTGTTAGCATGTCTCGCAGTGCACGCGGTATTCTCTCAGTATCGAAGGCGCTGAAGTCCGCAATGGTGAGTCTGGGCATACAGGAAAATAAAATTCATACCATTTACAACGGCGTGAATCATGATCTGTTTTCCTCGCCTGCGGCGTCACCTCTCGACGAACGCTATGTGCTGTATGTCGGCAACCTGAAACACGACAAAGGTGTGATGGAATTATTACGCGGATTTGCCGCACTGGCTGATGCTCAGCCAGACCTGCATCTGGTGTATGCGGGTAACGGGCCGATGAAAGCGGAAATAGAAGCCTGGTGCGCCGCGACCCCGTCGCTGAACGGTCGTGTAACGCTGCTTGGGCAGGTTAATCATGCTGCATTACCCGCGTGGATTCAGCATGCCACAGCACTGGCTCTGCCGAGCTATAATGAAGGCGTACCGAATGTGGTACTGGAGGCCATGGCCTGCGGCACACCGGTGCTCGCTACCCGTGTCGGCGGCATCCCGGAAGTACTTCCGGGCGATTGCGGTGTACTGATTGACCCTCGTAGCGATGAGGCAGTGACCCAGGGGTTAGCTGAACTGCTGCAAACCACCTGGAACAGCGACACCATTAAGACGCATGCGCAACGCTTCACCTGGTCAAGAAACCGGGAGCAGCTATTGCAACTGCTGTCGCTTTAGGCAACACTTTCGACAGCAATAAACCGCGTCGTCTTACTTACTGTGCGCGATGAATAACTAGAATGATAAATAACCAGCATGCTCCGTAAATTAATCAATACCGTCCGAAACGCCATTCTGGGCACCACACTGCTTGAGTTTACCGGGCACCCGGGTGATCGCGCGCTTTACCTTACGTTTGATGACGGCCCCTCTCCTGGCATCACTGACAAGTTACTGGATCTGTTTCAACAACAGGGTGTGAAAGCAACGTTTTTCGTCATTGGAACGAAAGTGGACCGCTACCCTGAACTGACCAAACGGATCATTGATGACGGGCACACTATCGGTAATCACTCGTACTCGCACCCAAACTTCGACACGCTGCCCAAAGCGGCGCAGTTTGCAGAAATTGACAAGGCCAGCAAGGCGATAGCAACCCATACCGGTGTTAGCAGTAATTTATTTCGTGTACCGCGGGGGCGCTGGCCACTGAGCCTGCTGATAAGGCTGAAAGCCAGAAAGGTTCGCTGTATCCACTGGACAACGGACTCAATGGACTATACCGATACCGATCCGGACAGCATCACGCGACGGGTAGTGAACAGCGGCTTAAAGCCAGGTCAGGTGTTATTGTTCCATGACGATGCCTCGTTGTGTCTTGACGTGATGGAGCGCTTAATTCCTCAATTAAAAGCGATGAATTTTTCTTTAAAAGCAATGGAATCGACAAAATGAATATCCTGTTTCACCACAGAACGCGCGGAAAAGGCGCAGAAGGCGTGCATATCAGAGGGGTGACAAAAGGACTTCGCCAGCTCGGTCACACCGTTTCTATTTTGTCACTTCCGGGGGCTGAGCCCGAAGCTGAAGAACAGGCAGCACCGGCAAAAACACCCTCACCAGGCGCAACACCGGCGCCCTCTGCCGACAAAAAGGCAAAGCCAAGCGCTGCTGCTAAGCTGGCAGATGCTACAAAATATGTGCCGGAGTTCGTTTTTGAATTAATCGAAATACTGTTTAATCTGATTTCTGTTTTTCGCGTCCGGAAAGCCGTTCGACAGCATAATGCACAGGCCATTTATGAGCGGTATTCGTTGTTTTTGTTCAGTACGGTATGGTGGGCTAAGCGACACAATATTCCTGTGGTTCTGGAAATCAACGATTCCTGTTTAGTACACCGGGTCCGACCGTTATTTTTTAAAGGGCTGGCCAGACGCTTCGAACGATGGATTTTTCAGAACGCAACCGGATTGGTCTTCATTTCAACTCAGTTTAAAACAACAGCAGAAAAAGGGTACGGCACCATCGCACCGTGCGTCGTGTCGCCCAATGGTGCAGACCTCGATGCGTTTCAGCCTGACGATTCCCGCCGACAGGCGCTTAGGAAGCAACTTAATATTGATGACAAACTGGTGCTGGGTTATGTCGGCGCATTTGTTCACTGGCACGGTATTGACTGGTTTGTTGAGGAGGTCGCTTCCCGGCTGAAGGCGCACCCAAACCTGGTGCTGTTACTGGTGGGTGATGGCGTGTGTTTTGAGCCTATTAAAGCACTGGTGGAAACTCATGACATTCAGGATCAGGTACTCCTGCCGGGCCGCGTACCGCATCATCTTATTGCAGATTATATTGGTGCCATGGATTATGGCATTTTGCCAGACTCAAACGACTATGGCTCACCCATGAAGCTGTTTGAGTTTATGGCCATGGCAAAGGGCATGGTAGCGCCTGACTTTTCGCCGGTAGCAGAAGTGGTCAAAGACGGAGAAACCAGTTGGCTGTTCCCTGCCGGGGACCGAAAAGCCTGTATCGAGAAAACGCTTTCTCTGGCAAGTGAACGCGCTGCGCTGGACACCGTAGGCGCCAATGCCCGCCGTTACATCGAACAGGAACGACAATGGCGTCATAATGCCGAACAATTGATGACCCTGATTGAGAACGCATCATGATTAAGCAGGATTTTGCGCGTAAACGAGAAATATTTGAAGAGGACGGCGCATCCGTAGGAACGCTTCGCCTGATGTTGTCTGACGGCACGTCTGCCAATGTCATTTATCGGATGGTTCGCTGGTGCGCCAGATACCGTCTGATTCCATTGTGCTATGCCCTGCAGTATCTCAATAAACTGCTGAACAGCTGCGTTATCGGGTACGGAGCACAATTCGGCAGCGGGTTTGTCATCATGCATCCGGTTGGCATTGTTATTAATAGTAAGGTCCGCGGCGGTAACAATATTACGCTGGAAAGCGGTGTTGTCATCGGTGACGAGAAAGGTCAGTCTCCGGTCCTCGGAAACAATGTATTTGTTGGCGCCGGCGCCAAAATAATCGGCCCCGTAAAAATAGGCAACAACGTTAAAATTGGCGCCAATGCGGTAGTCACCAAAGATGCACCGGATAACGCCACAATGCTTGGCATTCCTGCTAAGCCGCTGGTGAAAAAACAGGAAAGCCAAGCGTGATTGAATTTCTTTTCTGGTGTTCAGCCCTGTTGATTATCTACAGCTACTTTGGCTATCCGTTACTGTTGATGGCGGTCGCCCGCCCACCGGCAAACCAGACCGACGATGTGAGTGATGACGCACTACCACCGGTCACTATTGTCATTGCCGCATATAATGAAGAAGACTGCATTGAGGCGAGGATTAAAAACCTCGAAACGCTGGATTATCCTTCCTCTCTGCTAACGGTACTGATTGGCTCTGATGGAAGCAAAGACGCCACCCCCGCAATACTTAACCGCCATGCCAACGGTATTATTCAACCGGTAATATTCACCGAAAATCGTGGAAAAACCAGCGTTATCAACGACCTGATTAGCCGGGTAGAGACCGATATTGTGGTTATGTCTGATGCCAATACGGAATTTGCCCCCGACGTCATTCGCAAGCTGGTGCGCCATTTTTCAGATCAACAGGTTGGTGCCGTATGCGGTGAGCTCAACCTGATTGAAGCCGGTAATACGACAAACAAAGACGGCGTCTACTGGCGCTATGAACGGTTTTTAAAGCAAAAAGAAAGCTATCTGGATGCCTTGCTGGGTGCAAACGGCGCTAATTATGCGTTCCGCAAGGCCGCTTACACGCCGTTACCCACCAACACTGTGGTTGATGACTTTCAGGTTGCCATGAATATTGCCAGGGCCGGATACCGGGTGATTTACGATGCCGAGGCTAAGGCGACAGAAGAGATCGCGCCCAACCTGCAGTCAGAGGAAGGGCGTCGTATTCGTATTGGCGCCGGTAATTATCAGGCGTTTCTGGCCAACCTGTGGGCGCTGAACCCGCTCATAGGCTGGCGATGCATTGCTTACATCAGCCATAAGGTACTTCGATGGTTTGCTCCGCATCTCCTTATTCTGGCTGTCATTGCAAACCTGTTACTTTTACCGCATCCTTTTTACTCGCTGACAATGGCTGCACAGGTTCTGTTTTATCTCATGGCCTACTGGGGCATTAAGCAGAAAAAGCGCGGTAAGACTGTGTCCAATATCGTCGCCATCCCAGCGTTTTTTGTGGCGATGAACTGGGCACTGCTGCGTGGATTTATCCGATTTTTACGCGCTGATATAAGTGGCGCATGGCAAAGGACTCAACGATGATTTTCTTCATGCTGATTGTTGTCGCAATCGCTGTATTAACCCTGGCGTTTATTGCCGTTCTCAAGAAAAAGAACATGGCCGGCTGGTTGCCGAATTATGTTCGCCAGTGCATGAAAAAAGAGGAAGACATTGCGGGGCCTGTCCACATTATCTTTTCTTTTGTCGATCACTATGAACCTCAATGGGGCAAGCCCAACAGTCTTGAGGTTGAGCGACAGCGCGTTGACCGCTGGATGAAAGACTACCCGGCTATGGCGTCTAAACACAAAGATGCCGACGGTTTTCATCCACAGCACACCTTTTTCTTTCCCGAAGAAGAATACCGTTTCGAGCATTTAAACAAGCTGGCCAGGCTGTGTCGCGACGGATTCGGCGAAATAGAAGTTCACCTGCATCACCATGATGATACCCGTGAAAATCTGACGCGATTGATCAACGGCTTTATGAAAACCCTGCATGATGACCATGGCGCGCTGGGTCGCAATCCCGACACCGGCGAACTGATGTATGGCTTTATTCATGGCAACTGGGCACTGGATAATTCCGACCCGACAGGAAACAACTGTGGCATTAACGATGAGTTACTGGTACTGAAAGAAACCGGCTGCTATGCCGATTTCACGTTTCCGTCGGCGCCACACCCTACGCAGCCGGACAAAATAAACAGTATTTATTATGCCAAGGACGATCCAAACCCTAAATCACACAACACCGGTGTTGATGTGGAAGTGGGCCAGCCTGAATGGGGTGATCTGATGCTGGTCAATGGTCCGTTAATGCTGAACTGGAAAAAGCTCAAGAAAGGCATATTCCCACAGATTGAAAATGCAGACATTCGTAAGGGAATGGAACCCACCCGGGATCGCGTTGACCTTTGGGTGAAAGCCAATGTGCATGTGAAAGGCCGGCCAGAATGGAAGTTTATCAAAGTACACACCCATGGAACGCAGGAGCGCGATATGGACGTGCTGCTCGGTCAGCCTGCAGACGATATGTTCAGTTATCTTGAAAGTGCCTACAACGACGGTGAGAAGTACAAGCTCCATTATGTGAACTCCCGCGAGATGTATAACATTATCAAAGCAGCGGTAGATGGAAAAAGTGGCGATCCGGGTCAGTATCGTGATTACTTTATCAGTCGCCCTGAGTATAAGGTGACAGAAGAGTGAAAGTACTGTCACTGACCAAACGCCTGCTGTGCGAGGCGGGTTTAACGGATGTACTGTGGTCACTGCGCCCGAACGGGCTATATTGCTTTAACTTTCATCGCATTGGTGACAGTCAGTCAACCGACTTCGATCCCTGCGTATTTTCCTGCAACAAAGATGACCTGCGTCAGTATCTGACATTTATCAACGCTAACTTTGAGGTGATTGATATTCCTGCTTTGCATACGCTCATTGAGTCAGGCAAAGCGCCGGATAAACGGTATGCGCTAATCACGTTTGACGATGGCTATCGCGACAACTTTGACAATGCCTTCCCGGTGTTACAGGAGCTGGGGTTAAGTGCCGCCTTTTTCATTACCACCAGTCTGATTGGCTCAGCGCAGTTACCCTGGTGGGACGAGATTGCCTGGTATGTGAAACACCTGAAAGGCCGTACACTCGATTTACCCGGGTTTGACGTCCCGATAACCATTCCTGAAAAGATCACACCAGACGTCATAAAGAGTGTGCTGAGCAGGGTGAAACGCCACTCAACCGACTTTGATGCATTATTAACAGCATTAAAAGAAACCAGCGGCGGCCAGGTTCCCTCATTGTCGTCCAAACAGAACCTGTTTATGACATGGGAGCACTTGCGCGCTCTGCTTGACGGCGGCATGAGTATCGGCGCTCACTCTCATTCACACCGTATCCTCTCATTTCTGTCGATGAAAGAGCTGGAATTTGAGTTGTCTCATTCAAAGCATATTCTGGACTCTGAGCTGAATACTGAAATAAACACCCTCTCCTATCCGGTGGGCAGTGCCCATACCTACAACGAGATGGTGTTGCTTACTGCCAAACGTCTGGGCTACCGATCGGCGTTTAGTTTTGGTTCCAAGATTAATGTGAATATTGCAGACAATCACATGGAACTGGGCCGGTTCTCAATCGACCGTCCTTTCGACGAAGCGTGGTTTAAGAAGCTTTGCCTGACATCAGGCTGACAAAAAAGCCGGTTTAGTTTCCTAAACCGGCTTTTTTCAGGTTTGTTGCGTTATCTTCCTTTCCCAAACAACACCACTTCAACCGTTCGAATCAGAATAAGAATGTCTAGCAGCAGACTTTGGTGCTTAACGTAGTAAAGGTCAAACTTGAGCTTCTCCATCGAATCTTCGACACTCGCGCCGTAGGGATAATTTAGCTGCGCCCAGCCAGCAAGACCTGGCTTAACATTATGTCGCTGATTGTAGTATGGTACCTCGCGCACCAGCTTTTCGACAAACTCCGGCCGTTCTGGACGCGGGCCGATGAAGGCCATCTCACCTTTGAAAACATTCAGTAACTGTGGCAGTTCATCAATGCGGTATTTACGAATAAAGTGGCCGATACGGGTGACGCGATCATCATTTTTTGTCGCCCATTTCGCGCCATCTTTCTCTGCATCGGGACGCATGCTGCGAAACTTGATGATCTTAAACAGTTTACCGTTTAACCCCACCCGCTCCTGCTTGTAAAAAACAGACGTTTTGGTACGCCGGCCGTCATCAAGCCAGATGATCACCGCAGTAAACAGCATAATCGGCCAGACAAAGAAAAAGATAAAGAATGCCAGCAGGGCATTCAGGCTGTAATCCAGCGCATCACGCAGGTAGTTATTGCTCTGGAAACCATTGGAATAGATAACCCAGCTCGGGTACATCAGGTTAACCACAATCTGCCCGGTTTCACGCTCCATAAAGTCCAGCAGATCGGTGACTTCGATACCACGCAAACGGCTTTCAAACAGCACGTCTACCGGCAGTGTACCGCGGCGCTGGTCACAGGCAATCACAATCTCTTCGATATCATTGTCATTCAGGAACTGCTGCAGGTTTTCATCCACTTTGACATGAATAATCTTTTCTTTGTGGATCCCTTCTTCGCGGTTATCACCCGGAACAGGAATAAAGCCCAGCAGTTCAAAACCGATGCGGTCAACATCCCGGCGCATTCGCTTCTCAATAATTGAGGCGCGTTCACCGGCACCCAGTACTACAATCCGCACTTTACCCAGACCAAGCAGACCAAGACGGTGAGTGAAGTAACGGAAAACCACCAGGGTAACGATAATTGCGCTGACCGAAACAGGCAGGAAATACGGGTCCATGACCAGATCATCAAACAGAGCACGGCTTATCACCTCAACCAGGAAGTAACTTAACCCGACACTCACAAAAATGCGCCGGATGATACCCCTGAAGGTTTCGCGTAATTTGGCCTCATACAGACCAACAGACAATGAGCACACCAGAATACACAGGGTCAGCAACCCCAGGTTGACGACCAGTTTTTCGATGGATACGGGTTCGCTGAACCCCAGATGGATAAGAATGAAGTGGGATAGGTATCCGACGTAGGCAATCAGTAACGCCTCTGTAACCACTAATATGTTTGAGCGTTTACTCTGATTTTTCTTGTGTACTGCCACGCCTCTCTCCCTGCAGCTTGATAACCGTGTCTATCATATAGATTATTTTAGTCATAGACTACTGTTTACGATGGCATTATAGTGGCATAGAAAATCGTCATACAACAAAAACCAGCTCTTACAGAGTGAAGGATTTAAACATGGACAGCTTGAAACGCCCTCTGCAGACACTCCTGGCGATCGCCGTTGTTTTGGTGACAGGTTGCAGTTCATCGAACTCGCTCCCGCAATCTAAAACACGCCCTTCGCTCACCACCAACGTCGACAACTATCAGTACCTCATCGGTCCTGGCGACACGCTTACCATTTTCGTATGGCGAAACCCGGAAGTATCCGGTCAGTTTATTGTTCGTCCTGATGGCAAGGTCACCACCTCACTGGTTGAAGACATTGATGTTTCAGGTAAAACGCCCACCATGCTTGCACGCGAAATTGAAGAGCAGCTTTCAACATACATCAACAACCCGCGCGTAACGGTGAGTGTAAACAACTTTTCAGGTCCGTTAAGCGAACAGGTCCGCGTGATTGGTGAGGCGACCAATCCGAGTGCCGTGAACTACACGGAAAACATGACCCTGCTTGATCTGATGATTGCGGTTGGCGGCCTGACAGAGTTTGCAGACGGCAATAACGCAAAGCTGGTACGTGTTGTGAACGGGCAGGAAAAAACCTACGAAATTAACATCGACGACCTTATCAGAGACGGTGACATTACCGAAAACGTCGACATGTTACCGGGCGATATCGTTATCATCCCAGAAGCCTGGTTCTAATAAAGCAGTAAATGGAAGTCTGATTACATGCAGGATTTACAGCAAACGCTCACCCAGGCGCTTGACTATGTCAAAGGGATCTGGATAAAGAAGCGATATGTAATGATTTGTTCCTGGCTGATTTGTCCTGTTGGGTTTGGCCTGGTCGCCATCCTGCCGGATCAATATTCATCCGAAGCCAGGGTTTATGTGGATACGCAGTCTGTACTCCAGCCCCTTTTGAAGGGGCTTGCTATTCAGAACGATCCCAAACAAGAAATTGAAATGATGACAAGAACGCTGCTTAGTCGTTCTAATGTCGAGACCATTGCCAGGGAAAGCGATCTGGACCTCCAGGCAAACACCAGCGCAGAGTTCGATGAGCTTGTTACCGAGCTGACGAAAGAGATTCAGTTATCCGGCACCACCCGCAGCAACATTTTCAATATCACCTACTCGCATCCCAGTCCGACTACCGCGCAAAAAGTGGTACAGGAAACCCTCGACCTGTTGGTTGAAGGTACGCTGGGGAATAACCGTCGCGATACCGATACTGCCGAGCGCTTTCTGAACGAGCAAATTGCCGAATACGAAAACCGGCTGTCGGAAGCCGAGCAGCGGCTGGCTAACTTTAAGCGCCAGTATAATGACGTATTGCCACTGGCCGGTTCCTTCTACAACCAGCTCCAAAAGATAGATGAAGACCTTGCCGGAACCCGGCTTGAAATTAAGCAGACACGACAGCAGGCGGATTCTCTGAAAGCACAGTTATCCGGTAACAAGTCAGCCGACAGCTTTGGCGTGACCAGCGAAGAAGAACCTGCGCTGAGAACCCGCTATGATGATCGTATTCGTGCACTTGAGGAAGAGCTGGACAGACTGCGTTTACGTTTCACTGACAAACACCCTGATGTCATTGAAACCACTGCCTTGCTTGAAAGCCTGGAAGAGGCGCGTAAAAAAGAAATCGACGCGTTCATGAATGCAGACGTCGACTCATCGTCGCAACCGTTGAGTGAACTGAATCGTGAACTGAAGCTGGAAGTCAGCCGGCTTGAATCCCAGATTGCCTCGCTCAAAGTAAAAGAGCAGGACCTGGTCACTAAGCGCGCTGAACTGGAGTCTAAGGTAGACCTCATCCCGCAAATTGAGGCGGAGTCTTCTGCCCTCAACCGTGATTATGAAATTACCAAGGATAAATACGAAGAACTGTTGTCACGACGCGAAGCGGCCGACATTTCCCGTCGCGCGGATGTATCGTCAGAAGACCTGCAGTTCCGTATTATCGAGCCGCCAATGTTGCCACTGCGTCCGTCAGGCCCTAATCGCCTGCTATTCTATACGGGTGTGTTGTTCGTCGGCTTCGGTGCGGGCATTGGTCTGGCCTTCCTGATTAGCCAGCTGAGTCCGGTGATTGTCAGACCAAAACAGTTGTTACAGATTACCAACCTGCCAATCTGGGGTACGGTGAGTCATTTGAACAAAGAGGCGCTGGACAAAGCAGCCCGCCTGAGACTGATTGTGTTTTTAGTGTCATCCGGCACCATTGTTTTAATGTATGGCGTACTGATGACGGCAGAAATTCTGAACGTGGATATTGTTGATAAAGTAAGGAGCGTTCTATGACCCGCAATACGATAGAGCAGGCCTTACAAAAACAAAAGGAAGCACGCGAAAAGCAAAAGCTGGCTGAACAGCAGCAGGCGGAAGCGTCACAAGCGGCACCTGCACCTTCATCAGAACCTGCGCCGGCGCCAGCATTGCCTGTTACCAACGAAACAGACGGTGGCTCACCCAATTTAAAGCCGTTTAATATTGATTTGGACAGCCTGTCAGGAAAAGGGCTGGTGTCGCTCTCGGGTGACCGAAAAGCGATTAATGAAGAGTACCGTGAAATTAAGCGAAAGCTGCTGACAAACGCGTTTGGCAAGCTGTCAAAAACGCTGAAAAATCCGAACATCATCATGGTATCCAGCAGCCGCCCGTCTGAGGGGAAAACCTTCACGGCGACTAACCTGGCACTGAGTATCGCCTCTGAACAGGATAAAACGGTGCTGCTGGTAGATGCTGATGTGCTGAAACCCAATGTGCTTGCTACATTGGGGCTTGAGCGCCGAAAAGGGCTAATGGAATACTTAACCGGCGATGTGAAAGACATTTCCGAGGTACTCTACCCCACCAATATTGATAAGCTGAAAATCATACCCGCGGGTAAGTCACACCATCTGTCTACTGAATTACTTGCCAGTCAGAAGATGCATGACACCGTGGACGAGTTCGCCAACCGTTATCCTGACCGCGTAGTGATTTTTGATACACCGCCAATGATTGGGATTAACGAGTCAGCCATTCTTGCCAGCTTCGCCGGACAGGCGGTGATCGTGGTAGAAGAAGGCAAAACGAAAATTTCAGATATCAGACACTCGGTAGAAGGCTTGAATCCAGACATGGCAATTGGCTTTGTGGTGAACAAGTCGGTGCATGTCGACTCTGAGGGAACAGGTTACTATGGCTATTATTACGCTGAGCGCAATGACTAACGCATTGCCGTCCCACAGCAGAATATCCCGACATGTGCTGGCCTGTGCCATTGCATCAGCCTTACTGGTCCCCGTATCCGTTCAGGCAGCAGGTCTGGACGTGCGAGCCAGGGTCAGTGCAAAGACTATTTTTCAGGAACTAAAGCCTGCGGAGCAGCAAAAGCGCTCCCTGACAACGCTCTCAATAGAGCCGGAAGTCACCGCCACTTACGAATCCCGAACGCTGAACGGGCTTTGGCAAGGCAGCCTGAATCATCTTGACCGGGATCGCGAAGATGTGGGGCAGACCGACAATTACGGTGAATACAATTACGATGTTCGCTGGACCCCGCTGGACAACCTGTTATTGTTTCAGGCTAACGGAGCACTGACCTATCAGAATGCAAACGCCGCTAACTTTCTGGTTACTGACGTACTGACAAACTCACAGAATTTAGTAAAAGCGCGATCCAACCGTTACTCGGCAAGTTTACAACTGAATAATGGCAATTATGTGCGCGGTACCGGTACCCTGTCTTATTCTGATGTTCAAACGGAACGCGCCGTGTTCACCAACAACCAGGGGCTCGATAACGATACCTACCTGGCCAGCGGTTCATTACGTAACGGTGAGCGGGCATCGCGCTTAATCTGGAACGTGAATGGCGACTATGTGGTAACCAAGCGTAATGGATTTGTTTCATTTCAGAGTGACTTCATCAGCCGCAGCGGTGATGCTGCTGTAGATTACATGGTGTTACGCAACTGGGGGGTGCGTGTTAACGCAGCCCATGAAGCAAACCAACTTTCGCAACGCACTGACACGGCAAGCCGGGTGCGTGAATTCAACAGCTATGGTATCGGTCTGACGTACCGCCAGGGCGAAAACCGGTATATCGCGGTTACCGCCAACCAGACTGATTCCAGCGTTGCTGAAGATGATAACATAGACTTTGTGGGGGTTGATATGGCGTGGGCGCTGAGCAGCCGCAGTGACGTGGCAGCAAAGTACAGTCGCCGTTTTTTTGGTGAAACCGCGCAGGCGTCTTTCAACTACAACACCAAACATTTTCGCTCATCCTTTCGCTACAGTGAGGACGTGACGAATACGTCCCGACTACTGGCTAATCCTGAGAATCTTGGCGTTTTTGTTTGTCCGGTAGACTCCTCTGCCCTGGCGGAATGTTTCCAGCCCGCCAGTCTGGGTTATCAGCCAGGCTCCAGTGAGCGTCTGGTTCAACTGACAACCCAGAACATTGAGTTTGATGACAACATCATTGTCAGAAAGTCAGGTAATGGTGAGCTGGGTTACAGTTTTTCACGGGTGACGCTTGGCATATCCGGGCGTTATTCGGAAGACAACTTCATTGACGATGACCGGCTCATACGTACCTATTCTGGCGGTGTGTCACTGGCCTATTCACTGGGCAGCTATACGCAGCTTACCGCCAAGGTTGACTATGCCGACATAGAACAGCGCTCGACTGACCTGCAAAGTGGTTCAAGTCAGAACTGGAATTCGAAGATAGGTCTTCGCCGTGAAATCGGACGTTATCTGGTTGCTGATCTGGATTTTTCCTACCTGGATAAACGTGGCGACCTGGCGATAGGCAGCCTGTTTGGCCCTGAGTATACCGACCGGCGGGTATCTCTGAGTATCAGCTACCGGTACGAGTAAAAAAAGGCGGTGATTTGAAGTGACCCCATAAAGTTGGACTCATTTCTAAGCGGCGACCAAGGCCTGATTTCGATATTGTATCGGACTCAGGCCTTTTAGTTTCAGCTTAATACGTTCGTTGTTGTAATAGTCG
>NZ_JBFNPK010000015.1:0-95539 GCF_040812025.1 Alteromonas nitratireducens
GGTCGACAACCGCCAGTTTAAAGGCCAGTGAATAATCCCGCTGAGTTCGTTTAGTACTTGTATTCATTACACTCTCCAAAAAGAAGCTGGAAAGTGTCAACTTTATTTAGGACGGGTCAAAACAAACAAAAAAGCCACCGAAATGGTGGCTTTTTTACGATTGTTGGCGTGATTTTACACTTTAAACTGGCGAATTGATTGCTGTAGTTCGTCAGCCAGGCGGGCCACCTCGTTGCTCGACTCTGAGGTCTGTTGCGCGCTGGACGTGGTTTCTTCAGCAATACCCACAATGGTTTCCAGCTTCTCACTGATTTCCTGAGAAACGGTATTCTGCTCGCGGGCTGACTGTTCGATTTGCGAACTGACGTCATGGGCCTTGTGCACGGCATCGGAAATAATATCCAGTGCCTTGGTGGCTTTGTCTGTCTGTTCAACACACAGTGCGGTCTGCTCCTTGCCCTGATTCATTACGGCAACGGCACGTTCAGCACCTTCCTGCAGCACAGCAATCATCGCATTAATTTCCTGCGTCGATTCCTGCGTGCGGCTGGCCAGCGTACGCACCTCATCGGCAACAACGGCGAAGCCGCGACCCTGTTCGCCTGCACGTGCAGCCTCAATAGCCGCATTCAGTGCCAGCAGGTTAGTCTGGTCAGCAACACCACGGATAACGTCCAGAATACCGCCAATGCTGGCGCTGTCCTGATGCAGCTTGTTGATGACCTCAGCGGCATCCTCCACATCGCGCGCCAGCGTTTCAATGGTGCGTTTGTTCTCCAGTGAGATACTGCGCACGTTTTCTGCTTCTTTATCTGCGTGGCGAATCTGGCTAAGGGTATCTTCAGCGTTCTGCATTACCAACTGAGAGGTAGAATGCATCTCTGTGGTTGCTGTGGCTACCTGGGCAATTTGTGATTTCTGGTTCTGAATGCTGTGTGTTGCCTGCGTGGTAACGGTTGAGGTTTCCTCAGACGCTGCCGCCAGCTGGTCTGCACGCGCGTTAATGCCGGCAATCAGCTCTTTGAGGTTGCCAATCAGCTTATTACAGTTGCGCGCCAGCTGACCAAATTCATCCTGTGCCGAATCATCCAGTGAATGTGTCAGATCACCGGAGGAGGCGATATTCAGCAGCTCATTAACACGGTAAAGCGGACGGGTTATTGCCCGTACCGTCACAAAGCCGATAAACCCGGCAATTGCAACGGAAATCACAACAACAATTACAACGAACACGGTGCTGCTGGTAACTTTTGACTTAACCTGCTCATCAATCTCTGCGGCTTTGGCATCGGCCAGTGACAGCAGACGCTCAAGTTCCGCTGTTGCTTCGGTGATATTTTTATCTGATGCATTCAGCGCAGCTTCGGCCGCATTGCGATTGGCAAGGCGGTCTTTATGTAGCTGAACTACGCCGTTTGACGCGGTAATGGCATTAAGCGCATTGCTGACCATATCATTGATGTCACCAAGCATGCCGGTAGAATCCTGGCCATCAGCAGCGGCCATCATGTCTGACAGCAGGCCGGAGACTTTGTCCACAACCAGCTGTACCTCGTTGCCGATGGTATCTGACCGAACCAGTGTCTGAGTTTTGACATACTCATACGATACCGTGAGTAATGACAACAGCGAGGTTTCAAGCTGACTGCCGATCTGGGCGGCTTCCTGCAACTTCGGATTACGTCTTACTGCATCAGTATCAGAAAAATCGAGAATATAGGTTGATGCGTCGTCTGCGTTATCCTCGGCTTCACCGAGCTTTTCATCAATGCCGTTTCTCAGGCTCATGAATGAACGCAGATTGTCGTACATGTTTTCAACATTGCCGACATAATCATCATAGGAGGACTTAACGCTGGATAGGGATTTTTTGAGTTCCGGGTCATTGGCTACCGCTGAGGCCAGCCGTGAGTACTGGGCGTCGAAGGTTTCGCGGCTTTGTGAATAGCTGGTGTACTTCTCTTCCAGTCCGTTGAGCGACTCCTCAATGTACGCTTCAAACGTCAGCCTGCCCATATTGAGGAAGCTGGCCTTCAGGCCACTACTTTCAGTCAGCGTGGGAAGCGCGACGGTATTGACTTCTTCGGTGGCATTGCCAACGGAGTTCAGGTTATACAGGGAAACGGCGCTGATGAAGATCAGCAGCAAGCTGATCGCAACAAAGCCTCCAATAACCCGCATCGCTATTGTAACTTTCATCGGAACTCCTGATGCATTCTTGTTCTTTTCAACCTAATAGTACCCGCCGGGGCAGGTAAAATATAGCGCTATCTGGTAGCAAGGTGAATATTAGCCGGCTAATACTCTGGCGACGTTCTTACATCGTCAAAGTATAGTATCGTCAGAATTATTAATACCTTAAGTGTCGGCAAAAAAAACGATCTTGTACAGGAATATCCTGTACCGGTGAAGGACATCGGATCATGCCGTAATCTGTATGCGAGCATTATCCTCTATTCGCAGCGCCGTCATGCGGTTGCCCCACACATAACCGGTATCCAGTGCAATAAATCGCGCGTTGCTGGTATTGCCTTCCAGCGCAGCCCAGTGACCAAACACAATGGCCTCGTCTTCGTTTAGTTGTGGGTTCGGTACGTTAAACCAGGGGGTCAGTCCGGTGGGCGCGCTGGCAGGGGAGTTTTTATTGGTAAATTCCAGCCCGTTGTCCCCGGTAATAAAGCGCATACGAGTACAGGCGTTAATGATAAAACGCAGCCTGTCCGTGCCCTCCAGTGTATCATCCCAGTGACTGGGTTCATTGCCATACATGGTGGTCAGCATATCTGCCCAGCCATCGCTGCGTAACTGTGCTTCCACCTCGGCAGAGCAGCGCAGCAGGGTTTGGGTCGACCATCCCGGATACAGCCCGGCATGTACCATGGTCAGTGTGGGAGTAATTTGCCTGGCCAGGGGAAAGTGACGTAACCAGGTGATCAGCCTGTCACGCTCGGCGTGTTTTAACAGCGCGTCCAGCCGGTCACTGCTTTTGGGCTGCCGCAGACCGCAGGCAATTGCCAGTAAATGTAAGTCGTGATTACCAAGCACGCAGGTGAAGGCGTCGCCAAGATCAGACAGATACTGCAGGGTTGATAGCGAATCCTCGCCGCGGGCAACCAGGTCACCCACTGCAAACAATCGGTCAGTGTCTGGGTTGAATTTCGCCTTTTTCAGTAACTGCTTTAAGCCTTTATAGCAGCCCTGAATATCGCCGATGATCAGAGACTGTGACGGCATGCGCTTCCTATCAGTTAATCATTGAAGGTACGGCGAGCCGGAATGGTGCAATAGGAGCACGAAAGGTGTCGCCGTGTTCGTCGGTCATCTCGTAGTAGCCTTGCATGATACCCAGTGGCGTGTCCAGTACAGCGCCGCTGGTATACTGGTAACTGTCACCTGCAGCGATAACCGGCTGTTTGCCGACCACGCCGTCACCCTGAACTTCTGTTTTCTTGCCATCGGCATCGGTAATCAGCCAGTAGCGGGAAAGCAGCTGAACCGGGACGGTGCCGCGGTTGCTGATGGTGACCTGATAAGCGAAGGCATACTGATTGGGCTTTTCGGTCAGGTGGTCAGGCAGATGCCGGGTTTCGACATCAATAACAATGTCTTCGGCGCTCACGCCCTGTCTCCGGTCTGCTCCTGAGCGCTGGCACAGTTTGCCAGCGTGGCAAAATCGTTAAGCGAGAGCGCTTCGGCGCGGGCACCCGGGTCAATACCGCAGGCTCGGATCGCATCCTCACTCAGGCTGTCTTTGAGGGCATTTCTGATGGTCTTTCTGCGCTGATTAAAGGCCTGTGCACAAATACGTTCCAGCATGGTGACGGAGTGTACATCCACCGGCGGTGTCTGATGGGGCACCAGTCTGACCACGGCTGAGTCCACTTTCGGTGGTGGCTTGAAGGCACCCGGCGGCACATTCAGCACCGGCATAACCTGACAGTAATACTGGGCCATGACTGACAGCCTGCCGTAATTTTTAGAGCCCGGGCCCGCCGCGAGTCGGTTTACCACCTCTTTTTGCAGCATGAAATGCATATCCTGAATGACATCAGCATAATCAAAAAGGTGAAACATCAACGGTGTGGAAATATTGTAGGGCAGATTACCAAATACCCTGAGTTTGGCATTGCCGGGCAGGGAGGTCGCCAGTGAAGCAAAATCCAGAGTCAGCGCATCCTGCTCAATCACGTTGAGTTTGTCGCCGTGAAACGGATGATGGCGCAGTCGTTTGGCCAGATCCCTGTCGAGTTCGATGACCGTCAGTTTGTCGGTTTCTTCACAGACCGGATCGGTCAGGGCACCCAGGCCCGGACCGATTTCTACCAGGTTTTCCCCCGGCTTTGGGTTAATCGCACTGACAATTTTCCCGATGATGTAATCATCGTGCAGGAAGTTTTGTCCGAAACGCTTGCGGGCTGTATGCCCTAAATGTGTTTTGCTCATTGTTGATGATGTGCAAGCTCGATGGCTTTTTCCAATGCTTTTCTGAAACTTCCGGGATCCACATCGCCGGTCCCCGCCAGGTCAAGGGCGGTGCCGTGGTCAACAGAAGTACGGATAAACGGCAGACCCAGAGTAATATTCACTGACGCCCCAAACCCTTTATACTTTAAAACGGGTAGTCCCTGATCATGGTACATGGCCAGCACGACATCGGCGTCAATCAGGTATTTGGGCTGGAAAATAGTGTCCGCAGGTAATGGGCCGGTAATGCGCAGGCCTTCTTCTCTTAATTCATCCAGTGCCGGCGTTATCACCCGGATTTCTTCGGTGCCGATGTGCCCGTCTTCGCCCGCGTGCGGGTTCAGTCCGCACACAAAGATATGCGGGTTACGAATACCAAACTTCAGCTTCAAATCGGTGTTGATGATGTGAATGACCTTGTGCAGTCGCTCGCGGGTAATCGCCCGGGATACATATTCGAGCGGAATATGGGTGGTCGCCAGCGCCACGTTCAGCCCCTCAGTAGACAACAGCATGACAACATCCATGGTGTTGGACTGATGCGCGAAAAACTCGGTGTGGCCACTGAAAGAAACGCCAGCCTTGTTGATGATCCCCTTATGAACCGGACCGGTCACAACTGCGTCAAAGCCCTGTTCCATATTGGCTTCACAGGCCTGGCGCAAGGTTTCCACAACGTAATGACCGTTCTCACTGTTCAGTTCGCCCGGTGTGGCAGGTACGGCCATGTCAATCTGACGGATAAAAAGCTCACCAGGTTCGGGTAAGCGGGTTTCTGATGCGTCAAACGGCGTTAATGTCAGCGGCAGTCCCAGTTGCTCCGCCCTGGCTTGCAGCATCGCGCCGTCGGCAAACGCCACAAGCTGTGCCTGCCAGCGCTCCTGCACCATCATCACCAGCAGATCCGGCCCGATACCGGCCGGCTCTCCCGGGGTTACAGCAATCTTTAATGGTGTGTCCATGCGTGATCTGCTTAGCTGTCTAACACTTCAATGTAGGCAGAGTCGCGCATTTCACGCAGCCAGGTTTCTGCTTCTTCACTGAATTTTCTGTTAAAAATAAGCTGATAGGCTTTGTCTTTTTTCAGTTTATCTGTGGCGTCGTCAATACGGCGGTCCAGCAGCTGAATCAGGTGCCAGCCATGTACGGAGCGGACAGGCTGACTGTATTCACCCGGCTCGAGCTTTGCCAGTGCATCCTTGAACGCAGGCACGTAGCGTTCGGGATCGGACCAGCCAAGTACGCCGC
The DNA here is from genome assembly GCF_040812025.1 of Alteromonas nitratireducens. NCBI lineage: Bacteria > Pseudomonadati > Pseudomonadota > Gammaproteobacteria > Alteromonadales > Alteromonadaceae > Alteromonas > Alteromonas nitratireducens. The sequence continues at coordinate 5,713 of NZ_JBFNPK010000015.1, forward strand.
CCTTCAGGGCAGACCCCGGATCTTCAGAGTACTCCTTGGCCAGCTCGGCAAAGTCAGCTTCGCCAGCAAGCACCTGTTCGCGGAATTTTTCCAGCATGGAGCGGGCTTTGTCCTCGCTCAGAATAATGGAGGGCGGGATCAGAATGTGGCGGGCATTCACTTCTTCCACCGTCACTTTTTCAATACCCCGGGTATCCTGAATTTTCAGAATATGAAAACCGGCACCACTGCGGATTGGGCCAATCAGTTCGCCTTTGGCTTTGTCCTGTACTGCCTCGGCAAACAGGGTTGGCATGGCATTGATGTTCAGCCAGCCCATGTCACCGCCTTCGAGTGCTTCACTGCCCGACGACGAAGCGATCGCAATCTTGGCAAAATCTGAGCCCGTGTTCAGTAACTCCAGAACACGGTCTGCACGCGCGCGCGCATCGGCAATGTCGGCGTCAGTTGGCTCCGGTGGGAAACCGATAAGAATATGGCCCAGGCGGTATTCAGCCTGCTCTGCACCCTGCTGTTCAATCAGATCAACCAGCGTGTTGACTTCCTGTTCGGTAATATAAATACGGCGACGTACGTTTGCGCGACGAACCTGGCCAATGATCATTTCTTCGCGCACGTTTTCGCGATAATCCTCATAGGCAATGCCATCTAACTGCAACTGACGGCGTAGGTCATCCATGGTCGCACCCTGGCTTTCGGCAAGCCCTGAAATGGTCTGTTCCAGTTGCGGGTCACTGATACGGATCCCCATGCGCTCGGCCATCTGCATTTGCAGACTCTTCGCAATTAAGCGCTCGATCGCCTGAGTGCGCAATGCGCGATCGGATGGCAGATCCTGCCCTTCGTCCAGGGCTTTTTGTTTGACTTCCTGGATCAGCTCCTGAATTTCACTTTCCAGAATTACGCCCTGATTAACAATAACTGCTACGCGGTCCAGGCGGACTTCCTGTGCGACACTTGAGAACGCGATTAACGCTCCCAACAACATAGCCTGAATAATGAACTTCATAATCACTCTTTTTGTTGGTTAATTCGTGTTGTTACCCGCGACGGTACGCAGGCGACTAATTTAAACTATATGGCTGGCGGTAGCCAAACATGCCATCTTCCAGCATGCTCCGGGTTCGACCGCGGCTACCCATGCCTTTGAACAGGAACTGCAATGATATCCCAGAGTCGTACGCGTTCAGCGATTGTAAACCCGTGGCGTCATAGCGGTTGTTCAGGTGTCGCTGTGCAACCAGTCTGATTGCCCAGCAACAGGATTCGTATTCAATCCCAAAGTACGTTTCTATTGTTCGGCTACGCTCAATATCCCTGTAAGCCCGGCCAACCCACTGCCAGTTGGCGTTAATTGGCCAGCTGGCCGACAGACCAACCTGTCCAATGGTTTCCCCTGACAGTTCTCTGACGTAACGGTGCGTTAACTGAATCAGTCGTTTGGCATCCAGGCGGTATTCAACCGACATGCTGCTTCGTTCAACTTTATCGGTATCCGTGGTGATCTGTACTTCAGAGTGCAGGTACCAGCTGTTGTCGAATCGCCAGTCAAGTTCCGCAGCCAGAGCCGACCTGTCATCATCGTCGCGGTTAGCGGCATTCAGACGGCCATCGTCAAGGTAGAATATCTGACCCAGACTAAGTACAAAATGTTCCCGTTCCGCTTCATCAAGGAAGCGGGTGGTCACGCCAAGGGTAATCTGGTTGTTGTCACTGATTCTGTCAAGCCCGGTAAATTCGCGGCCCCGGAACAACCCTTCGGTATCAGTCAGTAGCGGCGTAGAATCATACATGCCAATCGCTGACTGGTCCTCGAACGAGGTGTACAAATACTGAAACTTTGGTTCGAGCGTCATCGTCATGTTGTCGCTGACCCAGGTGGTATCGCGTTCAAAATACAGCGCACCGAAAACACGCGCCTGTCCGAGCGTGCGGGTAACTTCCTCTTCAAGCGGTGTGCCTTCGGTATTTTGCTGATAATAATAGGTATTCAGTAACGTCGCTTCGGCAGTTAACTCACCCCATTGCCGCTGATAGGGCAGCGCAATGGTCGGTGCAATATGCAAGCGCGTCGCCGTGGGGGCCTTGGCATTCTTATTGTCGAAATAGGCCAGCTCAGAATCAATCCTGAATTCCATCAGCTCGCCCAACGGCTTGTTATAACTCAGTAACAGCTCCGGCAGCGCCCGGTAGCTGTCCGGATTGTTGCCAATAACCTCAAAGTCGCGGATACGGGCGGTAAACTGAAGCTGTTCGGCAAAATAGTCCAGGTTAACGGTGCGATAAAGGTGCGTGTCAGACCGGTTGTAAAAGTCCGAGCCGAGATCGACGATGTAGTTGTCATCGCTGATGCCATTGAAGTCGACGCCAAGGATCCAGTTTTCTGACAGGCTGCCCTGGTGTGTAAACCGATAGAAATACCGGTCCGGTGACGTGGCAATATCGTTGTCGCTGGGCAGGTACTCAAGATTAATCTGACCAAAGCTGGATGACGTCAGGTAGCGGAATTCAGTTTTTAGCTGCATACCACGCAGACTCATCGCTCTGGGTGCAATGGTCATGTCGTAGTTTGGCGCCATGTTCCAGTAAAATGGCTGGGTGTAATCGACACCGGTATAACTTGAGCTGGTGACATCAGGAAACAGCAGGCCGGTCTGGCGCTGATTGCTGATGGGAAAAGCGAAATAGGGCAAATAGAATACCGGGACGTCCGCAATATAAAAGCGGGTGTTCTTGGCCTGGCCCCAGACGGTACCTTTCTCGATGCTGATTTCACTGGCCCTGATGATCCAGTCTTCGCTGCCGGCCGGGCAGGTAGTAAAGCTGACATCGTTAAGCCGGACCCCCTCACGGGTGTCGAGCAGAATTTCTTTGGCGGCGCCCTGGCCGGTAAAGCCGGTCAGCTGATAACGCGTATTGATCATCTGAAAGCGTTCGTCATCTGAGCTCAGCCGGACCGCATCGCTGTCTACTTTTAGCTGGGCATCCTGATAAGTAACATCACCTTCTGCTACCAGACTACGTCCATTGTCGCTCACCTGTGCTTTTTGTGCGCGGATAATCGCCGCATCGGAGGTGATATCGACCTGGCCGGAAAATAACGCCAGCTGGTTTTCGATAATTTCGGTTCTGGCCGCCTCAACTTTCACATGTCCCTTAGGCATAAGTTGTGCACTGGAAAAACTGACGGGCTCAACCTGACACAATGGCAATGCATCATTGGGTGTCTGTTGTGCGCGCGCAACACCGGTTCCTGATAAAGTCAGGAACGCAGCAAAGCCGGTCACAGCCGACACTGACGTAAACAATGAAGCGCAGGTTTTTTTCATGCGATGAAGAGTGGCCTGTATTAATAAACTGCTGTCAGCGTTGTGCCATACGCGCCTGGTGACACAAACGAGGTTGCTGCCCATTTATCGGGTCAGGTTTGCGTGCCTTGCGTTCTTAAAAAATGGCCGCTTTATTATAAGTGCGTAATTCTAAGCATTAATGACGCATTTACCAACCGTTAAGCGAACAATTTGCACATTTTATTACCGCGGTGGCGGTCAGCCAGAGAAACTCCGTCTTCTCTTGGCGGGTCCGTTTGGGTATAGTCAAAAGTCATTCTTTCTACACCAAACTTCAACGCCTCAGGAGAGATGGCATGCCGATGTGGGGAAAAATCCTCGGTTTCATTTTTGGTTTCATGTTTCTTAAGATCCCCGGCGCAATTCTGGGGTTGCTGGTCGGGCATTTCTTCGACCGTGCATACAGTCAGGACTTTAGTCAGTTAGGTGGTTTTGGACGCTTTTTTTCTGACCAGGAAAAGCTCAAGCAACAGGCGGTCTTTTTTCACAGCCTGTTTGCTGCCCTGGGACATCTGGCAAAATCAGACGGTCAGGTGACCGAACGGGAAATTCAGATTGCCACGGCGCTGATGGATGATATGCGCCTGTCTGCGCAGGCCCGGCGCGAGGCGCAGGAAGCCTTCAGGGAAGGCAAAGACAGAGACTTTCCCATCATCGATACATTAAAAAGTCTGCACGATGCCTGCCATGGCCGCCGCGACATTCTGCAAGTCTTTCTGGAGATCCTGATTCAGGCGGCGTTTGCCGACGGTGACTTGTCGCAGCAGGAATACAATGTTCTGGAAAAAGTGGCGCGGCCGCTCGGGTTTCGACGCCGTGATCTCGACTACCTTATCTCCATGTATGAAGCTGAACTGCGTTTTCGGCAGCGCGGGCAGGCAGGTCAGCAGCACCGACAGCGCGCGGCCTATACAGAAAAACAAACGCTTGATGATGCTTACCGGATCCTTGGTGTTTCTGCGTCAGACGATGAAAAAGTCATTAAGCGGGCGTACCGTAAACGCATGGCCGAGCACCACCCGGATAAGCTGGTATCGAAAGGGCTGCCTAAGGAGGCCATGGAAATCGCCAAAGCCAAAGCGCAGGATATTCAGTCTGCCTATGAGCTGATAAAAAGCCGGCGCGGATTCTGATGGCAAAAAAACAATTTACGTTCGTCCCTGCGGCCAGCCAGTCTCATATCGATGGGTTTATCGAGATGTTGTGGCTTGAGCGGGGACTGTCAGAACATACACAAAAAAGCTACCGCAGTGACCTCAGCAAATTTGCCGTGTTTTGTAATAACCAGGGATTGAATGACATTGCCAGAGCGACGACGACCTCGGTATCGGATTACCTTCAGCACCGTCATGAACAGGGATTGTCGGCCAGAAGCACGCAGCGCTTTTTAAGCGCCCTGCGCGCGTTTTTCGCCTTTCTGATTGACCGGCAGGTCAGAATTGATAACCCGGTGTCCGTGCTGACCAATCCAAAAGTGCCCAAATCGCTGCCATCGACGTTAAGCGAAGATGACGTGGATGCGTTGCTGGCTGAACCAGAGACCGGCGATCCGCTCGAGTGTCGTGACAAATGTATGCTGGAGGTCCTGTATGCAACCGGGTTACGGGTGTCCGAACTGGTCAGTTTGCGGCTTGACCAGATAAGTCTGCAGCAGGGCGTGGTGCGGGTCACAGGTAAAGGCGACAAAGAACGCCTGGTGCCCTTCGGGGAAGATGCTATTGAGTGGCTGACGCGGTATCTGAAAGAGGCTCGCCCCGCGTTGCTGAAAAAGCCCAGCGAACTGGTGTTTGTGAGCAAGCGGGGGCAGCAAATGACCCGCCAGACGTTCTGGCACAGGATCAAGTATTACGCCAAAAAAGCCGGCATCACGCAGTCGTTGTCGCCACATACACTACGCCATGCTTTCGCCACACACCTGCTGAACCATGGTGCAGATTTGCGTGTCGTACAGATGTTGCTGGGGCATTCAGATCTGTCAACGACGCAAATTTACACCCACGTTGCAACAGAAAGACTGCAGTCGCTGATTGCGCATCATCACCCACGCGGCTAATTGGGTACAAAACACCATACCCTGCCAGGACGCAGGATAACGCGATGAACGGACACTGTGCTCATCAGCGCGGTATGATAGGATAAAACGCATAAATGCGATTCGGTTCAGATGAGAGCCGGACGCTGTAAAGACGCTAGAGGTAGTAAGTCGAATGAAAGCCATTGCTTTTGTAGCCGGGATGTTCCTGGCATCGTCGCTGGTCCAGGCCGCACAGTCGCCAGCAGAAATTGAAAAGAAAATTGAGTCCACCATTGGCTTTGCGGTTGATGCCGTTGCCGAGTCGCCGGTTGAGGGCCTGTATCAGGTATCCACCAGCCGCGGTCTGTTTTATGTCAGTAATGACGGTAAATACCTGCTGCAGGCCAGGGTATTTAATATGGACGCAGGCATGCGCAATGAAACAGAAGAAACCCTGACAACAATGCGTATTAATGGTGTGCAGAAGTACGCCGACACCGCGGTGACGTTTCCGGCCGAGGATGAAAAGTACGTGATTTCCGTGTTTACCGACATCACGTGCGGCTACTGCCGCAAGCTGCATTCGGAAATCGAAGAGTTCAATGATCTTGGTATTACCGTGCGTTATCTGGCCTTCCCGCGCGCTGGTCTGGACAGCAAAACCTATGAGGATATGGTCTCCGTCTGGTGTGCCGAGGATCCGCAGGAAGCCATGACCGAGGCGAAGGCGGGCGAGTCAGTGCCGTCGGCAAGCTGTAAAAATACCGTCGCGGAACAGTACAGACTGGGACAGCGTCTGGGCGTGAATGGTACGCCCAACATTATCCTGCCTGATGGCTCACTGGTGCCCGGCTATCAGCCTGCCAGCGCGATTGCACAGGTACTCAGTCAGAACTAAGCGTTTTCACTTAACAGGCGGCAGGTCTGCCGCCTTCTTCATGCTACGTCAATGTCGAACGGACCAAGATGATCTTACCCATTGTCAGACGAACCCTGTCGTCGGCACCGTTAAGCGGTGACCTTCACCCTGTGCTGGAGCGTATTTATCGCGGCCGCAATGTGCAATCGATGGATGAACTTGAACACGGCCTTAAGTCGCTTTTGCACTTTAATCAGCTTAAGGATATGGAAAAGGCCAGTGCCCTGCTGGCAGAGGCCGTCACTGCCCGGAAAAAAGTAGTGATTGTGGGAGATTTTGATGCCGATGGCGCGACCAGTACCTCGGTGTGCCTGCTGGCGCTGAAGATGATGGGCCATCCCCATGTTGATTATCTGGTGCCAAACCGGTTCGACTTTGGCTACGGCCTGAGTACCCCAATCGTAGATATTGCGGCGCAGCACCAGGCTGAGATACTGATTACTGTTGATAATGGCATCGCCTGCCATGATGGCGTTGCCCATGCCAAGGCGCTGGGCATGACGGTCATTGTGACCGACCACCACCTGCCCGGTGAAACGCTCCCGCCAGCCGATGCGATCGTAAATCCGAATCAACCCGGGTGCACGTTTCCGTCACCGCACATAGCCGGCGTAGGGGTTGCGTTTTATCTGATGCTGGCGTGTCGGTCGCAACTTCAGTCGCGGGGCTGGTTTGAACAGGCCGGGATCGCGCCGCCAAACCTTGCGACACTGCTGGATATCGTAGCGGTAGGTACCGTCGCAGACGTGGTCAGACTGGACAGAAATAATCGTATTCTGGTGCACCAGGGATTACAGCGCATTCGTGCCGGGCAGTGCCGTCCGGGTATCAAAGCGTTGGTGGAGGTAGCGGGCCGTGAACTGGCGCACCTCACGTCAACGGATCTTGGCTTTGTCATTGGTCCCCGTCTAAACGCCGCCGGGCGGCTGGATGATATGGCACTGGGGATCGCCTGTCTGACCGAGGACGATCCAATGCAGGCAAGAATGATGGCGGCCGAGCTGGATGCACTGAATCAGGAACGTCGCAGTATTGAGCAGGGCATGAAAGAAGAAGCCCAGAAAGTGTTGGATTCCCTTACTTTAAGTGATGGTGACATGCCGCCGGCGCTGGTGGTGTATAAAGAAGACTTTCATCAGGGCGTCATTGGCATTGTGGCGGGCAGAATCAAAGAGAAATATCACCGTCCGACCCTGGCCTTCGCCCATCAGGATGATCACACCCTGAAAGGGTCGGCCCGTTCTATCCCGGGAGTGCACATACGGGATGTACTGGATGAGGTGAATACCCGTTATCCCGGGGTCATTGAAAAATTTGGTGGCCACGCCATGGCCGCGGGCGTCAGTCTGCCTGTGGCGAAGCTGGCGCAGTTTACCGACGCCCTGAATACCGTAACGGCGCGTCATCTGGCCTTGTGTGACGGCGATGCCGTACTTTACTCTGATGGTGAGCTGGGACGGGAAGAGCTGTCATTGCCTTTTGCCAGAACCCTGCGCAGTGCCGGGCCATTCGGGCAGGGGTTCGAAGCACCGTTGTTTGATGGCGTCTTCACGCTGGTAACGCAGCGTATTGTCGGTGAAAAACATCTGAAGCTGGTATTGCTGCATGACGATGGTGAGGAAGTGGACGCGATTGCGTTTAATATCGACACCAATGCCTGGCCTGATATGCAGGCTCGTCGCGTCAGAATTGCTTATCGCCTTGATGTTAATGTGTTTCGTGGTAACGAAACTGTTCAGTTGCTCGTTGAGCAGATAGAGAAAGATGAATAAGGACAGTAAGCACTTACTTAAAAGGCATCAGGCGCTCACGCAGAGCGACAATGTCAAAGTGCTGTCACATGTTCAGCGTGAGGAAGGAGACTGGATAAAGCATACGCTGATGATCGAGTCTGCGGACGTTCCTTTTGTATTCCGTCGTAAACAGCATTATAAAAGTCTGACAGGGGCCAGGGTGAACCTGACCTATTATCCCAGTCAGCAGGATGTGGCAGGGATCCCGTTTGAATTTATGAAAGTGGTCCGGCTTCGTCGTTCCTAGGAGACCTGTGGTGGCTGACTCGCAGTGGCTTGATGCATTCGTTTTACACCGACGGCCTTACCGTGAAACCAGTTATCTCGTAGACCTGTTTACACGGCAGGCAGGAAAAATCAGCGTGGTGGCCAAAGGCGTCAGAAACAGCAAATCTGACAAAAAGAGCCTCTTGCAGCCTTTTCAGCCACTCAGAGTGCAGTGCCGGGGCAAGTCCTCACTGAAAAACCTCAGTCTGGTCGAAAGCCATGGCCGGGCACTGATGCTTACCGGCAACGCGTTGTTTTGTGGGATGTACGTGAATGAGCTGACCAACCGTATCATGCCGCCTGAGCTGGTGAGTGAAGCGCTTTTTGAGACCTATAATGCGACCCTGACAGATCTGGTGTCGACCTCGTCGATAGAGATCAGTCTGCGTGAGTTTGAGTTTGCCATGCTCAGCGACATGGGGCTGATGCCCGACTGGACGATAGACGGGCAAAGCGGTGATGCCGTTGAACCCGGCGCGTTTTATCAGTACATCAGTGAAGTTGGCGTGGTCAGAACACAGGATGTTTCGCTACCCCACCGGATTGCAGGTGAGACGCTGCTTGCGCTGGCCGACGGCCAGTGGCAGGAGGATACCCGCCGCGCAGCAAAGTTGCTCAGTCGCGCTATTCTGGCCCCGTTGTTAGGCAACAAACCATTAAAAAGCCGCGCACTGTTTGTCCCGCAGCAGCGACAGTAGTCAGCAGGCTGTCACGCTTGCTCATTGTGAGTGGGGAAACAAGGCCAGCAGCATGTCACGTTGCAGCGGCGCCCAGTTCTTCCAGTTGTGTCCCTCACGAACCTCACGGTACGTGACTTGATGTCCCTGTTTGACCAACACTTTCCTGAATTCACGAATTGCGCTGACATTGTCATTGCGGGTGCCGGCTGACAGAAATAGCGTCAGCGGCGCCGTCGCCGTGCGCTGATACTGCTGCGTTATCAGCGCGACGTGTTGATCACTGGCCGGTGACTGCATACCTACTTTGTGAAAGACATGGGACGCCATCAGCCCAACGCAGGCTGCATTGAGTCCGCCGAATGATAGTCCGGCAATCCCGCGGTTGTCGGCGTCAGCAGAAACAGGATACGTCTGCTCGATGACAGGAATAAGCTCAGACACAATAAAGCGGGCATAATCCGGGTTGCACATAAATTCCTGGTTGCGCCGGTTTTCCGTCAGCTGGTCCGGGTTTCGGCTGTCAATAAATACAATGAACAAGGGGGGCAGCTCACCTTGCTGTATAAGCGCGTCGGCCCGCGCCGGTAACTGACCGTCACGGATATACCATTGTCCGTCAGTGACATACAGCACGGGGTAAGCGAGCTGGCCAGTCAGCCCGGGCGGCTGGTAGACACGAAACTGCAGAGAATAATGGAGTACCTGACTGGTGATCCGCTGGTTGTCAGAGAGGTGACCCGCAAGGTTATCAGACGCCAGTGCACCAAAAGCCGCTATCGACAGTAAAAGACTCACCATATGCTGGCGGATTGCTGGTATCACGTACCACCTCATTCCAACTTTTTTGTTACACTACTACCCTAGAGTATTACAGGACAAACTGCATGACCGATATTTTACTGGGCGTTAATATTGATCACATTGCCACGCTGAGAAATGCGCGCGGCACCCATTATCCGGATCCCGTGCACGCGGCGGATATTGCAGAGCGTGCAGGTGCAGACGGGATCACCGTGCATTTGCGTGAGGACCGTCGTCACATTCGTGACCGCGATGTAGAACTGCTGGCACACACCCTGTCTACCCGCATGAACCTTGAAATGGCCGTCACCGATGAAATGTTGGGCATTGCCACGCGTATCAGACCGGCATTTTGTTGTCTGGTACCGGAAAAGCGTGAAGAGCTGACGACCGAGGGGGGACTCGATGTGGCAGGCAATCAGGACACGATTGCCCGCGCCTGTGAGCAACTGGCTGACGAAGGGATCGCGGTGTCGCTGTTTATCGATGCAGAAGAGCGCCAGATTGATGCGGCTCTGGCCTGCGGTGCGCCGTTTATTGAAATCCATACCGGGCAGTACGCCGAGGCCAAAACCGACGCCGCGCGCGAGCAGGAACTTGAACGCCTGAAAGCAGGTATAGCGTACGCCCACAAGGCAGGGCTGAAGGTCAATGCCGGTCATGGACTGCATTATCACAATGTCAAACCCATTGCGGCCATTCCAGAGATTATTGAACTGAACATTGGCCATGCGATTATTGCCAGAGCAGCCTTTGACGGACTGCATAAAGCGGTTGCCGATATGCGTGCCCTGATGCAGGAGGCGCGCATGGCTGCGCTGCTGACACGCTGATGGCAATTGCCGGACTGGGTACAGACATTATTGAGATAGCGCGCTTGCAGGATACCCTGTCGCGCTCGCCGCGTCTGGCTGAGCGCGTGCTGACGCCGGATGAACTGGCTATTTTTAATAGCCATGCTGAACCGGTACGCTATCTGGCGAAACGCTTTGCTGTTAAAGAAGCGGCGGTGAAAGCGCTTGGCACCGGTATAGGGTGCGGTATCAGCTGGCAGCACATTTGTGTGATGAACAATCAGGCAGGCGCACCGCAATTAACGTTCTCGGGGGCATTCCGGTCACGGTGTGACGAGATGGGAATAGTGAAAAGCCATGTCTCGCTGTCAGATGAAACCCATTATGCGGTGGCAACGGTTATCCTGGAAACCGACTAATATCGGCGTGTTCCGGCCAGTTATAAAAGAAGAGAGTTGTGGTTAGTTTCTATAAGCCAACAAAGCGCAAAGCGAAAAATGTGGTCAGTGGACCGGTCAGGCAACAGGTTGTGATTGATGACTGGGACTGGCAGGGGCAGGGCGTGGTGCGCGGTAAACCCGTTATGTTTGTTGAAGGCGCATTGCCCGGCGAGCACTGTGAGGTTGATGTGACGCAGGCTGCCAGGCAGGTAGCCCATGGCAAGTTGATTCGTGTTGACAAGCAGAACAGTGCGCGGCGTGACGCGTTTTGTCCAGTGGCCGCAGAATGCGGTGGCTGCCAATTACAACACGTCGACCCAGACGAGGCGCTGCGCTTACGTCAGCAGGCCATAAACCACAAACTGCTGTCAGTACTTCCGCAGTCCGAACTTAACTGGTGTACGCCATTAACCGGCCAGACGCCGGCATACCGTCGTAAGGCGCGATTGGCAGTCGATGCCCGGCGCGAAGGTAAAGTGCGTGTTGGGTTCAGAGCCAAGCGCGACAATAAAGTGGTAAACATTGAACACTGCCCGGTACTCGAAACGTCGTTGTCAGCGCTTATCAGCCCGTTGAAGCAGGTCCTTAACCTTCATGGTGGCGCACGCCACATTGGGCATATCAGTCTGATGGCCGGCGACAATGTCAGTCAGATAACGCTGAAAGCGACCCGGCCGCTGGCGACAGCGCTGACACACGCATTGGCTGAACTGGCGAAAGATAAAGGCGTTAACCTGCTGCTGGAGAACCAAAACGGTGATATTACCCCGCTACACAAAGTGGAGGCCGTCACCTGTCGGGTCACCGAAAACCGCTATCTTAAGCCGCAACCTAATGATTTTATCCAGGTGAACGCGGCAGTGAACCGCGCGATGGTAGAACAGGCCCTTGCATGGCTGGCGGTGAAGCCCGGCGAAAAAATAGCGGACTGGTTTTGCGGGCTGGGCAATTTTAGTCTTGCGCTGGCTGATGCCGGAGCGACGGTGCAGGCTGTGGAAGGCGTGGCTGCAATGGTGCAGCAGGGTCAACAGAATGCACTGGAACAGGGCATTGACACAATTGACTGGCGGCATGCGGACTTGTCCAATCCCCAACGTCTGACTGATTGTCTGGCATTTGCATCTGATAAAGTGCTGCTGGATCCATCCCGGGAGGGCGCACAGGCCGCCGCAGAGGCGCTCGCGCAGCACAAGGTTGATTGCATCGTGTATGTTTCTTGCAACCCCGGCACATTCATCCGTGATGCAGCCATTCTTGCGGGCGGTGGCTACCGCATAGAGAAGATTGGACTGGTTGAAATGTTTCCTTATACACAACATCTTGAGGTCATGGCGTTGTTTACGTCAGACTCGCTTGCGTAACACGAGAATCAGCACATGGTGTCGACACGAAAAGTACATGAGCCTGAACGCCCGCCATTTGAAGCCTGGCTGGATAGTCTGGCGCTCGGCGCAGAGACGAAAGAAAAACTAAGGAGTATCTCGTCTGCGCCGGAGCGACTGCTGGTGGGCCAGGAGATGGTTGAGATCCTGCATGAGCTCAATATGGACGATGTGACACTGCAGGCCGCGCTGGTATTCCCTTATTGTGAGGAACATGCGCTAAGCGAAGATGAGGTTGCTGATCAGTTTGGGCATGAGATCAGTCAGCTGATTACCGGCGTACGACGCATGGATGCCATCAAAGCCCTGCATTCGCGTCGTCTGGGGGGCGGTGGCAAAAACGAGAAGACCGACGAACAGCACATCGACAGCATTCGCCGTATGCTGCTGGCAATGGTCGAAGATGTCCGCGCCGTGGTCATTAAAATGGCCGAACGGATCTGCGCATTACAAAAGGTGAAAAAAGCCGACGAAGAAACCCGGGTGATGGTCGCGCGGGAATGTGCCTCGGTGTACGCGCCGCTGGCGAACCGGCTTGGTATCGGGCAACTGAAATGGGAGCTCGAGGATCTGGCGTTTCGGTACCTGCATCCTACGACCTACAAACAAATTGCAAAGCAGCTTGATGGCAAGCGCAAAGAGCGGGCCGAGTACATCGAGCGAACCGTATCCGAGTTGCAGGCGCTACTGGATAACGAACATATTCGTGCCGAGGTGTATGGCCGGCCAAAACACATTTACAGCATCTGGAAGAAAATGCAGAAAAAGCGGCTGACGTTCGAGCAGCTGTTTGATATCCGGGCGGTACGCATAATTGCCGACAGGCTGCAGGATTGTTATGCCGCGCTGGGCACCGTGCACGCCAACTATAAACATATTCCCAAAGAGTTCGACGACTACATAGCAACCCCCAAACCGAATGGTTATCAGTCTATCCATACGGTGATCCTGGGGCCGGAAGGCAAGCCGGTAGAAATTCAGATACGCACCCAGAAAATGCACCAGGATGCTGAGCTGGGTGTGGCGGCTCACTGGAAGTATAAGGAAGGCTCTGCAGGCAAACAGTCTGGCTATGATGAGCGCATCAACTGGCTGCGACGCATCCTGCAGTGGCAGGAGGAAGTGGCAGAGTCAGGCGATCTGGTCGAGGAATTACGCAGTCAGGTGTTTGATGACCGGGTCTATGTTTTCACGCCCAAAGGCGACGTCATCGACCTGCCTTCGGGCGCGACGCCACTGGATTTTGCCTACTATATTCACAGCAATGTCGGTCACCGTTGTATTGGTGCTAAGGTCAACGGCCGCATTGTCCCGTTTACCTATCAGCTGCAAAGTGGTGATCAGGTTGACATTCTCACCGGCAAAAATCCTAATCCGAGCCGTGACTGGATGCATCCTGGACTGGGTTATGTTCACTCCAGCCGGGCACGCGCCACGATTCACTCTTTCTTTAAAAAGCAGGACAGAGAGAAGAATATGGCAGCGGGCAAGGAACTGCTTGAGCGTGAAATTGCCCGCGCACACATTGACAGTAAACATGTGAGTGAAGCCTGCGCCAAATTCAATGTAAACAGTGTGGATGAGCTGTACACGGCAATTGGGGCTGGTGATGTACGCATTATGCAGGTGGTTAATCACCTCACCCATTTAACCGCTCCCGAGCCTGAACCCGAAATCAGCCCGAAAGTGAAAACCCGCAAAACGGCTGGGGCTACTGGCAAAAAGGACGCAGTGGTCGTGCAGGGGGTTGGCCACCTGATGAGTCAGCTGGCCAATTGCTGTAAACCCGTGCCGGGCGAACCGATTATGGGGTATATCACGCAGGGCCGGGGCGTCAGTGTGCACAAGGAAAGCTGTGAACAGTTACATCACTTGCTTGAGCAGCACCCGGAGCGTCAGATAGAGGTCAACTGGTCTGATGAACTGAATGTCGGTTTTGAGACGGTGGTGGAAATCTTCTGTACCGATCGAACTGGCATATTGCGTGATATCACAACGGTACTGGCAAATGAAAATGTCGCACTGCTTGGCGTAAATTCGCAAAGTGACAAACGCCGGCAAACCGCCGTGATTTCCATTTCGGTGGAAGTACAGGACGCCGACACACTGGCGAAAGTGATTGAACGGTTACGTCAGCTAAAAGGAGTGGTTGATGTCAGACGTAAGCAACACTAATCCTGAGCACGAACTTCATCGTTTGCTGACCATCATGGCACGACTGCGTGATCCTGAGACGGGCTGCCCGTGGGACGTCAGGCAGTCGATGGCATCGCTTACCCGATACACCATTGAAGAAGCCTATGAGGTAGCGGATGCTATCCATACTAATCAGAGTGCAGACAGCGTTTGTAATGAACTGGGTGATTTGCTTTTTCAGGTTGTGTTTTATGCGCGAATTGCTGAGGAGCGGGGTGATTTTACGTTTTTTGATGTCTGTCGCGCTATCAGTGACAAGCTGGAGCGTCGCCATCCGCATGTGTTTGGCGACGGTGACCGAAATGCAGATTTGTCGGCGCAGTGGGAAGCCATTAAGGCCGCGGAACGGACACAGGAGGACAATGACAGCGTCCTGTCCGGCATTCCGTCAGGCCTGCCGTCTCTGACGCTGGCCGTTAAAATGCAGAAAAAAGCCGCCAGCGTGGGGTTTGACTGGCCTGATATTGACGGCGTGATGGACAAAGTGCGCGAAGAAGTCGGCGAAGTTCAGACTGAACTGAATGCTGCCAGCGTCAATAAACAGGCCGTAGAAGAAGAGATTGGCGATCTGCTGTTTGCGATAGTCAATCTTGCCCGCCACGCAGAGGTTGATCCCGATACCGCACTGCGCAACGCCAGTCATAAATTTTCCGCACGTTTTAAGCAGGTAGAGCAACTCGCAAATAGTGAAGGTAAAGACCTGCGCAGGCAGTCACTCGACGAGCTTGAAGCACTGTGGTGCATCGCCAAACAAAGGACGTAGCGGCGTTCAACGTTCTTCTGCGTCCACACAGCTTTACATTCCGCCTGTCCACCGACACCCCGTGACAGCAAAATATCCGATTCCCACTATAATTGTGTGGTTATTGTGCGGCGTTATGTTGTATTAATTTTTATACCTTACCGGCATGGTCTATGGCGTAAGCTGATTGTGAATATAAGGTTGCATTAATATAAAGGGGTGATCTCATGAAACGTCTGTTATGTCTGGCACTATTTACTGTGTCAGGTCTCTTTGGCTGTGGTGGCGGAAGCAGTGAAACCGCAACACCTCAGACGCCAGCCGCTGCAACGGCGAGCCTCGATGTGTCGGTGCAGGGGCTGCCTGAAGATACGTCTGCCGATGTCACTGTGACAGGTCCGGACGGTTTCTCACAGACCATCACCGGCTCTGAAACACTGACCGGACTAGCTGCGGGAACCTACACTCTGACGCCGGGGAACGTTGATGTCGATGGGGTGACGTTTGACGTACAACCCGCGGAGCAGACGGTGACGCTCAGTAACAACAGTAACGAAACGGTATCGCTGGTGTATCAGGCGCCTATCAGTAGCGACGGGGTAATCAGTAATTTTGGCAGTGTGTATGTCAACGGCCTTCGGTTTACCACCACCGATACCACGTTTGAAACCGATGGCAGTGACGACGCCAGTGAAGACGAACTGGACATTGGTATGGTGGTGAGCGTGCAGGGACGTGCTACGGCAGACGGCAGTATCGCCCAGGCAAGTCATGTTGCTTACCATGTCAGTGCACTGGGGCCGGTCGATGCAATCTCTCTGACGGACTCAACCTTTACGTTACTCGGCCAGACATTCCATGTCGATGAGCTCACATTGTTTGAGGATGTCACGTTCGATGCACTCATCGTGGGTGATATTGTGGAAGTGAGCGCTTACGTTGATGATGCCATCGGGCTGGTAGCCAGCCGGGTAGAGTTAAAGGACGATACGATAACGACGTTCAGAGTCAGTGGCACCGCTGAAAATCTGGATCAGGACGCCAGCACGTTCACGCTGAATGCGCTGACGGTTGATTATAGTGATGCGAGCGTTGATGGCACATTAAGCGACGGCGCGGACGTTCGGGTTGTGGCATCAGCGGCACCGGTTGATGGTGTACTGACTGCGGATGCAGTGCATGTTGAGGACGATGATGACAGCGTTGGTCAGGTTGCGCTGGACGGTGTTATCACGTCGATGTCCGATGACATGACGTTCGTTGTAGCTGATCAAACCGTACGCTGGTCTGAAGAGACCGATTTTTACGGTGGCGAGGACGATGACCTCACCGTGGGCCTGCGCGTGAAAGTCTTTGGATTATACGCCGATGATGTGCTTGATGCGGTGGGTATCCGCCTTGACAAGCCCGGTGTGATCAAGCTTGAAGGACCTGTGAGTGCGGTGGATCCCGATGCGAGCACATTAACAGTGCTAAATACGGTGTTCACTGTCGATGCGCATACCCGCCTTCTTGACAAGTCATCACAGGGTGTCAGACGTATGACCCTTGATGATTTTGCGATTGGTGATGAAGTTGATATCAAAGCCTTTCAGGAAGGGGATGTGCTGCTGACCCGCTTGATTAAGCGGAACGAGGCGGCGGGCGAGAGCGACAGTTCTGAGATAGAAATGTCGGGACGTGTGACCGCCATTGATGCGCCTGAGTTTACCATTCAGGGCGTTACTGTCATCACGAACGCTGTAACCCAGTTCGAACTGGATGACGAAGACGTTGACGCAGATACCTTTTTCGCCGCGCTGTCGGTTGGCGACGAGGTTGAGCTGGAAGGTCAGGTTCAGTCGGACGGCAGTGTACTGGCGTTAGAGGTAGAGTTTGAGGACGAAGAACGCGGTAATAGCGAACGTCATCGTGTCAAGGTAAAGGGCGTTATACAGAACGTGGTATCGGAAGAGGAGTTCGTTGTTAACGGCCGCTCAATCTACATCAATGCGTCGACCCGCTTCGAAGATGGCAACATAGATGACATCGTGGTTGACGCGCTGGTCAAAGTGAAGGGGATAGAAAATGATGACGGTGATATTGTCGCCAGCAAGATAGATTTTGACCGTGAAGATGAAAGCGAAGACGTTGAAGTTGAGGGTGAAATTGACGCGTTCGAATCTGCCACCGATTTCTCGGTAGACGGTGTCAGCGTGACTACATCGGAAGAGACTGAGTTTGAGGATGGTACTGCAGATGATCTTGCCCTGGGGGTCATGGTTGAAGTGAAAGGCGTGATGAACGACGCTGTGCTGGAAGCCATGTCTGTCAGCTTCAAAGACACAGATGATGATGTTGAAGTGACAGGTGTTATCAGTGGTTTTGAATCACCGGAGGCGTTCTACGTGGGCGAGCAGGCGGTCACAACAACATCCGATACTGAGTATGACAACGGTAACCGGTTACGACTGGCTGACGGTGAACAGGTAGACATTGAAGGTCGTCTCAATGAAGAGGATGTGCTGGTTGCCCGCGAAGTGACGTTTGCGGAGCGCGATGAAGCTGAAATTGAAGGCGAAGTGAGTGAAGTCCTCAGCGACAGCCAGTTTTCAATTGGCGACATCTTCGTGTTCATCGATTCGGCTACCATCTTTAAGAAAGGCACTGCTGACGATATTGCAGTGGGTGTCTATCTTGAGGTAGAGGGCTATGAGAACAGCGAAGGCGTTGTTGCAGAGATCATCGTGTTCAGTGAAGCTGAGGATGAGGACGACTAGTTCTGGCCCGATATTCAAAGACAACGGATAAAAAGCGGCGCAAGCCGCTTTTTATTTATGCGCTGGCTATTATGCCTGGTAGCCCGCCTGCTTACTGACCGGACAGGTCGCCAACGGTGTTAAGCTGTTCAGCGTGGGAATACAGCGCGCTGACGGCAGCGTCTCTGTGTAAGTCCCAGCGAGCATAGGGCAGGGCGTACGAAAGTGACGGATTGTCGATATCATGTACCTTGCGCTCATTATCATTAAGCAGCGCCATCGCATCACGATGATTAGGGTGGGCCATGAACAGGGTATCCAGTTCTCCACGTTCAAGCAGCCTGGCCAGGCCGGTGTAAAGTCTGGCAGCAAGGGCAGTGTTGTCCTTGCGGACAAAGAAATATTCGTAGGCAGGGTAACGGATGAGGTGATATTGCTCCATCATCAGCGCTTTGTCCTGGTTTCGGTTAAGGTCCATCTGGATCTCGATAATATTGCGCGGAAAACAGTCGACCATGTCGCGATCAACCATATTGAACATGGACACATACCACTGACTCCATTTGACGCCTTTTACGTTAAAACCCTGGTTCTCCAGAATTTTTAAATCAGGCCAGTCTTCTCCCTGAACCGCCAGTTTCTGCTTTAACTCGTCGGTCGTCATATTTTTTGGAAAGTTGTCCTGTGCGCCTTCTCTGATGATTAACGTCCGGTAGCCTGACAGTCCGCGCATCAGCGGAAAGCGAATGGCCAGTAGCGTGCTCTCGCGTTCATCATTGGTCATGCTCCACATGACATCAGCCTGCCGCTTGCTGACAGTTTTCATTTGTCGAGCCTGGGGCATGGGGTGTGAATGTGCTATCAGGCGGGTAGTGCCCATTTCCGCGGTAACAGCCAGCACGCGTGACAGCACGTCTCGGTGATAATAGCCGTACTCGTCACCTTCAAATGCACGCGTATACACAATGCTCTCCTCTGCCTGCGTGTTAACGCAGCATAAAAGCAGAAACAGAGAGACTAAACGCGCTCGCATGGTCGTTATCGATGAGTAAAAAGAAGTGCTGTATAAAACGTAACCGATCTCCGGCCATGAGTCACTGATCTTTTTGTGCATTTTTGTCAATCAGGGGTATGCTTTTTATGCAATTGCTGTATAATTCGCGCCCTGCCCAGTTACGCCCACCTGTGGGAAGGTGGAAGAATCAATCGGCTCGAAGGGGCCCAGGCATTGATTTTTTGGTGAGACTCGCAACAGCGCGGGGCTCGGTAACGACGAATTTATTCGGGTGAATAGTTAAAATGAAAACTTTTGTTGCAAAACCAGAAACGGTTCAACGTGACTGGTACGTGGTAGACGCCACTGACAAAACTTTAGGTCGTCTGGCTGCAGAAATCGCCAAGCGCCTTCGTGGTAAGCATAAGCCAGAGTACACGCCGCACGTTGACGCGGGTGACTACATTGTAGTTATCAATGCGGAAAAAGTGGCTGTGACTGGTCGTAAAGCGCAGGACAAAATGTACTACGCTCACTCTGGTTACCCAGGTGGTCTGAAAGAAACTAACTTCGAAAAGCTGATTGCTCACAAGCCAGAAATGGTTATCGAGAAAGCAGTAAAAGGAATGCTGCCTAAAGGTCCTCTGGGCCGTGCAATGTTCCGCAAGATGAAAGTTTACGCAGGTGCTGAACATAAGCACGCTGCTCAGCAACCACAAGTTTTGGACATTTAAGGAGCAACTGACATGGCAGATACTCAATATTACGGCACTGGCCGTCGCAAAAGTTCTACTGCTCGTGTGTTCCTGCGTCCAGGTACAGGTAACATCACAGTAAACCAGCGTGCTCTTGACGAGTACTTTGGTCGCGAAACAGAGTGCATGGTGGTTCGTCAACCACTGGAACTGGTAGAAATGACTGAAAAGTTTGACGTATACGTTACTGTTCGCGGTGGCGGTTCAAACGGTCAGGCTGGTGCTATCCGTCACGGTCTTACCCGTGCACTGATGGAGTATGACGAAGCAATGCGTCCTGCTCTGCGCAAAGCTGGCTTTGTTACGCGTGACGCCCGTCGCGTTGAGCGTAAGAAAGTGGGTCTGCACAAAGCACGTAAGCGTCCACAGTTCTCAAAACGTTAATTTTACGTTTTATACAAAAAACCCGGCTTTTGCCGGGTTTTTTATTGCAGTTGCGTCAGCGGCTCCGAAACGCGGCTGTGCGCTGCTTAAACGCTTTCATCGGCGTAAAATGCATACGCAGTTTGCGCGATACATATCCCCTTCTTTCATCTGCCTGCACCATTCTAAATGACGTTTAGCCCCGCACGAGGCGGTAAACATGAAAAATATGTTTTAATTCCAGTAATACCTTGTGTTTGTAAGGACTTTTCCCTTATCATTTCGGGTTGAAAACTAACAAAATTCGTGAGTTCTCGGACTGGTATGCAGTATCGCCGAGGTAAATTCATGACTAGCCGACATGGCATCTTGTTCGCTGACATCAAAATAATAATCAGGTGAATTAAAGAGACCATGATTATCCAAACCTGGAGAAATGTGGATGAGCAATGTATCCGTAGATGCAAATGAGCCAGCACATAACGAAAACCAGCCAGCAAGCAATACTCGTCGTCGATTCCTGACCGTTGCGACGTCAGTAGTTGGTGGTGTGGGCGTTGTGGGCGCGGCAGTACCGTTTATTGCGTCCTGGAACCCCAGTGCCAAGGCACGTGCGGCCGGTGCAGACGTAGAGGTTGATATCAGCGGTATTGAGCCTGGCCAACTGGTTCGTGTTATGTGGCGTAGTAAGCCAGTCTGGATTGTACGTCGTACGCCAGAAATTCTTGATGAGCTTGCCAAACACGAAGACAAGCTGAAAGATCCGAATTCTGAGGCTCAGCAACAGCCTACATTCGCTCAGAACCGCTACCGTTCTCTGAAAGAAGAATACCTGATCCTGGTTGGTATCTGTACTCACCTCGGCTGTTCTCCAACCCATTTGAAAGACGGTGCGTTCGAAGAAATCGTTGAAGGGGTACCGGATGGGTTCTTCTGCCCGTGTCACGGCTCTAAGTTTGACATGGCAGGACGCGTATTCGAGAACGTCCCGGCACCGTTAAACCTGGTGGTGCCTCCATACCAGTTTGTTGATGACACAACGGTCATCATCGGCTCAGAAGCGGAGGTTGCATAACATGAACGGCTTTCTGAATTGGATTGAAGAGCGCATCCCAATGATGCGGGTGGCGAATATGCACGCCATCCAATACCCTGCGCCTCGCAATATGAACTTCTGGTACGTGTTCGGTTTCCTTGCGACCATCGTACTGGTTAACCAGATTGTTACTGGTGTATGGCTGACAATGAGTTTTGAACCGTCTGCAGAAGGTGCGTTCAAGTCGGTTGAATTTATTATGCGTGAAGTTGAGTATGGGTGGATTATCCGCTACATGCACAGTACCGGCGCATCAGCCTTCTTTATTGTTGTGTACATGCACATGTTCCGCGGCATGATTTATGGCTCATACCAGAAGCCACGTGAACTGCTGTGGGTGTTTGGTATGTTTATCTACCTGGCTCTGATGGCGGAAGCCTTCATGGGTTACGTACTGCCATGGGGACAGATGTCTTACTGGGGTGCCCAGGTAATCGTATCGCTGTTCGGTGCTATTCCGGTTGTTGGCCCTGACCTGGTCGTCTGGATCCAGGGTGACTACGTAATCAGCGGCGCGACACTGAACCGTTTCTTTGCTCTGCATGTTATTGCATTGCCTCTGGTCATTGTTATTCTTGTGTTCCTGCACATCATTGCGCTGCACGAAGTTGGCTCTAATAACCCGGATGGCGTGGCAATCAAGCACAAAAAAGGCTCACTGCCGGAGTCAGAGAAAACACCTTACAAAATCCACGAATACTACACTGAGAAGTACGATATCGCTGATGATGTTGTGCCATTCTTCCCGCACATCGTGCTGAAGGATTTGGTGGCATTCTGTGTGTTCCTGGCTGCATTTACCTACATTCTGTTCTTCGCGCCGGAAATGGGTGGTAAGTTCCTTGAACATCCGAACTTTGAAATTGCCAACCCGCTGAAGACGCCTGAACATATCTTCCCGGTATGGTACTTCACGCCGTTCTACGCGATTCTGAAAGCGGTTCCGGATAAGCTGTTTGGTGTACTGGCCATGTTTGGTGCGATTGCGGCACTGTTCGCGCTGCCGTGGATTGACCGTGGTCGCGTACGCTCCTGGCGTTACCGCAGTGGTCTGCACAAGGTTAACCTGATTGTGTTTGCTATCGTCTTCATCTTCCTTGGTTATCTGGGCGGCACGCCGCAGGAAAACTGGAAGATCATTGCGTCGCAAGTTGCCACAATCATGTATTTCGGCTTCTTTGTTGCTCTGTTCCTGTACAGCAAAAACGAAACAACAAAACCTGTACCAGCGAGGATCCCTAAATGAAAAAACTGATGTTATTTCTGGCGTTCGTCCTTCCTGGTGTTGCGCTGGCAGCAGGCGGCAACGTGCACCTGGACAAAGCGCCGATTGACCTGACTGACAAAGCGTCGCTACAACGTGGTGCGCAGATTTTCATGAACTACTGTCTGGGCTGCCACGCTATGCAGTACCAGCGTTATCAGCGTACCTTTAATGACCTGGGTATTCCTGATGATCTTGGACAGGAAAACCTGCAGTTCACCGGTGAAAAGGTGACAGACTATATCACCCGTGCGATGCCTGAAGAGGCTGGCGGCAACTGGTTTGGTAATCCTCCGCCAGATCTGACGCTGGTAGCCCGTGTTCGTGGCGCAGACTGGATCTACACCTATCTGCGTACGTTCTATGTGGATGACAGCCGTCCATTTGGCGTGAACAACAAGGTTTTCCCTGATGTTGGTATGCCTCATGTGCTGCAGCCACTGCAGGGTACGCCTCGCGAAACACACGAACAAGCGATGGTCGACGGTGAAATGGTCGAACGTTACGTTGGCATCAAGAGTGATGGCGACGGTGCCCTGTCACCAGGTGAATATGACCAGGCGGTAGCGGACCTGGTGAACTTCCTGGAGTACACCGGCGAACCAATGCGTCTGCAGTCAGAGCGTATTGGTAAGTGGGTACTGGTCTTCATCGCGGTATTGTTTGTGTTTGTTTACCTGCTGAAGAAAGATTACTGGCGGGAAGTGCACTAAACCGCACAAATTATGTATAATGACCGAAGGGGCGAATTCGCCCCTTTTTTCGCATCCGGAGACTAAGGTTCAGGGTGCACTGTTATCTGTATTTCTCGACGGAGGAAATTGAATGGCCGTTGCCGCGAATAAACGTTCTATCATGACGTTGTTCTCAGACACAATCGACATCTACAGCCATCAGGTACGTATTGTACTGGCGGAAAAAGGGGTCGGCGTTGAAATCAGTTATACTGATCCAGCCAATCTGCCTGAAGATCTTATCGACCTGAACCCTTACGGAACCGTTCCTACTCTGGTAGACCGTGAGCTGGTCCTGTACCACTCGCATATCATCATGGAATATCTGGATGAACGTTTCCCACATCCTCCTCTGATGCCGGTATATCCTGTGTCTCGTGGTCAGAGCCGTCTGATGATGCACCGCATCGAGAAAGACTGGTATTCACTGGCAGCGCAGATCTTCAGAGGTGAAGGCGATGTTGATGCCGCGCGCAATGAGCTGCGTGAATCACTGCTGGCACTGGCTCCAGTGTTTGCAGAAATGCCGTATTTCATGAGCGAAGAATTCAGTCTGGTTGACTGCTACCTCGCACCGTTACTGTGGCGTCTTCCCGCACTGGGTATCGAACTAAGTGGTGCAGGCAGCAAAGAACTGAATGCTTACATGAAGCGCCTGTTCTCACGCAGTTCATTTAAAGCCTCGCTGACGGACCAGGAACGCGAAATTCATAATCCGTTATGACTTCGATGACCTCCAATCAGCCTTACCTGCTTCGCGCCTTCTACGAGTGGATTGTTGACAACGAGTTAACGCCTTACATCGTGGTGGACGCGACGCGTCCGATGGTTGAGGTGCCACAGGAATTTGTGAAGGACGGACAGATTGTCCTGAATATCTCCCCGTCGGCCTGCGTGAATTTCATGCTCGACAATGACGGCTTGTCCTTTCAGGCCCGCTTCGGCGGACAGCCACGACGTCTCAGCATGCCGTGTCATGCCATTATGGCTATTTATGCCCGGGAAAATGGCGCAGGAACGGTTTTTGCCACTGAAGAAGACCTGCAGGATGAGCCGGAGCAAACGCCGGCACCAGCACCTGCTCCGGTCGATGAATCGGTGCATGAACCAGGAGATGCACCTGTACCTCCGAAGAAAGGTAAGCCAAACCTGAAAGTCATTAAGTAAAAAAACCGCGGTTATCCGCGGTTTTTTGTTTGTGATGTTCAGCGATGCAGACGTCAGATTAAAGCAAAAACAGTGTGGCAGTGCCAAGAAAGGCAAAAATACCTACCACATCGGTGATGGTAGTCAGGATGACACTGCCAGCAAGTGCGGGGTCAATTTTGAGCTTTTTCATGATAATTGGCAGCATCGCGCCGGACAGGGCGGCGGCCACCATATTGATCATCATAGCAAATGCGATTATGGCTCCCAGCGTGTAGTCCTGCTTCCACAACGCAATAACCGTGGCAATTAATACTGCCCAGATAAGCCCGTTGAGCAATCCAACGGCAAGCTCTTTACTAATCAGCCAGCGCGAGTTCCCCGGGTTGACGTGGCCAAGTGCCATACCGCGAATCACCAGTGTCAGGGTCTGGTTGCCCGCTACACCACCCATACTAGGTACGATGGTATTGAGGATAGCAAGTACCGCCAGCTGACTCAGTGCCGCCTCAAACAAATCACTGACAGCCGCTGCGAGCAGCGCGGTTACCAGATTAAGCCCAAGCCACACTGAACGGCGGCGGGTACTCAGCCAGACCGGGGCGAAGGTATCCTCTTCGTCATCCAGACCGGCCATACTCATCATCGAGTGCTCAGCATCCTCACGGATAATATCCACCACGTCATCGATGGTGATACGGCCTACCAGGTGATGTTTGCTGTCCACTACTGGGGCCGACAGCCAGTTATAGCGTTCAAACATGCTGGCGACTTCATCATCCGGCATATTGTCGGGGATTGCTTCGGGCTCTTCGTCCATCACATCGGCAACGTGTGCGTCCGGATCAGCGGTCAGTAACCGGGCTACCGGTACCACACCAATCAGCATGTCAGTCCGGTTTACCACGTACAGTGCATCGGTATTTTCAGGTAAGTCGCCTTTGAGGCGGATATAACGCAGAACCACATCAATCGACACATCAGGCCGCAGCGTGATGGTGTCGGTATTCATGATGAAGCCCGCGGTTTCTTCGCCGTAAGACAGGGCCTGCTCGGCCCGCAGCCTGTCCTGGGCATCCATCGACGCCAGGATATCCTGCAGGACCTCATCGGGCAGACTGCTCAGTGTTTCCGCCAGATCATCGGTGTCCATGTCTTCCAGTGCATCAACCACACTGGCAGGCATCATCCGGCTGATAATGCCGTTACGCACGTCTTCCGAGAGTTCTTCGAGGATGTCACCATGGAAGTCGGCGTCAATCAGATCCCAGAGCTCTTCACGGGTTTTACTTGGGCTGGATTCAAGAATAAGGGCAACATCGGAAGGCGGCAGTTCCAGCAGCATTTTCCGCACAGACACAAACTGCCCGCCGGCTAATGCCGCATTGAGCTGTTTTAGCTGATTCTGCGCATGTCTGGATGCGATAGCCTCTGCCACAAGACGTACCTAACTCTCTGATTCTGGTCGCTAATAGGATACAGCACAAGGCAACATAGTGTCATGGTATTTGCGCGGTTGAGAGGTGCAAAGGCAGTGATGCGGGGAATGCGGCCGGTTACACCGTGAACTCAAAGATGTAGGCTATGCTCCAGTTTCCGTGCGGAGGACGTCCCAGAATAACCTCTCCGCACTCCCCGCTGCCAAAACGTCTCTGTTGGCGCTTACGTGACACGACTCCCATAGCATTGCTTTATAAGCACCTGATTCGGTTTTTTGTTGCGTTTGTTATCGACTGTCGAAGTAAGCTGTTGACACGTTATGGCACTAATTAACGGGCTGGATTAGTCAAAAACGACATTCGGGAAATCGGTCTTCCTCAATACTTTTATTGTTTCCACTGCTAGACCAGCTGACAAACATTTAAAGTGAAAATTTGTCCTCCTTGACATTATGTTAAGACAGACTACTGTCTAATTTGTGACCAGCCTGTTGTTCATCATTGGATATAGTTGTTTTTTCTTTTCAACTACACTCTTTAAAAGGATTTTTTATGTTAAGGATAAGCTCCTTCCGGCACTTCGCCAGCCAGACCGCTTTCAAACTATGGGGATTATCGGCCCTGTTTCTATACAGCACGGTGGTAAATGCACAAATGGCGTCAACCACTGAGGATCTGATTAAAACACTGCAACAGGCCTCAACAATGTGTTCGGGCTCATGCCGTCAAGTATGTCGGCAAGGTGCGGAGCAAATTACTGGCTGGGGTACGGTAGCCGGTCATCAACAACAGGCAGCTGAGGCGATGAGAAATTGTTCTGCCGCTTTTGGTTCCGATATCAGCATTGTCGGTAAACCCGGCACGATGCAACAGATGGTAAGCCTGAGCATGGCAGCAGGGCAGATCAATACTATTGCCAGCAAAGAATCCACACAGGTTGCTTCAAATTCGGGCAATAAGGTGCAGGCAGGGTTTCCTGATTTACCCGATCTCAGTTATCTGAATCCTGAGGGGTACATCGATACCGACAAAGTTATCGCTGTATTGAAGCAACTCCCCGCCTTTTGTGCCCCTTTCGAAAGAATGTCAGAGAGAAATACTTGTATACAAGCTTGTGGCGATAGGGCGGAACGTCTGCAAAACGCAGTTTCCCTTTATCAACAAGATAAGGGCAAATTAGGGCAAGTTAAGGGGGAGTTTACCGGCCTAATGGGCTGTGAGAGCTTTTTCGGTGGCTTTTCCACTCGCGATGATTCATTTCCCAAGCTGAAGAATTTTTTAAGTCAGGTTCGTCAGGATAGCCTGCAGAAATGGCCGTCCCCCGAGCCTCTATCTCTGGAGTTGGCCGATTTGGAACCTACTTCGGCGCAAAAAGCACAGGACATTGTTGAACAACTGCGGGATGTAAATGCCACCGAAAAATTAACGTTTCAGCAGGCCCAGGCACTACTCAAGCGTCATCCCGACTATCCGTCATTGCAAAAGCGGGTTAAAAACAGCCAATACAGTCTTTCACAGTTACAAGAATTCTTCGACAAACTGTTGACGCAGGAAGAAAGTTACACGAAAGCGAATAAACAGAATGAATGGAAAGATAAGGCGAGACAAGTCGGCCCTGTTGGTGCGGGGGCGGAGTTACTTGCGGCCAGTAACGAGAGCTGTTCACTAGATTATTTGAAGAAATATCAGCGTCAAACTCCCTGGATGGGCTACCGCCCATTCCCCATTGATAGAATCTATGACCAAGGTGTGAGGAATAAATCAGAGTTGCAGTATCAGCTTTCGGCAGCCTATTTACACAGGCTTTGCTTCGCTGAACTCACCGAATCGTTAAAACAACAGGTAGCCGGCATCCAGGATCCTGATGCTGTAGAAGAAAAAATCCAACCCTATTTTTCTCAGCCTCCCATCACCAGTAACAGCAACTTATTCAACAAAGGTCCTGGCAGAATGATGAGCCAAGCTGAGTGGACCCCAGCCTGGATAGCGTATGTCGATCAGTTGTCAGAGTCTGCTCGCCAACGTGAACGGCAAGCACATCAAGCTCAGCAAGAGTTGCTTGCCAAGCAGCAAAAGGAACAGGCAGAAAAGGAAAAGCAGCGTCAGCTGGTCGAACAACAAGCTGATTACCAGCAAGCTACCGCAGATTATTTCGAGGCTGCCAATATGCAATATCCAGTATTACTCGATGAACCGGAACCTATTTATGGGCGGCTCAGAGACTCAGTAAAGAGGAATGAAAACACCTTCAGTTTTAAAGTATTGCTAGAAGACATGAGCAAGCAAAACACAAAGTATCTTCGTTTGGTTAGACAAATATCTCAAGACAACATTGTGACACAGATTGGTCAGGCCGCAGAGGTACCTCCTATGGATGGCTCCAGTTTCTTCGTAAAAGTCAGGGTAGATGATACCTCTTTGAAAAACCTGGCTCAGTGCGAGGCAGCTCAGCCCCAACTGGAAAAGTTAATAAGTAATCCAGACGCTTTGAATGGCAAAATGTTTTTGTTGTTGGTGCATTCAGTCAAGTCATGTCCGAGTGCTGTATTGGCAGGAGGTGCAGCCAGCGGGACTGCTATCATGGCGTTAGGCAGCTATCAGAGAGCATTGGAAAGGGAGATAAGAGCCATTTCGCCAGCTTTCAACCCGGCAAAATTCTACCACCAATACGATAACAAAATAGCAGGACAGTTTGTTCAACAAATCTGGGGGATTTCCACTGAGCAGGCAGTTATCCAGTACAAAACCAAGCAAGGTAAACAAGAGCAAGAGATAAAACAGTTTAAGCAATGGGCCACAAGCCAGCCATTGCCTTCTCCGCCGTATCAATATAGTCAGCAAGAACGTCTTGTGATCATTGCCCACATTGAACAAAACGATTGGCGTTGTCCGGGGGTGACTGGCACCAGAGGAGAGAGTCTTCCGTGGAAGGCATTTACCGCAGGATTAAACAAATGCTCTGTCATCAGTAAAGATTCAGTATTCAGAGACTTTGCCAAGAGTTACTTAATTGAATTTCGTAACCGCCCCGATGGAGGCTGATCATGAACCTGAGATCGGTTTTCTTAGCGTCGCTTTGCAGTTGTATTCACAGTGCACTTTATCCTTTTATGATGCTGGATGCGCGAAAGCTACGCCGGTTTTTGGCAGAGGTTTTCGCCATTATAGATTAAAGGTTCCTCTGAGAAAGCATTGTCAGGTGACCAATTGCTCAACCTGGATACGCTCCTAATTGGTTGGGAGTGTTCTGCTGGATATCTTATGGCCTGATGAAACTCAACAACGACGAAATTACACAAGGAGTGGTAAAAAATGAAACGATACATTTTTAAATTAACCCGTTGTTTGATAATTATTCCGGGATGGGTAGCGGTGTCTTCTGTCCATGCCCAAAACAGTGAAATATTTGCCAATACGCCATTGGGCCAATATATCAATAGCAATCCACAAGAGTTTTCCAAAATAGACCTATTTGTCACAGGTATCGGATCATATGCGGAGAGTCTGCTGCAGCAATCGTTGTCAGAAAACTCTCATCCCAATAAGTTGAACACAGTGAAAGCATTAATTGCCTGTCAAGACCTCTCAGGCGCGTTTTCCGAAGCAACAGACAGTGCAAGGTCAAGTACTACTGCCATCGCAAATTACAATGCCGCCATGATGCAGTGCCGCACCATAATGCCAAAATTGAAACCTTATATGGACAGTGACAATGCGACCATGATGCTTTGGCAGCGCAAAATGACGCCTTTGCTGCAAATTCCCCGCACTCTGCCTTTCCATGATATCCAGCGGGCCTATCACACAGAACTGGACAATAAAGCCAGTGCCCTAATAAACGGGGGCTCACATACTGCCACTTCTAAATCACCAAGTCCTAGTAAAAGTAACCTGACAACTGAACTTCCTCCTTTACCTAGTGAGCCATTTACGTTTAACTGGCAGGAGCTGGATGAGATTAAAGGCCACATACGCGCAGCGCTCAAAGCGTATCAGTTACACCAACAACCCGGTGAATGCCAGGCGTTGGCAGATTCAGAAAATAACGTGGTGTCTCTTTACAAAGTGGTCAATGAGTTAGTGAAATCTTGCAAGAGTACCCTATACACCAAAGGTTACGCTGGGAATTTAATTAATTTCAGTCTTGCATACCGCAAGCAGTTCTATGAAATTGAACAAAAGAATCAGGCATCGTCAATAGGTACCCTGCCTCTCCTGCCATCACAACCATTTCGATTCGTAAAGGATGAGGTGTTGGCCATAAAGTCATATTTATCCGCCGCCAGCGCCCAATCTCTTGATCTGAGTTATTCGCAACAAGTCGGCATGCATAAGGGGGAGGTATGTAAGACTGACGATGTACAAAAGCTCGGCACAGACCTTAGCGCTCCCTTTGTTAAGCAGTACTGGCAACAGGTTATTGGCCAGCTACAGAGTTGTGCGACCTTTATGTCACCGCACAATAGAGCAGCTTTGGAGCCGCTGCAGTCAATGCTGAAGGATTATATGGCTGTATTACAAGCACAAAAAAGTCGACCTTTTTTTGGAAAGTAAATGGCCATGTACAAAATGGGTTATCTCTAAAAAACACAGGGTCACTGAGAACACCGATGAGTATTGCCGCTGCAACCACTGATTTTATAAACCTCTCGCAGCGGCATTTTCAGGACCAAAGAAAAGAAGTGACTGATAGTGGCATTTACAGAAGTTCGTGAATTCTCTCGAAACCAGGGGCGTAGCTGCATAAGCCGGTATTTGATAAAGCCCGTTTAATGAACCTGTTAGTTCGACCTATTTTCAACATGGAAAGTGTATTCCTTGTTGAATTCATTAAGCTGGCCAACCTCAGAACCGTCGTCATGAAAACACCATCCGCTTTCACTGCATTCCATTGAAATTTCGGAAACGCTTTGCTTACCATTGAACGCATAAATGCTTATGCATTTTGCAGGTTCCTCTCCTCGTGTTGCGCCACAAAACATGACCCCGACAGGCTGCCATTGACACGAGTATTCGGCTCAATTTCTTGCAGAGGAAGAGTAATTGAATGCGCGGTTCCCTTTATTAAGGGGTAATGTTCTGCCTGGTACTCCTTGGCTACGTTTCTCCCCAAGGAAAAGTGATAAGACTGACACTCTGGATTGTCGACAGTAGTGATATAACGCACTTTGAGTTTGTAGGTCAGGGATGAGTCAATGCTACCGCTTAGATGAATATATTTTGAAAAAGGAGTGTCAGACCTGACCACACCTTCTGTTGACGAACACCCAGCCAAGACTAAGAGTATTAACATACTGAACCGTAATCGCAATCTGCCCCACCGCGCACCATAAGCCATTAATTACTCTGCCTCGTTAAACTTGCCAACGATGAGGGCCTCAATGGCATCCATGGCCTTGTCGGCATCGCTGCCCTCGGAGATCACGGTCACCTGCTCGCCCTGATGGCTTTCCAGCATCATCAGGCCCAGTACGCTGCTGGCATCGGCCTGTTTGTCGCCTTTTACCAGGGTCACCTGGGCATCAAACTGGTTAGTCAGCTGCACTAACTGGGTTGCAGCGCGGGCATGCAGGCCAAGCTTATTAACGATGGTCAGGGTTTTTTCGCACTTCATCAGGCTGACAACTCCCGGTGTCTGATTTGCACGTCAGGGTGAATGTCACTGAACGCCTTTGCCAGAGACTGCGCAATGAATACCGAGCGGTGCTGGCCGCCGGTACAGCCAATAGCGATAGTGACGTAACTACGGTTGTTGCGCTCCAAATGGGGTAGCCAGGTTTTCAGCAGGTTCTGAATCTGCCAGATAAATTTGGTCACAATTGGCTGTGAGGCGAGAAAGTGCTCAACCGGTCCATCCAGGCCGGTCAGATGTTTCAGATCGGGTTCCCAGTGGGGGTTTGGCAGAAAGCGGGCGTCAAACACGTAGTCGGCGTCTTTGGGAATGCCGTATTTAAACCCGAATGACTCAAATACCAGCACCAGCCGTGAACTCTTCTTACCCAGAATACGTTCCCGAATCAGTTCGGCAAGCTGATGCACTGAAAGCTTGTCTGTATCAATATATAAATCTGCGCGCTCGGCAACCGGCGCCAGCAGCACCGATTCGGCCTTTATTGCTTCTGCAAGCGAGATGTTCTGCTTGGATAACGGGTGGAGACGGCGGGTCTCACTGAAGCGCTTCACCAGAACGTCGTCACTGGCATCGATATACACCACGGTCATGGTCCAGGAGGAGGGCAGGTAGTCGAGAATCTCTACCAGCTCGTTCGGATCTTTCGGCAGGTTACGAACGTCAATGCTCACCGCAACCTGGTCGTATTCATCGACGACGGTGTGGGTCAGCGTAGGCAGCAGGTTAACCGGAATGTTGTCGACGCAGTAGTAGCCGAGGTCCTCGAGCGCGCGAAGTGCGACGGATTTACCGGACCCTGACCGGCCACTGATAATAATAAGCTTCACGATTCGCTCCCTGGGTTGTGATGCCGTTCACTGCAATGCAGTGATAATGTCGTCACTGGTACTGGCGCGACGGATGGCTTTTACGGTTTCTTTGTCGTTGAGTTTACTGGCTACCGTAGCCAGTGTCTGCAGGTGACCCTCAGTCTGATCTTCAGGTACCAGCAGGGTAAAAAAGATATCCACCGGCTGGTTATCAATGGCGTCAAAGTCGATGGCCGGAGAACTGGTCACCACAATGGCGATAACTTTTTCCAGGCCGGGGAGTCTGCCATGGGGCAGGGCGATGCCATTGCCAATCCCGGTGCTGCCCATACGCTCACGCGAGAGCAGACTGGTCAGTACGGCGGCCTGATCAATCTCGGGATTATTTTTGGCAGCAATGTTGCTGATAATCTCAAGAATTCGTTTTTTACTGTTGCACTGGACCGCACATTCGGTGCGGTCCAGGCTGACTAAGGCTTGAATATCCATAAACGCAATGAATTAATGCTTCTTCATCTTTTCCTTGTGTTTAATAACCTGCCTGTCGAGCTTATCAACCATACTGTCGATAGCTGCATACATATCGGTATCTTCTGAAGACGCAAACACTTCAGCACCGCTGAGGTGAACCGTCGCTTCGGCTTTTTGAGACAGCTTTTCTACATTAAGAATGACGTGAACGTTGGAAATATGATCGAAGTGGCGCTCCAGCTTGCTGAACTTAGTATCGACATAATTACGCAAAGAGTCGGTGATTTCGACATGATGACCGGTAAGGTTGATTTGCATATTTCGTCTTCCTTATCTTTGTGAGCCCCTAAATAAGGCTCTTACGTTGGTTAGACGGGGGGATCGCAAGCGATTCCCGGTATTTTGCTATTGTCCGCCGGGCAACCATAATTCCCTGCTCGGCCAACAATTGAGCAATCTTGCTGTCACTAAGTGGTTTACTGGGCTTTTCAGCCGCAACCAGTTTTTTGATCAATGCGCGAATCGCGGTTGAGGAACACTCGCCACCTGACTCTGTTGCCACGTGACTGGAGAAAAAGTATTTCAGCTCAAAAATACCCCGCGGTGTATGCATGTATTTTTGCGTGGTCACCCGCGAGATGGTCGATTCGTGCATATCTACCATTTCTGCGACATCATTCAGCACCATTGGTTTCATCATTTCCGGACCATGTTCAAAAAAGCCCATTTGTTGCTGCACAATACAGTTAGCCACTTTCAACAGCGTTTCGTTGCGTGACTCCAGGCTCTTAATGAACCATTTAGCTTCCTGCATGTGCGAGCGAATAAACTGGGAATCGCTGCTGTTACGCGCATTCCGGCTCATGGCCGCATATTGCTGGTTAATACTCAGTTTAGGCAGACTGTCGGGGTTAAGCTCAACAATCCAGCGACCATTTTTCTTCACCACCGACACATCCGGAATCACGTACTCCGGATCTTTGGTAACCAGGGCACTGCCAGGCCGTGGGTTAAGCGTCTGTAATAACCGCATGGCTTCACGTAACTGATCTTCCTTCAGACGGGATTTGCGCATCAGCGTGCGGTAGTCCTTGCTGCCAAGCAGATCACTGTATTCTTCAATCAGCATGCGGGCTTCAGCCAGCCAGGGAGTATCCTCTGAAAACTGTCTTAGCTGAACCAGCAGGCATTCCTGCGGGGTACGCGAACCGGAGCCAATCGGGTCGAATAACTGAATGCGTTTAAGCACACACTCGACCTCGTCCATCTCTACCGGCTCTTCGGTTTCATCTGAGTTAACACTGGCCAGAATGTCATCAAGTGGCACCGTCAGGTAACCGGATTCGTCAATCGAATCTATGATTGCCGTGGCAATGGCACGGTCGGTGTCGGAAAACGGCGTCAGACGCATCTGCCAGAGCAGATGATCCTGAATGTTTTCTGTGGTTTCACCCTGAAAAACCTGGTCATCGTCACTTGAGGGGCCAGGGGCAGGGGCAGATGACGCGGAATAATATTCGTCCCACGTACTGTCAATGGGAAGCTCATCAGGCAGGTCGTTTTTCTCTAACGCATCTCCGGCTTCTATGCTGTCACTGCTGGCCGAGACAGTCTCCTGATGATCGTCATTGTCGATATTGTTTTTTTCGGGCAGGTCATTGTCCTGACCTTCGTCAACCTCAAGTAGCGGGTTCGCATCCAGCGCTTCCTGAATTTCCTGCTGAAGGTCGAGCGTAGACAACTGCAGCAAACGGATTGCTTGCTGCAATTGCGGTGTCATTGTGAGCTGTTGACTGAATTTTAATTGTAAAGATGGTTTCATCTACGTCTTATAAGTAATGCTCGTGATTGTGTCTCTGTTATGCCGTGGCACGATGACATCTGACAACTTAACTATAGCCTGAATTGTTCGCCAAGGTATACATCCCTGACCTGTTGATTACTCAGTACCTCTTCGGCGGTGCCCTGTGCGATTAGCTCTCCGTGACTCACAATGTAGGCTTTCTCACAGACATCCAGCGTTTCCCTGACGTTGTGATCGGTGATTAGGATACCGATACCCCTGTCCCGCAGGTGCTGGATGATCTTCTTTATATCATTAACGGAGATGGGATCAACACCCGCAAATGGCTCGTCCAGCAAAATAAATTTCGGGTTGGCGGCCAGCGCTCTGGCTATTTCTACCCGGCGACGTTCACCGCCTGACAGGCTCATCCCCGTGCTGTTACGAATATGATTGATATTGAACTCATCCAGCAGCGCATCCGCCTCAGCTTCCTGTCCGTTTTTATCCAAATCCTTGCGGGTCTGGAGGATTGCCATAATGTTTTCGAGCACCGTCAGCTTTCTGAAAATAGACGCTTCCTGCGGTAAATAGCCTATACCGAGTCGGGCACGCTCGTGCATGGGAAGGTGGGTGAGTACTTCGTCGTCAATGTGGATTTGGCCTTTATCAAGCGGAACCAAACCTACAATCATGTAAAATGTTGTGGTTTTTCCTGCACCGTTCGGACCCAGTAAGCCCACAATCTGGCCAGTCGACACCGACAGGCTCACATCTCTGACGACCTGGCGGGCTTTATACGATTTCGCCAGACTTTGTGCGGTCAGGGTTGCCATAATTATTGCTGGTCCTTCTGCTGGTTCTGGTCGTCGTCTTTTTTATCTTCCCCGTCTTTCTTGTCATCGCGGGTCAGCTTTTTTATCGCCTGGGGACGGAATACGGTGGTCACGCGGCCATCGCTGTTGCCCGTGGCCAGCAACTGCTCTTTGGCCATGTCATAGGTAATTTTGTCGCCCTGAACCATGCTGGTATCCTGCTGTAACTCGGCATTGCCCTCCAGCGAAATCGTGCGTTTTATCACCTCGTAACGGATCTCTCTCGCTGTCGCTCTGACCTGCGTGCCGTCCTCCATTTTTTGTGAATAGCTGGCCGGATTGCCGCGTGCGACAAAGACTTCTCTGCCATCTCCTTCGGTCGCAATCACCTCAACCTCATCGGCATCGATAACCAGTGTGCCCTGCGTTATGCGGACATCGTCCTTAAACAGGGATGTTTTGTTTTTGCCGTCAACAAACTGCGACTTGGAATCGACTTTTATTGGTTTGCTAAAGTCGCTTTCACCGGCAAGTGTGACACCGGTAGCGGCCAGAACAACGACACTAATTGCCGGGAGAATAAACCGTTTGAACATGATCAATGAGCTCATATTGTTGTGACTGAAGATCGGCTTTAAATCCGTTGCTGGAAATCACATACCGTGACCCCATAATTTCAACGGGCTGATCAGACGTCATTTTTTTACTATCAAGGTTAATTTCAATAAATTCGGTACGAATGGTCTGCACGAAATTGTCGTTAGCCTGACTGGAAATGGTCACGTCGGAATCTAACTGAATGACATCGTTATTGTACAGCGTACCCTCTTTCGCGGTCACCAGCCAGGGTGACTGTCCCTCACCTGTGTAAACGGTGTAACGTGGCCGGCTGAAGAGCACAAAACCCAGTTGATCATAGTGCTCCATTCGGGCGGCAAAAACCTGATGATTGAGGTTACCGTCTTCATCATAAATGGTGGTCATCAGGTTTGTGGCCCGGTATGCCGGGTTTAACGCATCAATCTTCGATGATTTTTGCGGTGCGGGTTGTTCTTCCATCCAGGTCGGGATATACAGCAACACGGCGAGCACAAACAGTGCCGAAATACTGAATGTCAGCCGGCTGTTGGCAGAGTGCATCATACACTCGCTCCCTGAATGCCGTGGAGCTGATTTCTTGCCTGCAGGAGGGTATCGCAGACCTCACGCACGGCGCCAAACCCACCAGGAAGTGTGGTTACCCAGTTTGCCTGTGCGATAACGGCCGGGTGAGCGTCGTTAACCGCGATACGTACGCCGGCAAGGGCATACATCCCGGTATCAGGCATGTCATCTCCTATCACAGCCACCTGTGAGGCGCTCAGTGACAGGGTGTTACATAATGCGGTGAGCGCGGTGTGCTTATCTTCTTCACCCTGAATGATATGGGCAACGTTGAGGGCCTGCATGCGGTTCTGCACAATGGCCGACTTACGGCCCGTGATGACAGCGACCTCAACGCCATTTTTCACCAGCGCTTTCACGCCGTAACCATCGCGGGTATGAAAGGCTTTGAGTTCTTCGCCGTCGTTGCCAAGGTAAATGCGCCCGTCAGAAAACACGCCATCAACGTCACAAACCAGTAAGCGAATGTCCGCCAGTGCGGAAAAAAACGACGCATCCATATCGGTATAAAGTGTACGGATAGTAGCTGACATTACAGTACCCCCGCCCTTAACAGCATATGCATATTAAACGCACCCACCGGGCAGCGATGCTCATCAACCACCATCAGTGCACTGATATTGTAGGTTTCCATCAGGTTCAGTGCCTCCACGGCAAGAGCGTCGGCAAACGTCGTTTTGCCGCCCTTGGTCATCACATCTTCAACGCGGGTGGTATGGATATCGACACGGGCATCAAGAATGCGCCTGAGATCGCCGTCGGTGAATACACCAATCAGATGATGGTTCTGGTCGATAATGCCGGTCATCCCCAGCCCTTTGCGGGAAATTTCCAGTAATGCGTCGGCAACCAGTGCGTCCGTGCCAACCAGCGGTAATGCGTCGCCGGTGAGCATGATATCAGCGACCTTCAACAGCAGCTTGCGACCCAGACTACCGCCCGGATGCGACAATGCGAAATCATCTGATGTAAAGCCTTTATGGTCGAGAAGGGCAATAGCCAGCGCATCGCCCATTACCAGGGTTGCCGTGGTGCTGGAGGTAGGAGCCAGACCCAGTGAACAGGCTTCTTTTTCAACACTGATATTAACGACGACATCGGCATGCTGACCCAATGAACTGGAACGGCTGTTGGTCATGGCAATGACCGGGACATTCAGCCGCTTTACAACAGGCAGAACATTCAGCAATTCCGCGGTTTCTCCTGAATTAGAAATGGCCAGCAGCACGTCGTCTTTTGCGAGCATACCCAAATCGCCATGGTTAGCTTCACCGGGATGCATGAAGAACGCCGGAGTGCCGGTACTGGCCAGCGTGGCGGCAATTTTGTTACCAATATGGCCGGATTTTCCCATGCCACTGACAACGACTTTGCCTTTACAGGTGTAAAGCAGTTCGCAGGCCCTGACGAAGTCGTCATCCAGGTGATTAACCAGCGCGGCAATTGCCTTATTTTCGATGTCGATGACTCGCTTCGCTGAGTCGATAAATGAGACAGAATCTTGCGTCATTAGCCAAACAACCAAAATTGATAACCGATAAAGCCTGATAACAGAATAGCGCCTTCCAGCCGCGAAATCTGTCGTTTGCCGGTTAAGTTAAAACTGAACAGGAACATCAGCAGCGTGAACCCCAGCATGACGTACATATCCCGACCGTAGGCATCCGGGTCGAGAGCGCCGGGCGCGAGCAGACCGGGCATACCCAGCACGGCCAGCAGGTTGAAAATATTCGAGCCAATGATGTTGCCCAGTGCCAGGTCATCCTCACCTTTGAGCACGCCAGCGATACTCGCAGCCAGTTCAGGCAGGCTGGTGCCAAGAGCGATAATCGTCAGACCAATCACCAGGTCGGATACGCCGAAATAGCGGGCAATAAACACCGCAGAGTCCACCAGATAGTTGGCGCTCAGCGGTAACAAGATCAGGCCAATACCAATCCACAGCAGGGCCGCACTATTGGATACATTTTTTGGAATTTCGTCGGCGGTCTCGCTGATTAGCGGGTCTTCTTTGTCCACCTGAAGTGACAGCCAGGCCATCATGGCCAGTACAAAGATAAACAGCATGAACAGGATCATACCTTCATAATTTGCCAGGACCCCATCATGCATAAACCACATGGCGATGCCGGTTATCACAACCAGGGCAGGAAGCTCTCGCTTGAGCGTGGTGGAAGACACCCACAGGGGCTTAACCAGCGCAGTGATACCCAGTACCAACGCAACATTGGTAATGTTTGAACCAAGGGCATTACCCACGGCGGTATTCATGTTGCCATTCAGCGACGCTATGGCCGACACGACAATCTCAGGAGCCGATGAGCCCATGGCGACGATGGTCAGTCCAATCATCATAGGTGAAACGCCAATATTCTTTGCCAGCGCAGACGCGCCATAGACAAAACGATCGGCACTCCAGCTCAGTACCACAAGCCCGACAATGAAAATGATGATTTGAGTTAGCACAACGTAGAAATCTGGTGAATTTCAGGGGATTGTCGCAAAAAGCAATCCATTTTCCCATGCTTTTCGGTATCAAACTTGCAGATGCGCTGATTGGAAGCAGATTTTGAACTTGCGTCGGTTCATCATCCGTTTTTTTAGAACATAAGTTGTAACGTTTTGATTTTGGTTCGTCGCTTGAAAAAGCGTAAAATAGCGCAACATTAACCGCAAGCATGACAATCAGCCTGCCCTGAAGCGCCCAAGGATCGTCATGGCGATTCTCGTCAGCAACCCCGGAAAAGAAGCAGAGTGTATGGATAACTTAGTCGAAATTGACAATATGACGTTCAGTCGTGGAGAGCGCATCATCTATGATGATATTTCGATCAGAGTACCCAAAGGCAAAATCACGGCAGTCATGGGACCCAGCGGCATCGGTAAAACCACCCTGCTTAAACTCATCGGAGGACAACTGACACCCGACAACGGGGATATTCGTTTTGACGGTCAGTCCATTGTTAACATGGGACGTGGCCCGCTTTACAAGATTCGTCGACGTATGAGTATGCTGTTTCAGAGCGGGGCACTGTTCACTGACATGAGTGTGTTTGACAACGTGGCCTTCCCGTTACGTGAACATACCGCGTTAAGCGAAGATGTCATCGCGACAATTGTTGCGTTAAAACTGCAGGCGGTGGGGCTGCGTGGCGCTGCGCAACTGATGCCCAGCGAACTGTCAGGAGGCATGGCACGACGCGCCGCACTGGCTCGCGCTATTGCACTCGACCCTGATTTGATTATGTACGATGAACCGTTTGCCGGGCAGGACCCTATATCAATGGGCGTTCTGGTGAAACTTATCAGAGCGCTTAACGATGCGCTGGATTTGACCAGTATCGTTGTGACTCACGACGTTAAGGAAGTGCTTACCATCGCGGACTATATCTACATTTTGGCAGATAAGCGGGTTATCGGTGAAGGTACCAGTGAGCAGATCCGTAACAGCGAGTCTGAACTGGTTCAGCAGTTTCTCAAAGGAGAGGCAGACGGTCCGGTACCTTTCCACTATAATGCGCCGCCCCTTGAACGCAGTTTGTTTGGAGAGGCGCCATGAATATGATTGCTACGATTGGTGCAAAGACCCTGGCGCGAGTGGTTGCGGCGGGGCGTGCAGGCCTGATGTTGTGGGGCGCACTGTT
The DNA here is from genome assembly GCF_040812025.1 of Alteromonas nitratireducens. Lineage (NCBI taxonomy): Bacteria > Pseudomonadati > Pseudomonadota > Gammaproteobacteria > Alteromonadales > Alteromonadaceae > Alteromonas > Alteromonas nitratireducens. Next base: position 45,938 of record NZ_JBFNPK010000015.1, read on the forward strand.
TGCCGTACCGCGGCTTAAGAATGTGTCGTTAACAATACGACAGCTTTATGTCGTAGGCGTGCAGTCGCTGCTTATCATCATTGTGTCCGGGCTGTTTATCGGCATGGTCATGGCGCTGCAGGGCTACACTATTCTGGTTGATTATGGGGCCGAGGCCAGTCTGGGACCGATGGTCGCCTTATCGCTGCTACGTGAGTTGGGACCGGTTGTCACGGCACTGTTGTTTGCCGGACGAGCGGGCTCCGCGCTGACGGCAGAAATTGGCCTGATGAAAGCGACAGAGCAGCTCAGCAGTCTGGAAATGATGGCGGTCGATCCACTACGTCGCATCGTCGCGCCGCGGTTCTGGGCGGGCATGATGGCCATGCCATCACTGGCGCTGATTTTTAGTGCGGTGGGGATACTTGGCGGCCACCTGGTTGGTGTTGACTGGCTGGGTGTTGATGCCGGCAGTTACTGGTCGGTGATGCAGTCTACTGTGGAATGGGACAAAGATGTGGTCAACGGAATTATTAAAAGCCTCGTTTTTGCCCTGGTTGTGACCTGGATTGCCATATTTAAGGGCTATGATTCCATTCCCACATCGGAAGGGATCAGTAAAGCCACAACCGAAACCGTTGTTTTCTCATCATTAGCTGTCTTAGGGCTGGATTTCATACTGACCGCCCTGATGTTTGGAATCGAGTAGAGGATAGGATGAATAAATACAAAACCGAAATGCTGGTAGGGGTTTTCGTGATTCTGACGATTGGCGCCTTGTTGTTACTGGCGCTACGGGTGGCCGACCAGACGATGACCAGCGAGGGCGAAACCTACACACTGTTTGCGAAGTTCGACAATATTGGCAGTTTGAAAACGCGTTCTGCGGTAAAGCTGGGTGGTGTGACGATCGGTCGGGTCGAATCGATTACGCTGGATAAAGACGACTTCACGCCGGTGGTGGAACTGAGCATCATGTCGAAATACACCGGTTTTCCGGAAACCAGCTCAGTCTCTATTCTGACCGCAGGACTGTTAGGTGAACAATACGTAGGCTTCCAGCCTGGCTTCAGCTTTGACGGCATCGCTGAGTTAAAAGACGGGGATTATCTGCAGGATACGAAGTCAGCACTGGTGCTGGAGGACCTGATTGGTCAGTTTTTATTCAGTCGGTCCGAGGGTGAAAACTAAACCGTGTCAGCACGGTCTTAATGACATACGCAAAAGTGATAGCGTGCCGCGTATGAATGTGGAATCTGTTAGGAGAAAAATGTTGAAAACGCTGAAGGTGTTTATTGGATTGTTTCTTTTCGCTGTTTCAGGCCTGGCCAGTGCCGATGAAATTAACAGCGAGAATCCGTATGAGCTGGTACACGATGTCGCCATGAAGACGTTTGATCGTATCAAGGCTAACCAAGACGCTATCAAGCAGGATCCTGAAATGCTTCGTACCATCATGGAAGAGGAACTGGTACCGCACATAGACTATCAGTTTGCTGCGTTCATGGTGCTGGGTAAGCATTTCAAATCGGTGCCAAAAGACAAGCTGGCTGAGTACGTGACGGTATTCAGACAATATCTGATCACGACCTATGCCAGTGCGATGGGGTATTACGACAATCAGACAGTGGTGTTTGAGCCGGAAGCAGAGTTTGAGGACAAGCGTTCGGTGACGGTAAGAGCCATTGTTAAGGACCCGACCCGTCCGGAGATAAAAATTGCGTTCAAAGTGCGCAAAGACAACCGTACTGAGCAGTGGAAAGCATATGACATGGTGGCCGAAGGGATCAGCATGTTAAACAGCAAGCGCAGCGAATTCGAATCTATCCTTCGTCAGGACGGTATCGACGCGGTGATTGGTCTGATGAAAGATAAGATTACTCAGCCGATTGAGCTGAAAACACAGCAAAGCGGAGAAACGGCAGAGTGAGCCTGTTCGATGTCAACACACACGGGGTGACCTTTCATGGTAACCTTGACCGTGAAACCCTGACCAAAAACTGGTGGCTGTTACTGACACCGGGTCAGCAGAAAACCTTACGTGGTGCATCAGAATGTGTGTTTGACCTCAGTGATGTCGAGCGGGTGGACAGCGCGGGACTGGCCTGGCTAATCAATGCAATTCGCGATGCGCGCCAGGCTGGCATCCGGATTACGCTGCAGGAACCGCCCGAAAAACTGATTAAGCTGGCAAAAATCAGTGACGTTGATACTCTGTTGCCACTACAGTAATCATTTTCAGATAATCAATTCGGGATTGTATGGATTTTTCAGACATTGAAGCCCTCTTAAAAGACGCCTTGTCACTTGACGAGGTGCATGTCCGTGGAGACGGTTCGCACTTTACCATTATTGCTGTCAGTGACAGCTTTAACGAAATGAGCCGGGTAAAACGTCAGCAGGCAGTTTATGCGCCGCTGGCAGATAAAATCGCCGACGGTTCAATGCATGCGATATCAATTAAAACGTTTTCAGTGAAAGACTGGGAACGGGAACGTATGTTCCACCTGCCTCAGTAGTCACGCGGAAAGCTTTAGTTGTGGATAAATTAGTCATAAAAAAGAGCCCGCCTCTGGCTGGCTCGGTACGTATTTCAGGTGCGAAAAACGCCGCATTGCCTTTGCTGATGACCAGCTTGCTGACTGACCATCAGTGCCGGTACAGCAATGTGCCGCAGTTACGTGATATCAACACCACCGTCGCGCTGCTGAGTGAGCTCGGCGTCAGCGTCGATCGCCCTGATAAAAATGTCGTGTTACTGAACGCAGGACACCTGAAAAGTGTTACGGCATCGTATGAGCTGGTTCGTACTATGCGTGCCTCCATTCTTGTGCTGGGGCCGCTGCTGGCAAAACACGGTAAGGCAAATGTGTCTTTACCGGGCGGCTGTGCTATTGGTGCCAGACCGGTTAATTTGCACCTGTCCGGACTGGAACGTATGGGTGCAACCATTGAGGTTGATGAAGGGTACATTCGTGCCAGCGTCAATGGCCGTCTCAAAGGTGCCAGGATTTTCATGGACATGGTCAGTGTCGGGGCGACGGAAAACCTGATGATGGCAGCGGCGCTGGCAGACGGTAAAACGACGCTGGAAAATGCCGCCCGCGAACCTGAAATTGTGGATCTGGCTAACTGCCTTAATCAGATGGGCGCAAAAATCACCGGTGCCGGAACTGACAGCATTCATATTGAAGGGGTCAGTGAGCTCAAAGGCTGTGATTATCGTGTACTCCCGGACCGTATCGAAACGGGCACGTTTCTGGTCGCGGCGGCGGTCAGTGGTGGCAAAGTCCGTTGTACGGACGCCGCACCGGACACCCTTGACGCTGTGCTGGATAAACTGGAACAGGCAGGTGCCCATATCACCACCGGGGATGACTGGATTGAACTGGACATGCAGGGCAAACGTCCCAAAGCGGTCAGCGTGAAAACCGCACCGCACCCTGCTTTCCCAACGGATATGCAGGCCCAGTTTGTTACGCTGAACTGCATGGCTGAGGGAACCGGTGTTATTACAGAAACCATTTTCGAAAACCGCTTTATGCATGTGCCGGAACTGCAGCGTATGGGCGCGGAAATTGCGCTCGAGGCAAACAGCGCCGTCTCGAAAGGTAACTCGAAGCTGAAAGGCGCGCCGGTGATGGCAACCGACCTCAGAGCGTCAGCCAGTCTGGTTATTGCTGGTCTCATTGCCGAGGGTGAAACCCACGTTAACCGCATTTATCACCTGGATCGCGGTTATGAATCCATTGAGGAAAAGCTGCGGGGACTGGGTGCGGTGATAGACCGGGTTAAAGAATAACCAGAATTAAGGAGGCATTCGCCTCCTTTTTTTGTGCGTAAACGTTTGTTATAGATTTATATACTTTCGTATAGTTGTTGTTATTTTAACCAATATCAAAAATGCGTTTAATACTTTCGACCAATGTTGATAACCCAAATGAGAGTATTTAACCATGTTGAAAATTGTTAAAACTTCACTGATTGTAACCGCCGCATCTTTTGCTTTCTCTTTTTCTGCCAGCGCTGACATTAACGAAGCACTGGCCAATATCTGCACCATCGTGCAGGCCGATGACAAGGGTGAGCTGCGCAAAAAGCTGCGTGCTGTTGAGTCTGACTACCGTCTGAAGCTGCATGATTACTACACCGGTATTTCTTGCGACGGACAGAGTCTGATCCGCACCGCGATTCAGAGCAACGCCGTTGAAGTAGGCACGCTGCTGGTTAAGAAAATGCCAAGCCGTGACCTGCAGGCGCCGGAGAAAGACGGCAAAACCTTACAGGCATGGATTGCAGAGCAGGGTCTGGCAGATAACCCGATTGCTGCAGAACTGAATTCACGTATCTAAGCGATAATGACAGTCGTAGTAAACAGCGCCCCGTCAAGGGGCGTTGTTGTTTTATAACAAACAATAACAATTAAACGTCTTCTTCACAGTATGCCACCAGTGCAGACAGCACTAGTTGAAACGCAGAACTGGCAATGCCCATGCCCATATGAGGGATATCATGGTGACAGTAGGTAACCGTTGTGTCACGGTTATCGACGCTGGCAGATAAATCGACTATGCCATCAGTGGGGCTGACAATCGCCGTGACCGGACAGGTCAGCGGCATCGCCTGCTTTCGCCGTTCAACCTCCTGTTCAATCCAGTCCAGGTCCACGCCGCGCCGGGCAAGGTAGGGGGCTGCAGAGGTATATTTGGGACCGCCGTTAATGGGTGAACCCAGCGTGACAACTTTTTCTACGCAGTCAGGACAGGTTCGGGCGACCTCACGGGCAATCGTGCCTCCCAGACTCCAGCCAACCAGCAGCACTTTTTCTCCCAGCGTTGCATTTAGCGACTGCACGCGCTCGGTCATCCTGTCAGTCAGATACAGCACGCCGGTCTCGCCGCGGTAGGGCTTGGGAGGTGAGCATGACCAGGACAATGTGGTGGGATCATAATGATGATCAAGGCCGGCTTTATTGACGCCCAGTCCCCAGCCGATAGCATTAAATCCATGGCGGTTGAGAAAATGGCGCAGCGGAAACATTACACCGTCACCGGCACCGAAGCCCGGCAGGACAATCACAGTCTGGTTATTGCCTGCACTCTGGCGCTTTTTAAGCGTCAGCGCAGACAGTCTGACAGGTAAGGTTATCAGGTCGCCGAGCGCACGTAATTCCAGCAGGCTGAGATAACGTGGTGGACGGGTAAGTGGGTGCGGGTATGCCATGCTCTGCTCCGTTCAGCTACCCGGTTAATACGGTCTGGGCAGGCTCAAGCGATCGCAGGTTTGGGGAAATTAATTCGTTCGTGGTTGCTGAAAGTCGGGAATACCCAGTTCGGCAACCACCACTTTCATGGTGAGTAAGTCGCCACCCCGGCTGACTTCCAGCTCCAGTTCGGTACCCGGGTCGGTTTCGGCAATCATATCCAGGGTTTTTGATGCACTCTCCAGACGGATCCCATCGATGGCGAGCAGGATATCGCCAGCCCGCAGACCGGCTTTGTCAGCCGGACTGTTATTGGCCACAGCAGTCACTTCAATACCGGGGCGTCCGCGATATTCACTGCCAATAAACCCAAGTTGCCCGCGCGTGACTTTGCCGTTGGTGATAATTTCGTCCATCACGCGTTTGGCCAGTTCATACGGCACCGCAAAGTTGATGCCGTCTACGTTACGCACCCGGTTGCGTGCGTCTCTGACCTGAAAATTCGCGTTGGTGATGCCAAGCAGAAATCCGTTAGAGTCGACCAGAGCCCCCCCGGAATTACCCTGATTCAATACGGCGTCGGTCTGGATAAAATCAACATAGTTTGACAGGCCGTTGCGCCCGGCCCGACTAACGATACCGTGCGTGATAGTCTGTCCTAAATCAAAGGGGTTACCAATCGCCATGACGACATCGCCGACATGAATATCCGGTTCCTGTACCTGGGGGATCACATGGAGATTGTCAGCGGTGACTTTGAGTACGGCGAGGTCGGTAAGCTGATCGGTACCAACAATTTGTGCTTCCAGCACACGACCATCCTGTACTGCAACAAAAATACTGTCTGCATTTTCTACCACGTGGTGGCAGGTCAGGATGTAACCATTTTCGGTCATAATGACACCGGAGCCGAGGCTGGCACGTTCCCGCGGCTGGTTTCTGAAAAGGCCGGTGTCGGTTTCTATACTGACACTGTAGATGTTGACGACAGCAGGTGCACTGCGGCTTAGTGCTGCAAAATAGGTTTCTCGTGTTGCGCTAACGGATGCCGGTCTGAACCAGCCATCGTTAAACCCGGCGCCACTGCGCAGATCAGGGATAATTACCAGGATGAGCGCTGCTACCACCAGCCCGAGCAGGGCCGACTTGGCCAAAAACCAGAAAAACTGTTTCGCTGCCACAATTCACACTTATTTATCATTGCCTCTTGTTCTTTTCACAATGATAAAGAGGCGAAATTGAAGTCCAATGGGTAAAAGCATAACACTGAAAGCCACTTACACCAATTTCCCATAACGATGTCAGGGGAATCTGCCAGCAGGGGGAGTAAAATAAAACGACGCCCGCAGGCGCCGTCTTTTATTTTTTAGGGTTAGCGGATAACCAGATACAGGGTTGAGTTACCGCGTCGTACGTTCAGGGCGATGACACCCGTCGCGTCGTCAAGGGCTGCGCGGAATTCGGTAACCGTAGTGACACGCTGACGGTTAACACCAATGATCACGTCTTCAGGCTGCAGGCCGATACGTGCTGCTGGACTTCCGCGCTCCAGTTCCGACACTTCAACACCGGCGTTGCCACTGGCGTCCTCGCCGTTGGTCAGTGTTGCCCCTTCCAGAGCCGGGTGGATTTCAGCGGCGGTGACGGTGCTTTGGGTGGCATCGTCAAGTACCACATCCACGTCAATGCTGTCGCCTTTACGCATCAGCGTCAGCGTGACCTTAGCACCGGCGCCCATGCTGGCAATACGTGCACGCAGTTCCTGGAAGCTATGGAGCTCGCGACCATTAACGGCAGTGATAATATCACCCGCCTGCAGACCGGCTTTATCTGCGGCCGAGTCTGGCTGTACTTCGCTGACGAACGCACCCAGATTGACCTCGGCATTCATCGCTTCAGCCAGTCCCGCGTCAACGTCACTCCCCAGGATACCGAGCAGGCCACGACGTACCTCGCCGTATTCTACAATCTGGTCAACCAGGTTTTTCATCATGTTGCTTGGAATCGCGAAGCCGATACCCACGTTGCCACCGTTAGGACCGAAAATCGCGGTATTGATACCGACCAGTTCACCACGCAGGTTAACCAGAGCGCCCCCTGAGTTCCCGCGGTTAATCGCGGCGTCGGTCTGGATGAAGTCCTCAAAGCCACCGATATTCAGGCCAGAACGACCCAGTGCACTGACGATACCAGAGGTGACGGTTTGTGACAGACCGAACGGGTTACCGATGGCAACCACAAAGTCGCCCACACGCAGTTTGTCTGAATCGGCAAGCGGCAGTGCGGTAAGATCTTCGGCGTCAATTTTAATCAGTGCCACATCACTTTGTTCGTCCGCGCCCAGCTTCTTAGCCTTAAATTCACGGCCGTCGGTGAGTTTGACAGTAATTTCATCGGCATTGTCGACCACGTGGTTGTTGGTGACGACATAGCCTTTCTCCGCGTCGATAATCACGCCAGAGCCGAGTCCGCGGAAAGGGCGCTCCTGAAGCTGCTCCTGCGGGCCGCCAAAGAAATAGCGAAACATTTCCGGTACCCGCTGGCGTGACGTCTGGGTGCCTTCTACGGCAATACTCACGACCGCCGGTGTGGCCTCTTCCAGCATCGGTGCCAGCGAAGGCACGTTGTCTTTATCATCGTTGAAAAAGGGCAGTGCCGCGTTCACGGAAACGCTCATCCCCAGTGAACTGACAATGACACCTGCGGCGATAGCCCATTGACGAAATGTTTTATTCATTCTCGCTTACACTCCTCATGCAACTTGCGATTTTATCAATGTTCACAGATGACTCGCGCGGACGAAAAAAGTTCCTATGACGACTTTTTGTCTGCGGCGGGCTGTTCGGATTTGCCGACGAAAAGACCAGAACCCGAGTTGGCGAAGTCACGCGGCTGGGTCTCAGCCACACGCGTGATGCGGTTATTTTCCTTGCCTTTCAGGTTGTTGCGCAGGTAGCTGGTGGCCTGTTCGCCAAAGAAATGGACTTTGGGTGCGTCGCCCTCAGTGGTCTGAGACAGCAGTGACTCATACTCGTCCAGCTGATAGCGCAACGAGTTACACTGGCTCTCAATCGCACTCAGTGACTGTCGGGTCTGATGCAAATGGTGTTCAGCCTGCTGGGCCAGCATTTCTTTCAGGTTTTTTTCAGCGGCCTCAATGGCCTGCTTTGAATTAGGCTGGGTGTAAACGTAACGGGCTACAAAAAAGCCAATGATCAGGCCAACGGCAAGTAGTGCCAGAGGAATTAATACGTCCATTCAGATCTCCGGATATCCGACAATTAATTGGTATAGTGAGCGTGTCTGCACACGCACTAATGACAACCTTTACACTGACTATAGCAATGGCTGTACATTTTATCGCGTTCCCTGTGCCATTATGGCGTCACCAAGGTATAAACAGGCCATTGGTGATCAGGTGAGCGGATTCTACCGTGATTTACAACGAAATTAAGGTCATAATTGCATTTTTCAAGCAGGTCAGCGCAGCTGAATACCGTTAACCGAACAAACAGCGAGGAGATACACAGGCGATGACGCCCTGGGAAAAGTACCAACAGGATCTTACCCGTCCTGATTTTCATCACGATCCTGCGCAGGAAAATGCGGTCAGGGAGCTTCAGCGTTTATATGATGATCTGACTCACCCCGGTAAAAAAATGTCGTGGCGGGTAAAAATTAAAGCCGCCTTCGGTAAAGGGCATAAAAAGCCGGGCATTCAGGGTATCTACTTCTACGGTGGTGTAGGGCGGGGCAAAACCTACCTCGTCGATACCTTCTATGAATGCCTGCCGTTTGAGAAAAAAATGCGGGTGCACTTTCACCGGTTTATGCACCGTGTGCATGACGAACTGAAACAACTGAAAAGTGAGCAGGACCCGCTAAAAAAGGTGGCGGCGAAGCTGGCCAGAGAGACGCGGGTTATCTGTTTTGACGAATTCTTTGTGTCAGACATCACCGATGCAATGATTCTGGGAACGTTAATGGAGGAGCTGTTCGGTCACGGTATGGTGCTGGTCGCCACGTCCAATATTGTGCCGGATGAGCTGTACAAAAACGGCTTACAGCGCGCCCGTTTTCTGCCTGCCATTGATCTGATTAATCAGAATACCCGGGTAGTTAATGTAGACAGCGGCATTGATTACCGCTTGCGTACGCTTGAGCAGGCTGAAATTTACCACTACCCCCTTGATGAGGCAGCAACACAGAATCTGCATGATTATTTCGGGCAACTGGCGCCGGAGGTTGGCACCGAGAATAAAGTCATAGAGGTCAATCACCGCAAAATTCAGACCTGTCGTGATGCTGATGGCGTACTGATGATTGAATTCAAAGCCCTTTGCGACGGTCCCCGCAGCCAGGCTGACTACATTGAGTTAAGCCGCTGTTACCATTCAGTGCTGGTGGCGAATGTTACACCAATGGGGCAAAACAACGACGATGTTGCACGGCGTTTTATTGCCATGGTTGATGAGTTTTACGAGCGCCACGTAAAACTCATTATGTCTGCAGAGGTGCCGATGGATGAACTCTACACGGGCGGGCGTCTGGACTTCGAATTTAAGCGTTGTATGAGCCGCCTCAAGGAAATGCAGTCCAGAGAATATCTGGCGCGGGAGCATTTACCGTGACAGGCTTATCAAGCCGGTGAATGTAGGGTAGAATCCGTGCAATTTTTTCGGTCGGCGATGCCGGCCTGACCTGTTATCGAAGATAGAGAAAGATCACGATGGGAAGAGCGTTTGAAGTAAGAAAAGCCGCCATGGCAAAAACCGCCGGGCAGAAAACCAAGGTGTATTCCAAATACGGTAAAGAAATTTACGTCTGCGCCAAGAATGGCGGCACTGATCCGGAGACTAATCTGTCACTGCGTCGTCTGATGGACAAGGCGAAAAAAGACCAGGTGCCCAGCCACGTAATCGAGAAAGCCATCGATAAGGCCGCAGGCGGCGCAGGCGAAGACTTCCAGCCGATGCGATACGAAGGCTTCGGGCCCGGCAACTGCATGGTCATTGTCGACTGCCTGTCTGATAACGCCAACCGCACCATTACCGATGTACGTAACTGCTTTACCAAAACAAATGCCAAACTGGGTGCCCAGGGGGCGGTCAGTCACATGTTTGATCACATGGCTGTTTTCCAGTTTGCCGGCGATGACGAGGACGCGGTGCTGGAAGTGCTGATGGAAGCCGACGTTGACGTATCTGATGTTGAGTGCGAAGACGGCAAAGTGACCGTCTATGCACCGCATACCGAATTCTTCCAGGTAAAAACGGCGCTGACCAACGCATACCCTGAGATGACGTTTGACGCAGAAGAAATCAGCTGGATCCCGCAGACGGAAACCGAGATCAGTGAAGACGACATGCCGATGTTTGAAAAATTCATGGACATGCTGAACGACTGTGACGACGTGCAGGATGTTTACCATAACGCGATCACACCGAATCGCGACTGATAGCCGACCGGTTCTCGCAGAAAAAAGCCCTCATCAAGAGGGCTTTTTGTTATCTGGAATCAGTCCCGGTTGACCTGATGGCAGGCGGCACAGGCGCCGGACACTTTACCGGCAAAATAATACCGGGGCTCTGCCAGTGAGGCCGCTGTTCGGGCCTGATCGACTGTAGCAACAAAGTCACCCATAAAATCATCCATGTAGGGATGGTTTGACCCTGATTTGCTTTGTAGTGAGGAGGCAATTTTGCCGATACTGTTCAGCGCAGCCATGACTTCCTTTTGCTGCAATGCTTGCGCGTCTTCATCGCTGCCTGCGGGCGACTGCAGTGCAATATCGAGTAACCGGATCTGGGCGGCCATTTTAGCCATGTCAGACTTTATTGATGTTGGCTCAATATAATTGAAATCGGGCGGGTACGTGACTTTACGCACGTCAGACAGTGAGCAGCCCATGGCGGTGAGCCCGAGTGCCAGTGCACAGACCCCTGCGATCCGTGCGTTGCGGGTGAAAAACATCATGCGACTTCCTTAGTAATATGGCAGCGTGTTCCCTTTTGTAATACGGCACTTTCAGAAGGGCGTCAAGCAAGACCGTCGTCTCGAGAGTACCTCAACCAACCCTTGCAAGGGGGATGCTCACGGCGATGTTGCGTTGAGCGACAGCGTAAAATTATCTATTCTCAGTGTGTCGGTATTGACCTGGATTGGTCAGTTACACATAGCGCGTGCAGAGGTTGTCATGCTGAATAAAATAAAAATACGTCCCGCTTTTTATCTTCTATCTTCTGTGGTGAGTGCCGTGTATCTGTCTGCATGCGGAAGCACGTCTGTGCCGTCGCCGCAGAACGCATCTGTCAACGCACAAGCCAGTGCAAACCCGACTGGTCAGAAAAACGTCTCACCATTTCAGGTATCGGACGTTGGCTACATCAGCGCGTGGAGCTGGCTGTCTAACGTTAATTTTCAGAAAGAAGAATGGGAGTTTCTCCTCATTCCTGAAGATAATGTGCAGTCAGTGACATTCAGAGCCGATTTTAGTCTGGACAATATTGGACGCGGCGCCTTCTGGGGCTATGCACTGCGGCACAAATATACTGGACGTATATTACCGGTCTACGGTGAGCTGAAAGCCCGCGGCACAGACAAATACAGTGGTGAGTCTCTCCCTTTGATAATGCAGGGATATTTTAATCTGGCAGCATTTGGCAGTTTTGAGCGCGATGATTCGACGTCTGAACGCTTGCGCTATGTCGGTCTTACCGGCTTTTCGGGCCAGCGCTGGGTGGAAGGCAGGCAGGACAGTTTTAATCAGCACGTCATGATTCGACAGGCGCGGGACAAACGTTATTGTGAATTCGTCTATGATTTTTGGGATGGTAGCCGCCAGGGCTCAGGCATCGAGTATGAGAACTTATCGCCCCTGCGGTTTGCACACGGTCATACCGTAGACATGCAGGGCGAGCAATGGCTGGTTTACAGTAATTTGCCAAGACCCGTTAACATGGAACTGATAGCGCCAAGTCCGGAAATTCTGTCAGCGTTAATGGGCACACTGCAAACACTGCCTCAGGTCAATTACACCGCCACATTTTCTTACGCTGACGATCACCTTGATTGTCGTTATGCAAAGGTGTACGGAGGCGTAAATGTGGGCAATAAACAACATGACTACAGCCTGTTTTATCCCGAAGTCTCACAGTTTGGCGCCTTGTTAAAACGGGGAGATAGCTTCCGCTGGCGCTCAAATCATCTTGCTTACAGTTTTGCCAGAGAGATGTTTGGCACTAAACCAGGCGCAATGGGGAAATTTCTGGCGCTAAGTCGGTATGAACCGGCAATGGATAAAGAACGTCGCGATCGAGAACTCAATCTGATGCAGCTTACCGAGTTCTCGCCCGATTTTGTTTATGCTCAGGGACCTGCCGGGCAACTGGAAATATGGCAGTTGGGAGGGCCCGGTGAGTCGCTGGGATATGCATTGGCAAACACCGTGCGTCATCGTTTCCCTGTTCATGTCGAGCAAGCTGCACGTCTGGCAAGTCAGGGGTATCTTGAAGAATGTCCCGACGGCATGCGATTGCTGACCGGTGACTGCTATGGTGAGTTCTACCCTACGGTCAGGCGCAGTGAGTCTGGCGAGCAGGTAGAAATATGGCATTCGGCAGACGAGCGTACGCTGTTTGCCTGGAACCCCAGCAGTAACAAACTTGAAACGACTGACCTGCCACCATTAAGTGAGGGGATGGCGGCGCAGATCAGGCAACGGGATAGTTTTTTATGTCAACAGTTAGCGGAGAATCTGGCCCGCATTGACCAGCGCCTGCAGCGCCCTTTCATGAGTCAGCGCCCTTATTCTGACTGGTACGACAATTATGTTCCGCGTTTTCTTGATTACATACAGCGAGGTGAAATGACGCCCGCTAATCAGGGGCCCAGAGATGTGGCGAGTCGCCTTGAGCGAGCGGAATACACAGGTATGAATGAACTCAGTCGGCTGCTAAACCAAGCGAAGCGGGCGGAGAAACTGGCCAGCCCGGAGTTATGCCCCGACACCAAAGCACTGGCAGCATCCTATGTGCCTATGGTTGAGTCACTGCGCAGTGAGTTATCGTCCACGCTCGGTGAGATTACTGATGTAGTGCACAACCAGGCCAATCAGCTGGCACGTGATATTTATCAGGCGGAAAAAGCGCGGCTCAGAGCTGAAACTCGCGCCTGGAACCGGCAATTTTGGGCCAATGCAATGAATGAGCTTCGTGCTACCGTCGATATTTCTCAAACTGTAAACGACATTACTCAAAGAACCAACCAGATGTATCTCGAGGCAGTACGACGCCAGGAGGCTATGAAGCAAGCGCGGGAGAAGCAGGTAGCCGAGATGACGCGAGAGCAGACCGCGTCACAATCTCGGACTGAAATACGTTCTCAGCCTCAGGTTTCATCTCAGGCTACGCCGCCGGCAACACAGCCAAAACCTGCCTATGAAGGGTTTCCACAGCAGCAGTCTATAACCATTCAGGTGCCAAATGCTGTTGCGCTGGCAGATCTTGATAAACCCGGTCAGTATGGTGGTGCCCAAACGGTCGTCATACCCGGATCAAACCCTGCTGCCAACTCAGGGGGGGCTTCCACGCAACAGCCAGAAAAGACAACACGAAAAGATCGATATCTTGAATCCCTGGCATATTGTTATCCTAAAAAAAGCGACCCCGATAAATGGTTCTGTGATGGCATTTATCAAAAGATCCGCCTTGCGGATACACTGGATTCAGCATTATCAGCCGTGGCCTGCAACGTAGTAAGAAAGTGGGTGGCGTTTAAAGACGGCAGACTTTATTACTGTGATAAGAAGCGGCTGAATGTCGATAGCAATACCGGTAATCTCACGTTTAACCGGGATATTTCGCGCTGGATTGATATCCCTGCGCCGTTACTGGAAGAGCGCCGCGAATTCGATTCACGCTAAATAGACAAGGCCCTGACTATTGTTACCTCATAAAAAGATGTTGATGGCATCGCGCATCGCCCTGACTTCGGGTAGAATGCGCGTCGGAGTTGGCCAGGCAACCGCTGCTTTCATCAGAAAGGGGAGGAAAGTCCGGGCTCCACAGGGCAGGGTGCCAGATAACGTCTGGGCGGCGTGAGCCGACGACAAGTGCAGCAGAGAGTAGACCGCCTAAGCGCATCAGCGCCGGTAAGGGTGAAAGGGTGCGGTAAGAGCGCACCGCGCGCCTGGTAACAGGTTGCGGCATGGTAAACTCCACCCGGAGCAAGACCAAATAGGATCCCATAACGTGTGGCCCGCATGGGGATCGGGTAGGTTGCTTGAGTCAGTGAGTAATTGCTGACCTAGAGGAATGGTTGCCCACGACAGAACCCGGCTTACGGCCAACTCCCTCCTTTCCACTATTGCGCATCATGGTGCCCGGCACCAATAGTCCTCATCGTTACCCGGCATGTTGTGAAAAATCCGACAATGATCGCGACGCTGTCTTCCTGCAGCGCATTAATGACGGCGTTTTGCGACGCTGCAAAACCGTGCGATCTGACGGTAAAGATCTAAGATCCTGACCTTCCTGATAAAAATAACCAAAAATAGACGAAAGTATAAATCGTTGTGGCGCGTCGCTTTCTTGCCTCTGAAAAATAAATAAATCCTTCAAATACAAATTCTTACGTTGTTATCTTGTCCTGTTGATTGCTCGAGAGTACGACCATATTGCATTTGGTATTAAAGCGCATACTTGTGTATGAGATCGCATATGTGGTTTCATAGCGTTTCCACAAAAGTGGAAAAGTCAAGGTAGCTTATCTGCTGATTTTATTCAGGTTGTCGGATTTCCTTGGGATATAAAAATAATAAATGTAGGAATAATAAAAAAATGAAGAAGAGTATCCTCTCTTTAGCGCTAATCACATCCTTCTCAGGCTCAGTTCTGGCTGCTTCACAAACGTTTCAGGCGTCTGTGAATGCAATGCAGGATGCAACCATCGCTGAAACGTCTGCGCTGCACTTCGGTGCAATTCAGCCAACCGCTCTGTCTGTATGTACTATGGACAACGCGGGTGCGGTTTCAGGAGACTGTGATGCATCAGATGCCGCCATCAACATTGGCCTGATCACCGTTTCTGGTGTTGCTGCAAACGTACCGCTTAACGTGACTGTTACCGGTGGTTCATCTACTGAACTGACGTTTGCTGCGACTTACGACATCAATAACGCCACTGCGACACACGATGGTATTACTGACGGTACGCTAACCGCAGTAACAACTAACGGTCTTGGTGACGATCTGACGATTGATGTTTACGGTGCGATGACTGTCGATTCAACACTGACTGCGGGTAGCGCATACACTGTTGATTACACTGTGGACGTTGCGTTCCAGTAAACAGCCGTTAAAAGCACCCTTCGGGGTGCTTCCTTTTCTCATTTCCCGATTCTTCTGTTTTTGTTCGCAGGTGGCGTTATGTCTGTGATTTCACGTTTTCTTCTCGTTGTGCTTATGCTGCTGCCGTTTATGGCAAGTGCCAATATCACCCTGTCAAAATACCGCATTTATTTCGACGCTAATGACCGTGCCGAGGCGTTGCAGTTAAGAAATACCGGCGCAACTGATGCACAGTTCAGTGCAGAACTGGTGCTCTCAGCCATGACCGAAGAGGGCAAGGTGTATACCGTGTTTGAGGACGAGTTTGATGCCAGTCCGTTGCTGCGCTATTCGCCGAAGCGCGGAACGATTGGTCCCGGTCAGCGTCAGGCATTACGGTTTGCGCTGCGTAAGCCAGCCGGACTGCCCGAGGGTGAGTACCGTGCAGTGCTGAAATTAACCTCATCACTGGCAACGCCGGGCAATGGCAGCATCAATCTGAATAGTAAACTGGCCTACAGCATTCCGGTCATCGTCCGTCACGGACGCTTGAGCGCCACCACCACACTGACCCAGCCGCAAACGATAATGGTGAACGATAATCCACATATTCAGTTGTGGCAGACGCGCGAGGGAAATCGTTCGCTGTATGGTAATTTTATGGTAACCGATGAAGACGGTAATGAAGTGGGTGTGGTCAACGGTATCGCTACCTATCTGCCGCTGCAAAAACGAAAAGTACTGATTCCGCTTAAACCCGGGTTTCGTGGCCCGGTTACTATCACCTTCACTGAAAACGAAAATTACGGTGGCGATGCAGCGGCAACGCTGGACTATGTCGTAAAGTAGCCTCAGCCGATGCAACGACTCTTTGGGCTTCTGCTTGCCGGGTTGTTCAGCCTGGCTGTGCAGGCGTCCCCGTGTGCATATTCCCCAGCGTTTAAGGCGCTGGCGTTTGACGACAATGGGTTGCTTATCAGTGTCCTGCGCGTTAATGGCAGGCCCGTCAATGATGCGTTTGATGTGTATGACATTGAGGGGCATCTGCTGGTACCGGTATCCTTGCTGGCCGGGAGTCTTGGCGTTGCGTGGGAAAGTAAGCCGGAAGAGGCCACCTTCTATTCCACCTCTGAAGACGATCAAATCTGCCAGTTCTCTATCCGACTGACAGCAGGAGACAACGGGCAGTATGCCTGGGCAGTGGATGCCTTTGACGTTTACATTGATATACAGCTGGTCGCGGTGTTGCTTGACGCCGACGTCGAATATGACGCCAACCTGTTACAGCTGTCTGTGGACAGTCAGGCACTGGGTTATCCTCCGGCATCACAAGCGGTTCATATCCCCAACTTTTCGTCAGGCACCATTGATGAGCCGGATCGCCATGTCCCGGATGAATACCGCTGGGCGACAAGCCCGCTGGTCAATTACCGCCTCACCGGGCTGGTGGGCGATGACAATGAAGAACGGATCAATGCCAACCTTAACGCCAGTTTTGATCTGCTCGGACACGCCACCCAGTACAGGGTAGCCACGAACGGTGATGAAACCCAGCAGTACCTGAATTTCTCAAGGTATATTCCCATGGCAGAACAGTCCTGGCTGAATCAGGGGATAAGCTATGCCATCGGCGACGTGCAGCTACAGCGTGATGAACTGGTTAACCCGACAAGGCAAAGTCTTGGCGCCGTGTTTTACAGCGGTAATGACTTACCCCGAAGTTCTTTTTCATCGACTACGATCGACGCGGCAGTCCTGCCAGGATGGCGGGTACAGTTGTTTCGAAACGGCCAGTTTATTGAAGAGCGTTTCACGGAAAGCGACAACCGTATCGTGTTTGAGAATGTCGAAACGTTTTATGGTGAAAACTTTTTTGAGCTCAAGCTGTATGGGCCGGAAGGGCAACAGGAAACCCAGACGCGCACCGTGACGGTGGGACGTGATCAGATTGCTCCCGGAAAATTTGATTTTCTTATTGCCATGACCGACAACGCCCAGCGGTTACTGGATGGTGACATCAGTGAACAGCGCGATCAGTCGGCGACGGCACGGGCCGCGTTTGGTATCAGTGAGTCAACGTCGCTGTTTGGCAGTGTTCAGCAATTGTGGGGAGAAGAGAGCACGCGGTCCTATCTGACCATGGGAATGCATACGCAAATCAGTGGTTCCCTGTTGCGAGTTGAGGTCAGTGACCAGCAGTCAGCCGGGTACGGGGCCTTTCTGGGCTGGACAGGACGACTGGGGGGCGATACCCGGTTTAATGCAACAGCGCGTTTTTTTGAGGATTTTTCCAGCGATGTTTATGCCGAAGAGCTGGGGCTGGAGCAGGAACTCAGCCTGCGACTCAACGGCCGGCTGGACTGGCTGGGCTACATGGGGTGGGGACTGACCGCGATGCATCGCGGTTTCGAATCCCGTGACGATCAGAGCTCGCTGGCGCTGACGATGAACCGGAACCTGCTCGGCGGGACGTTCTCGGGGGGACTAACCTATACCGATGGCATGAGTGATGCGCTTGGCGCACGTCTCTACTACGCCAAGGAGCTGGGAGACTGGCAATTGTCGTCGTCATTTCAGTTTACGCCATCCGATAATATGCGCATGGACGATGCCTATGTGTCGTTGCGCTGGCCTCAGACCATCACCCAGTTTCGTGAAACCCGGCTGCAATATAACCCCAATCAGCCAGGCAGCGTGGAGTTGCGGCATCAGCACAACTGGCGGCTTGAACCGGTTAATCTAAGCCTTGCCGGCGCCGTCAGTAATGACGGGGACTGGTCGGTCAATCTGTCGCTCACCGGTGATTTCAGCTACAACACGGTCCAGGGTCAACTGGACTTTTACCGCTCCACCGGTGGGCGAGCCGCACGCATTGATGCGATGGCGTTTCTGGACGTTAACCGTAACCAGATATTTGACGGGCCAGATCAGGGGCTGCCAGGTGTCGGTGTAAGCGGCAATGCGTTGTGGCGTAATGCCAGGACCAATGAAAACGGGCAACTGGCACTGATTGCTAACCGTTCCAACCAGTTTGTCGGCATTGACCCGGCTACTCTGCCGGATCCCTTTATGCAGCCGGCAGACAGTGTGGTCGAGGTGCAAACGCATCCGGGAACCACCACGTCGGTCTATTTGCCGGTGATTACGTTTAACGATATCGATGGCGCGGTGTATCTGGTCAAAGGTGATGCCAGCCGCGGGGCTGCGCAGGTCACGTTGCACCTGATGGATGGCGATACCATCATCGATACGACACAGACTGAAACCGACGGGTACTTCTATTTTTCGCGGGTGCCGCCGGGTCAGTACCGGTTAGTCATTGATGACGGTTATCTTGAAAGTCGCCAGCTCACCGTCGTCAACCTGCCGGACAGCATCGTTGCGCCGGAAAACGGCAATGCTATCGGGATCCCGGATATTCGGCTGGTGCCGGTATCGGCGTCCCGGTCCCTCAGTGTGGCAGACGCCGCTGACACCGAAGAGACGCAGCAGGCCGTCGCGCGCACTCAAGGTCCATCACGCTATCAGATCCAGGTGGGAATTTTCCGCTTACCACGTTCAATCTACGAGGTGCTGCAGTATTTGCCGGTGCTGCCCTCCGAGCTGACGATGTACCGTCACCACGAACGGGCACTGACTTACGTGACGATAGGCAGTTATTCGACAGTGGAAGCGGCGCTTGAAACGCTGAACATCCTTACCCGCGTGCCCGCTTATCGCGGCGCATTTGTCAGGCCATCATCACACTTCGAGGGGCCGCAGTGGACGCGGGAATCAGTGTTTATGGATATAAAAAGTACGGTCAGCGCGTCGAATGAGTATGTACTGTCGGTGCCATCAACCACCCGGTTTTGTCAGCTTGCGTCCTATCGCGCACTGACATCCGTCAATCCTGCCATCCTGCGAAAACATCCGGACCTGATGATGGTGCTGCAGTCTGCTGGCAACACGTCGTTCTTCACATTGCTTGCGCCGTTAGAGACGGGCAGTACGGCGTGTGAGGACCACTATCTTGATCATGAATACCGGCAGAGCCCGTTTATCGTCGCTGCGGGCATATTACAGCCTCGTCTGATTGATATTGATGGGCTGGGTGAGGCTACTGAAAATTCACCTCTATCGTATAAGAAAAATGATACGTCTGACCTGCTTCAAGCGGCTGCAATACTGACAGATCGCCATATACCCGTAATGCGGCATCGGCCTCGGCTTCACTGACACTGACCAGCATCGCTTCACCATCACCGGCGCTGACAACCATCACATCATCAATCATCTGGCCAATGGAAGGTGAAAAGGCAATATTGTCATTGCTGATGCTGGTCACTGTGACCTGATAGGGCTGATTGGCAACCAGACCGCTAAGTGAAATCGCGGCAACTCCGGCATCACCGTTTGCATTGTCGCACTGACCTGAGAGTGTGTTGTTTTCAGACAGGCTACAGCTGGCGCTGTCGAGCGCGGTCAGCGTGCCGAAGTTCAGCGACGTCTGCTCGGTCAGTCCCGGTTCATCGTAGGCTTTCACCTGCGCCTGAAACACCTGGGACCCTGCCAGCGCATGCCAGGCAATGACAGTCGTGATAATCACAGCGGTTAATCTGTACACCTGTCTCTCAGTTTCATTGAATACTTAGCAAAGTATAGTGAAGATTTTTGAGGTTTGACGGCGGTTTGCCGAGGAAATTGGTTACTTGCACTTATTACCGGGCGGAGTAAGGTAGAAATATCTTTGCTTTATTACCGAGACGACGTGCCCATAGCTTTCATCCCCACCATTCTTGATATCGAGGCCAGTGGCTTTGGCGTACAAAGCTATCCGATAGAAATTGGTGTGGCGCGGTCAGATGGTGCCCGCTATTGTCGTCTTATCCGTCCGTTACCCCACTGGACGCACTGGGAAGCAGAAGCGCAGATGCTGCACGGTATTACCAGAGCGGAACTGACTGCAAATGGCACCGATGCCGTGCGGGTGTGCCACGAGCTTAATCAGTTTTTGGCAGGCCGTCAGGTTTACTCAGACGGGTGGGTAGTTGATTATCCCTGGTTAATCAGACTGTTTGGCGATGTCGGCATTCCCATGCAGTTTAGTTTTAGTGACATCGAATATGTGCTGAATTCTGCACAAATGTCACGCTGGCATATGATCAAGTCTGAACTGCAGTCACTGGCATCATTACAGCGACATCGCGCCAGTGCTGACGCACACCTTATTCAGCAAACATTTATTCAGTCGGCATCCTAAAAGTAGTAATGCACCCCAATGCGTAATGATGAGATATCGATGTCATTACCGATATTCCGGTGTTCAATCTCTACGGCCATATTCAGGCGGTTAGGATCGCCAAGCCGCCAGCCCAGACTGGCTGCAACGCCCGCCGTTGACGGCAGTACAACCCAGTCGAGCGCGTCGCCGGGATTGATGGTACTGGTTTGCACGGTGGCAAAAATTCGCTGGGAATAGAAGGGGCCAAGCTGGCGGCTGACACGTAATGCCAGCGCCTGGTGTTGTGTGATGTCCTGATAAAAAAACGCATCCGAGCCCGGCAGAAGGTGCGATTCATCGCGGGTAACCGCCAGTTGCCAGGCTGGCAGACGAGGGCTTCTGAACGTAATGGCTGACAGGCTGCCAGCCTGAAACGCCTGAACCTGATTGTCGGGTGTCGGGGTATAGGCGGCCTGGGCCTGCATAGCGGCAAGCAACATCAGGCATAGCAATAGCAACCGCGCGAATGGAGGGTTCATGCGTTCGTGTTCGCCCTTGAGAGTGTGCGTAAGGGATACCGTTAAGTGTAGAAACCAACCACAAACAACGCGAATAAAATTGGCGTTTTAACGTTATTTTTTAGCGTGAAAACTATCCGGGCGTACGCCAGCTGCAGCCTGAGGGGTGATACAAAAGGGGCAATAAATACCATGCCCGCCGTGTGGCGGGCATGTTGAGGACTTAAACAGAAGCTTTCAGCGCGTCGGCTTTATCGGTGCGTTCCCACGGGAATGCATCGCGACCAAAGTGTCCGTAGGCGGCAGTCGGTCGATAAATCGGGCGCTCCAGGTCGAGCATCTTAATCAGACCGTACGGACGCAAATCGAAATGTTCGCGTACCAGCGCCACCAGTGTGTTTTCATCCACAACACCGGTACCAAAGGTTTCAATGCTGATCGACGTAGGCTCGGCGACACCAATCGCGTACGAGATCTGAATTTCACAGCGCTTGGCCAGGCCCGCAGCAACAATATTTTTTGCCACGTAGCGACCTGCATAAGCCGCAGAGCGATCTACTTTGGACGGATCTTTACCGGAAAACGCACCGCCACCATGGCGTGCCATACCACCGTAAGTATCTACGATGATTTTTCTGCCTGTCAGACCACAGTCACCCATTGGCCCGCCAATCACAAAGCGTCCGGTTGGATTAATGTGGAACTGGGTTCTGGCATCCAGCCATTGTGCAGGCAGCACAGGTTTAATGATTTCTTCCATGACAGCTTCACGCACCTGTTCGGTGGTAACGGTGTCACAGTGTTGGGTAGACAATACAACCGCGTCGATACCTACCGGCACATCATTTTCGTATCGGAAGGTAACCTGGCTTTTTGCGTCAGGACGCAGAAAGTCGAGCTGACCAGACTTTCTGACTTCGGCCTGTTTTTGAACCAGACGGTGTGCGTAGGTGATCGGCGCAGGCATCAGTACGTCGGTTTCGTCACTGGCATAACCAAACATCAGGCCCTGGTCGCCAGCGCCCTGATCTTCCGGCCGCGCGCGGTCAACGCCCTGGTTAATGTCGGGTGACTGCTTGCCAATGGCGTTGAGTACTGCGCAGGATTCGGCATCAAAGCCCATATCAGAATGCGTGTAACCAATGTCTTTCACGGTCTGACGTGTCAGTTCTTCTATGTCTACCCAGGCAGAGGTTGTGATTTCACCCCCCACCAGAACCATACCGGTTTTTACATAGGTCTCGCAGGCTACCCTGGCGTGCGGGTCCTGCTCGAGAATTGCATCTAGAACCGCATCAGATATCTGATCGGCGATTTTGTCCGGGTGGCCTTCTGAAACTGACTCAGAAGTAAAAAGATGGGTAGCCATAAATTCTCCATTGAATACGTCACCGTAGCAATAAGGCTGCATTGTACTGATTTAATCTGCGAATGCCAGTCTTTACTTCTGGACGTCTAAAAGTCTATCTGTTACGTTTTGTTGACACGATACGATCAGAGTTATCGGCTTTTTTCCCGCAAACCAAAGTCGATAGGGTATAAACCTGCCCAGAGACTATTTACCGCCGTAAAACCATTGAACTGTGCGGGTGCTTGGGGGAGAATAACCGCCACATCTGACACGTGGTAAAAAGGCGCGCAGCGTAGTGACGCGCAGCGAAGTGAAAAGACACCGCTTACGCAACCATCATCCCGCGCCGGTCACACACACAACAATCAGGAGATAACATGCCCTCAAGACGTGAACTCGCCAACGCCATTCGCGCGTTAAGTATGGATGCCGTTCAAAAAGCTAAATCAGGCCACCCTGGTGCGCCGATGGGAATGGCCGATATTGCGCAGGTACTGTGGGGGGATTTCCTGAGTCATAATCCGGCGAACCCGGGTTGGGCTAACCGCGATCGCTTTGTGTTGTCGAATGGTCACGGCTCTATGCTGTTGTATTCGCTGCTGCATCTGACCGGATACGATCTGCCTATCGACGAGCTAAAACAATTCCGTCAGTTGCATTCACGTACGCCGGGTCACCCGGAATACGGTTATGCGCCAGGCGTTGAAACAACAACCGGTCCGCTTGGGCAGGGGATCAGCAATGCCGTCGGTATGGCTGTTGCTGAAAAAGTGCTGGCCGCGCAGTTCAACCGTGATGGCTATGACATTGTCGATCACTACACCTATGCTTTCCTTGGCGACGGCTGTCTGATGGAAGGGATTAGTCACGAAACCTGTTCACTGGCGGGCACGCTTGGTCTGGGTAAACTGATTGCATTCTGGGACGACAACGGCATTTCTATTGATGGTGAGGTAGAAGGCTGGTTCACTGACAATACGCCAGAGCGTTTCCGTGCCTATGGCTGGCAGGTGATTGAGCATGTTGATGGCCATGACGCAGATCAGGTCAGTGCTGCAATCAAACAAGCGCAGGCGAATACCACGCAGCCAACCCTGATTTGCTGTAAAACGATCATTGGTTTTGGTTCTCCTAACAAACAGGGTACCGAATCGTGCCACGGCGCCCCGCTGGGTGACGACGAAGTGGCGGCAGCCCGTCAACAACTGGGCTGGAACTACGCGCCTTTTGAGATTCCGCAGGATATTTATGCGTCCTGGGATGCGCGTGACGCGGGTCAGCAGGCTGAAGCAAGCTGGAACGAGACGTTTGCTGCTTATCAGAAAGCCTTTCCTGAACTGGCGAAAGAATTCTTGCGCCGGGTTAATGGTGAGCTGCCGGCCGACTTTGCCAACAAAGCGGATGCCATCATTGCTGATCTGCAGGCGAACCCGGCGTCAGTGGCGACCCGTAAAGCCTCACAGAATACACTGAACGCTTTTGGTCCGCTGTTGCCTGAACTGCTCGGCGGCTCCGCTGACCTGGCAGGTTCAAACTTGACATTATGGGACGGCAGTAAAGGCGTTGAAGCTGGTGATGCAGGCGGTAACTATCTGTATTACGGGGTGCGTGAGTTTGGTATGTCAGCGATGATGAACGGTATTGCCCTGCATGGCGGCTTTAAAGCCTACGGCGCAACCTTCCTTATCTTTATGGAATACGCCCGTAACGCGGTACGTATGGCCGCACTGATGAAGCAGCCGGTCATTTTCGTTTACACCCACGACTCGATTGGTCTGGGCGAAGACGGTCCGACACACCAGCCGGTTGAACAACTGGTGGCACTGCGCTCTACCCCTAATCTGGATAACTGGCGTCCGTGTGATCAGGTTGAGTCAGCGGTGGCCTGGAAAGCAGCGCTGCAGCGTAAAGATGGCCCGACGACGCTGGTGTTTACCCGTCAGGGGCTGCCTCAGCAGTCACGCGACGCGGAGCAGGTCGCAGCAATCGAGAAGGGCGGTTACATTCTCAAAGATTGTGCCGGCACACCTGACATCATTCTGATTGCCACCGGTTCTGAAGTACAACTGGCCGTGGAGGCTGCGGCCACGCTGACAGAAAAGGGTAAAGCAGTGCGCGTGGTGTCGATGCCGTCGACTGATGTATTTGAGCGTCAGAGTGCCGAATACCGTGAACAGGTGCTGCCTTCGTCTGTCACCAAGCGCGTCGCTGTAGAGGCGTTGTCCAAAGACAGCTGGTACAAATACGTTGGTCTGAATGGCGCCATTGTCGGCATGGACAGCTTTGGTGAATCCGCACCGGCAGATGCACTGTTCAGACACTTTAATATCACGGCGGACGCCGTGGTAGACGCCGCCCTGTCTCTGTAACGCTGCGGTACTGCACCTATGCTCAGAGTGGCCATTAACGGGTTTGGCCGTATTGGCCGGAATGTGCTTCGCGCCCTGTATGAAACAGGGCGCAACAAAGACATTCAGGTGGTTGCCATTAACGACATTGCGCGCCCCGAAGGTATTGCGCATCTGCTGAAATATGACACCGCTCACGGCCGTTTTGGTTTTGACGTCACGCTTAGGGGCAATCAGCTTGTTGTGGATGGCGATGCAATCCGCTTGCTGGCACAACCGGATATTGACCTGCTGCCATGGCGTGAGCTGGGGGTCGATATTGTGCTGGAATGCACCGGGGTATTTACCGACCGTGAAAGCGGGCAGGCTCATCTCAACGCCGGCGCCGGTAAAGTCCTCTTTTCTGCTCCTGGCACGCCTGACCTCGACAACACTGTCATCATCGGCTGTAACGAAGAATCACTGATGCCGTCTCATCGCCTGGTGTCAAACGGATCATGTACTACCAATTGTATTGTGCCGGTGATCCAGGTACTCGATGATGCCTTTGGTGTTGAAAGCGGCACCATCACCACTATTCATTCGTCGATGCATGACCAGCAGGTCATTGATGCTTACCATGACGACCTGCGCCGCACGCGCGCAGCCAGTCAGTCAATTATTCCGGTTGATACCCGGCTGGCCCGCGGTATTGAGCGTATTCTGCCAAAGTTTGCCGGGAAATTTGAGGCGATTGCTGTCAGGGTGCCTACCATTAATGTCACCGCAATGGATTTAAGTGTCACGCTAGATGCCAGCGTTACCATTGCGGATGTGAATGAGGCACTGAAGCGTGCGCGCACCGGCAGACTGCACGGTATTCTCGATTACACCGAAGAGCCCCTGGTGTCGGTTGATTTTAATCATGATCCCCACTCCTGCATCGTAGACGGCACCCAGACCCGGGTCAGTCATAAGCAACTGGTGAAAACGCTGGTCTGGTGCGACAACGAGTGGGGCTTTGCTAACCGGATGCTGGATACCGCGATGGCGATGCATCTGTGTGGGCACTAACCTGATAATCACACGTTAATAAGGATAAAAGTATGGCAATTCCCAGCATGAACGACCTTCCTCTTAAAGGAAAACGCGTTCTTATCCGTCAGGATCTGAACGTGCCGGTGAAAGAGGGCAAGGTGACGTCTGATGCCCGTATTCAGGCGTCAATTCCTACTCTGCGTGCTGCGCTCGATGGTGGTGCGGCCGTGATGGTGATGTCGCACCTCGGACGTCCGGTCGAAGGTGAGCCGGATGCCGCGTTTTCTCTGCAGCCGGTGGTGGATTACCTGAATGCGGTGATGGATGTGCCGGTTCGCCTCGAAAAAGACTACCTCAATGGTGTTGAGGTTAAACCCGGTGAGCTGGTAGTGCTGGAGAACGTCCGTTTTAATCCGGGCGAAAAGAAAGACGATGACACGCTGGCTAAACAGTATGCCGCATTGTGTGATCTGTTTGTGATGGATGCGTTTGGTACGGCGCACCGTGCTCAGGCATCAACACACGGTGTGGTGAAGTATGCCCCTGCGGCCTGCGCAGGCCCGCTGCTGGCAGCGGAGCTTGACGCGCTGGCGAAAGCCCTGGATAACCCGAAGCGTCCGATGGTTGCCATTGTGGGCGGGTCGAAAGTATCGACCAAGCTGAGCGTCCTTACGTCACTGGCGGGTAAGGTCGACCAGCTGATTGTCGGTGGCGGTATCGCAAATACCTTCATTGCAGCGCAGGGACATAACGTCGGTAAATCGCTGGTTGAAATGGATCTGGTTGATGAGGCGAAAGCCCTGATCGCAAATGCCCAGGCCAATGGCGGTGATATTCCGGTGCCCACCGACGTGGTTGTCGGCAAGGCGTTTGATGAAAACACCCCGGCCACCCTCAAAGCTGTAAGCGATGTCGCTGATGATGACATGATTTTTGATATCGGCCCGGACACCTCAGCCACGCTGGCCGGGATCCTGAAAAATGCCGGCACCATTGTTTGGAATGGTCCGGTTGGTGTTTTCGAGTTTGATCAGTTCAGTGCTGGGACCGAAGCACTGTCAAAAGCCATTGCAGAAAGTGACGCATTTTCGATTGCCGGCGGCGGTGACACGCTTGCGGCAGTAGATAAATATGAAATCGCTGATAAGATATCGTATATCTCAACAGGCGGCGGCGCGTTTCTGGAATTTTTAGAAGGCAAAACCCTGCCTGCGGTGGCGGCACTGGAAGAAAAAAATCAATAACACAGTGCGTCGAACCGGGCTGGCGGGCAAGTTGTCCGTCAGCTGAAACAGAATTATAAACCCTACATCTGCCCTGACGGGCAGCACACCAAAGGAGTGTTGCGAATGGCATCACAAGCACAACAGGCCATGCTGGACAAACTGAAAACCCAAACCGGCTTTATTGCCGCGCTGGATCAGAGTGGCGGCAGTACCCCCAAAGCCCTGAAACTTTATGGTATTGATGAGTCGGCGTACAGCAATGACGACGAAATGTTCGGTCTGGTTCACCAGATGCGCACCCGTATCATTACCAGTAAGGCATTCAGTGGCGAGCGCGTTCTGGGCGCCATTTTGTTTGAAAATACCCTCGATCGTGACATTGAAGGGATGTCATCAGCACACTACCTGTGGCAGAAGAAACGCGTTATTCCGTTTTTGAAAGTCGACAAAGGGCTGGCTGACGAGAAAGACGGCGTGCAGGTGATGAAGCCGATGCCAGAACTCGATGCGTTGCTTCAGAAAGCGGTTGCACAGGACGTATTTGGTACAAAAATGCGCTCGGTGATCAAACTGGCCAACCACGAAGGCATTAAAGCCGTGGTTGCGCAGCAGTTTGAAGTGGGTAAACAAATCCTCGCGGCGGGTCTGGTGCCTATCATTGAGCCGGAAGTAGACATTCACAGCCCGGAAAAAGCAGAAGCCGAAGCACTGCTGAAGCTGGAAATTCTGGCTCAGCTGAATCAGCTTGATGCAGGTCAGGAAGTGATGCTGAAGCTCACGTTGCCGGAACAGGCCGACTTTTATAAAGAGCTGGTCGATCACCCGCGCGTGCTGAAAGTGGTGGCACTGTCTGGTGGCTATTCACGTGACGACGCCAATGAAAAGCTGAAACAGAATCATGGCATGATCGCCAGCTTCTCACGGGCGCTGACTGAAGGCATTTCTGCTACCCAGAGTGATGACGAGTTTGATGCTGCACTGGATGAGGCTATCGAGTCTATCTACCAGGCATCGGCCAGTTAATGTCCTGCCGGGTGCCGCCAGTATGGCGCCCGGCTTTTCCCTCACCAACAATCATCGCGCACGGTGATGATAATTCGTTATAATAACTCCTAAGACAAGATTGATGCCCACGGAGGTGCGGGCGACACTTACCCTGTAAGTGTTAAGGCCGGGATGCACCGTTACTAGGTAGTCGTGAGTGAGCACATCTGCGTTTATCCTATTTCAGGCTGTACTGCTGGCAGTAATTGCTGTCACCGGGTTTATCTTTACCTACGCGCTGCCTGTTCCTTCCCAGAAGCATAAAGCGAAAGCAGCCGAATATGCCCGCCTGTTTTTGCTGACGATGACAGCAACACAGGTCTGTCTGTCGGTTCGGCATTTACCCATCATGTCACTGTTCGGCGCTGCCTTTGACCCGGTCCTCATTTACGTGCTTGGCTTTAACCTGTTTGCGATAGTCAGTGCTTACTTGCTTTACATGACGGTAGTGAATCGCTATGGCCATGCGGTCAGGCGTCAGCAACGGTTGTTTATGGTGGTCCACGTGCTGTTGCTGGAGTTAGCCAGCCTGTATTTCTATTTTGTTATCCCCAGCGAAACCACCCGTGATCTGCTGATGCTGGGCAGCTGCGTTATTCCGGTTGTGATGGCCACGCACCGTATCTGGCTGTTTCTGCCGCAGGGCAGCAAAGGCGACACCGTGCTGTTGTCGGTGCTGATTGCCACGCTGGTTATCATCTGCGTGTGTGCACCGGTTTACCTGACGTTCCTGGCTGGCGACGAGTTTGAGCAGACCATAATGGGACTGCTGATGAATGTGTTTTTGCAGTTGTTGTTTATCATGGGATTTGCGGTCAGCGTGGTGCAGTCACTGGTCAACCGGCTTCATCGTCAGGTGTTTACTGACGCCCTGACCAAGGTTCATAACCGTCACTTCTTTTACAATATGACGCCGAAACTGCTGGAGAACGCCTCGCGTCTCAACCAGACCATGGCCGTGATCGTCTGTGACATCGACCATTTTAAGTCAGTCAATGATACCCATGGCCATGTTGTTGGTGACAAAGTGCTGCGCCATTTTACTACCCTGTTACAGACCCAGTTGCGAAAGGACGACGTGCTTATTCGTATGGGCGGAGAAGAGTTTTTGATCCTGCTGCAGAACTGTGACGGTGAGACGGCGGCGCTGCTGGCCGAACGTTTACGGGAAAAAGTCAGTGCCAGTCCGCTTAAGCACCAGAATAAGTCCATCAGCATCACGGCGTCATTTGGTGTGGTTGATGTGGCACCCGGCGCTGACCTGTTTAAAGGGGTTAATCAGGCCGATGAGGCGCTGTACAAAGCCAAAGATACCGGACGCAACCAGGTTATCTGTGTTAACGGGCCCTAAGCAACCGTCAGGGTGAGTGAGAGCGCCTTCAGGTATTGCGCCTCCTGCTCAAGGTCGGCAGCCAGAATTGGCTTTTCTTCGAGCCAGCCTGATGGAAACGTGAGTGCGAGACTGTGCTTGTCTGCCTCGATGGTAAATTCTGGCAGAAACTGCTGCTGACGCTTGATGTTCAGTAAGGTGGCCAGTCGTAACAGCGCTATAAGGCGGCCTACCGCCTGCTCTTCGTACTGCGAAAATACCGGCAGTTCTGCCAGACGAATTTTTTTGCGGTGAAAGCGTACCAGCGTCGCCAGCAACTCCTGTTGTTCCTGAGTGAATCCCGGCATATCGACATTGGACAGAATATACGCGCTGTGTCGCTGCACGCCGCGTGAATTAATCTGTATGCCTACTTCGTGCAGCATAGCCGCCCAGCCCAGCATGCTGCGAAAATCCTTGTGCTTCAGTTTCCAGATCTTCTTCACGGCATCAAACAGCGTCATCGAGGTATTCAGTACCATGGTCGCCTGTGCCGTATCCACATCGTAGCGTGTCGCCAGGCTGCTGGCTGTTCTGCCGCGGATATCCGCATGATGCAGCTCATCTTCCATCTGATAGAGCACGCCCTCCCGCAGTGCCGCGGACGAATAAGTCAGACCCTCAATACGTAACGCTTTGAAAATGGCGATGAGAATAGCCAGCCCAGCGGCAATCACCGGTAAACGGTCCTCACTGATCGTCGTGGTATCGAGCTTATCGATGTGTCCCGCCTCGACAAACTGCTTTTGCAGTGCCTTCAGATGCTTAAGCGTGACAGGTATTTCGTGGCTGCCGTCGTTTGTGGTCTGTGCCAGCATGTACAGCGCACGGATGGTACCCGAGGTACCTATGCACTGAACCCAGCCAAGCTGACGGTATTTACTCTCAATCAGTTCCAGTTCCTGTTCGGCCGCAGTGATCGCTTTACTGAAAAGCCTGGCGGTCAGTTTGCCGTCGGCGAAGAAACGCTGGGTGTAGCTGACGCAGCCCATCTGGAGACTGCGGCATAGCAGTGGCGTAAACCCCTCGCCAATAACAAACTCGGTTGAGCCGCCACCAATATCCACCACCAGTTGCTGCCCTTCGGTGTGGGTGGTATGCGCCACACCGGAATAAATCAGACGGGCTTCTTCGTTGCCGGAAATAATTTCAATGGGGTAGGGCAGGATATTGCGCGCCGCGCGGATAAAATCGCGGGCATTACGGGCTTTTCGTAAGGTATGCGTGGCTACAATGCGTACCGAGTCTGGTTCGAATCCTTTCAGGCTCTCTGCAACCACTGCCAGGGTACGTAATCCGCGCTCGATAGCCTCGTCAGACAGGATGTCATTGTCATCAAGCCCTTCGGCCAGCCGCACTTTTTGTTTTACCCGGTGAAGGATCTGCACTGAGCCCGCCATAATGCGTGCCACCACAAGGTGAAAGCTGTTAGAGCCAATATCCAGTGCGGCAACCTTACTGGCTTCTCTGGCGGCGACGCTTTCCAGCGCGGTTTCGTGTTGTACCATTGGCGTTTACTTCGCGAGTTTTTCTTCCTGCTTTTTCAGGTAGTGGTAAATCTCAACCTGAGAGCGGAGTTTTCTACGGTTTCCTCTGCGAACGTAACGGTTGGTCTGATCCTTGTCAATCACCCGGGCCTTCAGCGTATCTTTAAACTGAATTTCAAGGATATCGACAATCTGCTTTTGTAGTTGCGGATCGTAGACCGGGCAACCGACTTCTATGCGGTTGTCCATGTTACGTGTCATCCAGTCGGCGGACGAAATAAACACCTTCCGGTCTCCGCCGCCCTCAAACACCAGCACCCGAGGATGCTCCAGGAATCGGTCGACTACCGAAATAATCTGGATGTTTTCACTCAGGCCTTTCTGACCCGGGATCAGTGAGCACATGCCGCGTACAATGCCGCGAATTTTCACTCCTGCCTGACTGGCGCGGTATAAGTCGTCAATCAGTTCTTTGTCGACCAGGTTATTCAGCTTGAATGTGATACCGGCTTTGCGCCCTTCTTTCAGGTACTGTATTTCCTGACGGATCAGCGACTGAATTTTTGTGCGCGAGTTCAGCGGAGAAATCTGCAGGTGCTGGAACTTGTAGCGACGATACGGATACTGGATTAGATCAAACACCGAGGCGGCTTCTTCTGCCAGTTCCTGATTGCGGGTAAACAAACTGAAGTCAGTATAAATTTTTGCGGTTTTTTCGTTGAAGTTGCCGGTGCCAAAGTGGGCATAATTAACTAGGGTACCGCGTTCCTCGCGCGTCACCAGACACAGCTTACTGTGTATTTTTAACGTTGGAATGCCCAAAATAACGCGTATACCCGCGTCGGTCATCCGCTTCGACCACTCTATATTGGCTTCTTCGTCAAAACGTGCCCGCAGCTCTACCACCACCGTGACTTTCTTACCGTTGTCCACTGCATCTATCAGGGAATTGATGATCCGTGATTTACTCGCGACCCGGTAGATATTGATGCGGATGGCTTTGACATTGGGATCAAAGGCGGCCTGCCTGACAAACTCTGTGAAATGCAGAAACCGGTGATAGGGGTAATACAGCAGAATGTCATGCGCGGTGATGGCGTCAAACACCGTGTCGTAGCCGGAGAACTGCCGTGAATCAATGGCAGGCAGTGGCGCATGCTCCAGGTATTCACGGCCGACATTTGGGAAGCCGATGAAATCCTTAAAGTTACGATAATGTCCTGCGGCATGCATGGTATCCAGCGATGTGATTTTAAGACGCTTGCGCAAATCCTTGACCATATCCGGCGGCATATCGTAGTCATAAATGACCCGTACGGGTTCTGCAATCAGCCGCTGTTTCATGCTCTCAGACATTTTCTCAACGTAACTTTCATCAATTTCATCGTTGATGGAGTATTCGGAGTCACGCGTCATCTTAAAGGAATAGGCTTCAATACTGTCGAATTTCACGAACCCGCGAAAAATATCCTCCAGACACAGCTCAATCATGTCATCCAGCATCACCAGATGCTTTTTCTTGCGGCTTTTTTCCGGTGGTATCAGCATGAAGCGTGACATTTCAGTGGTAGGTACCTGCACCACCGCAAACTTAGTGTTGCGGCCCTCGCGGCGAAGCGCCACGTAAAGGTAAACCGACGTGCCGTTGAGACGGCTGAGCAGGTCGGTTTTTTTGTCAATCAGAATTGGCGCAATGTGCCTGAGTACCTTGTTCACGAAAAAGTTTCTTACCCAGGTGCGCTGATAGTCGCTGAGCTCGTTTTTCTGAACAATAAAAATGTTATAGCGTGCCAGTGCCTTAAGTACGTCCTTGTGAATGGTGTCGAACTTATCTGACAGTTGTACCACCTTGGCCTGAATTTGCTCCATCAGCGCAATCAGCTTATTTGCCTCTTCCTCATTGTCATCATTCTGTGCAATGGTGATCTGGCGTTTCACGTCGGCGGCCCGCACCCGGTAGAACTCATCGAGGTTGTTGGAGTAGATGCCAAGAAAGCGCAGCCGCTCCACAGCCGGCGTATTAATGTCGGCGGCTTCCTGAAGTACGCGCTCGTTAAACGCCAGCCAGCTGATTTCTTTCGGATAATAAAGTTCTGGAGAATCCATAGTGTACTAAGTAGATATTTAAAAAATACGTAAGCTTGCCAGCCTACGGTGACAGTCCTGTGACACCGCCGGTTACATTGTGGTCTGAATATCCACGACCAGGTCGTTGGCCAGCGCTTCAAGAGCCTGCTGCAGCGCGCCATGATCAAAATCATCGGGCACGGCAATTACGGCATTTGCTTTGAACATCAGGCTGCCCCAGTTCGGCGCACTTTCGCAGCGCGACGAGAAGTTGACAATATTCAGATTGAATTCATTCAGTACCGAGGTCAGTTCCTGCACAATGCCGGGCTTGTCGTTGCCCATAATATCAACCGATAACTGCATGGTGTGCGCAGGCTCTGCATTGACGACGGACACGGACTGCACACTCAGTCCCTCAATGGCATCGAGTGCGGCGATCAGCGCGTCATGGTTGTCTTGTGGTACCAGTACCTCGACGAAGCCGGTGAACATACCGGCCATATGCGCAAAGCTGGATCCCTGCCAGTTACCACCATGCTGATAAACCCGTTTCGCGAGTGCGTCGACCAGCCCGGGTTTATCCTTACCCATGATAGTGATGATCAGTGGTTGCATGAAAGACTCCTTGTTAACTGCCAGTAAGCGTTTGCAGGTTGGTATTGTGGTTCAGGTCAGCGTACAATCTTGCACTGACTTATAAAATAACACGAAATTCGGGAGTTAACCTGCAAATCGTGTCACTTTGTCAGACTCAGGAATGAACGCCAGCACTCAACATATAATGCGTCACAGAACGCGCAGGGATAACGCTGTCAGATACGTGGTGACGACGTTTGGTGCCCTGGTGTTACTGACTCTGGTGATTCTTATTTCGCATCTGCTGATGCAGGCACTGCCACTGGCGTTAAGACCCGCACTGACCAGTCCCCAGTCGCTGGTATTCAGTGATGGCCCCGGTGGAGCGCACCTGCTGACGCTGGCTGATGTCGAGGAAGGTCAGCCGCTGGTGGTGCGACAGACGCCCTGTGCACTCACGCTGATGCAGAAGAAAGCGGGCGCACTGGATACCGTACACGACTATAAGCGCCCGTGCGGACATGCATTAAGTGCGATCAGCGACCAGGGCCGAAACTACCTGGTAGATATCTCGACAAATGGCCTGGTGCGCATCGATGCAGTGCGCGATCTTACTCTGACCTCGACCAGTCCGGTCACAACCCGCTCGTACGAAACCACCTTTGGCGCCGCTCAGGGGGCCACGGGCAGCCTGTCTTTTTCATTGCCCCGCGACATCTGGGCGGCGCGCGTGTCCTGGTCGGTGTCATTATCATCGCAGTGGGCCGTGGTGACGGTGAAAACTGCTGATACCGTGCTGGTGCGCTGGGTAAACCGGCAGGATCCTACGACCATTTCAGACCAGTATTTTTCCCCCTCCACTGCCGTAAAGCCGTTGCCCGGCGTTATGCAGACAGTAACCTATGACCAGCAACAACTGGCCTTTCATTCGCTGCGCGAGGGGCAGGTTAACGTGGTCTCACTGCCTGAGCCTATGACCTGGTGGCAAAGCCTGGAGAAAGATCGCAGCCTGTTTATTGCGGACAGCAGCGGACTGGTTACCCGTTGGGTGCTGCGGGCGGAAAACGGCATCCTGACGTTTGCGCCTACATACCATTTGTCGCTGGGCAAGAATGAACAGCCCAGAGCACTGCGCGCCCATGCCAGCGTGAATGCGCTGGCTATGCTCACCAGCGCGCAGCGGGTGCTGCTGATAAACCGCGTGTCCGGTGAACAGGTGACAACCCTGTCACTGCCAGAGCCGCACACCGATATTGCGTGGTTCGGAAACCGCCTGTATGCAGCGGGCACCGAGACGGTAACCGCATGGACGGTGAAATACCTGAGTGGGATCACCACCTGGTCATCGCTGTTTGAACCCCAGGAATACGAGGGCTATCCAACGGCTGATATGGTCTGGCAGACTACCAATGCGTCGGATTATCTGGAAGCCAAATACAGTCTGACACCGTTGTTAATTGGCAGCCTGAAGGCGTCATTACTGGCGTTACTGGTGGCCATCCCGGTCGCTGTCAGTGCGGCGGTCTACACCGCGTTCTTTGCTGATAACCGGCTGCGTCAGGTGCTTAAACCGGCGATTGAAATGCTGGAGGCGATTCCCAGCGTACTGATTGGTTTTATTGCGGCAATCTGGTTGTCGCCGGTGGCGGAACAGTTTTTGTTTTCGTTTGTGTTTGTCATTGTGCTTGCACCACTGGTGCTGCTGGGTGTGGCGGCACTTCATCATACGCTGACGCCGGTGGTGTCGGCGCCCGTTCGTCACGTGATGCGCATTACCGGCAGTATCGCGCTGGTGCTGGGGCTGGGCTATCTCAGCATCCAGTGGTCACCGTGGCTGACAGATGTACTGTTTGGCGCGGCTAATGTCGGGGCGCTGGATAATGAGTCGGCAAGCCCGGTTGGCAAAACAACCCTGGTTGTCGCCATTGCACTGGGCGTGGCGATTTCACCGAGCATTTACTCGCTTGCCGAAGACGCCATAAGCGGGGTACCTGATTCATTAAAGCATGCCTCGTACGCACTGGGGGCAACCCGGCTGCAAACACTGCGTCATGTCGTGATGCATGTTGCAATGCCCGGTATTCTGGCGGCGATCATGCTGGGCTTTGGCCGTGCATTTGGCGAGACGATGATCGTTCTGATGGTAACCGGTAACACGCCCATCGCCAGCTGGAGTTTGTTTGACGGGCTACGGGCGATGACGGCTAACCTGGCCATCGAACTGCCCGAGGCGGATGCGTCCGGAACGCACTACCATATTCTGTTTTTTACAGCCTGTATTCTGTTTGCCTTTACGTTTGTCGTGAACACACTGGCCGAGTTTCTGCGTCGCCGGTTAAGGAGAAATGCACGCTATGGCTGAGTTTCTCCGACACATCACAACTTCCGCGCAGCGTCAGTCGTTTGTGGTTAATCTGAGCGCTTTTTTATGCAGCCTGTTGCTGTTAGTGCTGATAAGCATTCTGACGCTGATTATTGTGCGTGGTACAGGCTATTTCTGGCCCCAGCCGGTGATGGAAGTCACCTATACAGACCAGCGAGGTCTGCACAGTGTGTACGCCCGCACCCAGGCTTTTGATGAAAACAGCAGCCAGGTCTGGCGGGTGAATTTCAGTGATCAGGCGTTTCCGTTTGGCAGCCGGCTGCTGCTGGAACCGGCTCAGGTGGTCGCGCAGGAGGTGGCCATTGACGCGGCCGCAGTACACCTTAATGACGGCCGGGTGATGCTGGCGCGGCCGGAATCTGTGGTAACACCCGACGGACAGTTTGCGGGTATGAACCGCTATCAGACTGCACATCAGGCTGTTGCGCGTGTGCTTGAGCAGATTGAACAGATACGGGTGACGCAACTGGCCCCCATCCATGAACAACTGGCGGAATATGATAGGCGCGATGTTGAGCAGGACGCGCCAGCCCGCGATAAGTTGCGGCAGGCTTTTGACCGCTGGCACAGCCGGGTGCTTGAACTTGAGCAGCAGCGCGACAGTTACCGACTGCGCCTGCGCTTCGCTGATAATGCGCCGTATGAGCTGGCACTCGCGGACATTGCCAGCATCGATTTTGTCGGGCAACTGTCGGTTGCCGGTAAACTGGGCGTGGTATTCAGCAACATCGGGGTGTTTCTGACCGAGTCGCCCAAGCAGGCTAATACCTCTGGCGGTGTTTACCCGGCCCTGTTTGGTACGGTACTGATGGTATTTCTTATGACCATTATCGTTACCCCGTTTGGTGTGCTTGCCGCCGTTTATCTGAGTGAATACGCGCCGGACAATACGTTCACTGCCGCTATTCGCATCAGTGTCAGTAACATGGCCGGGGTACCGTCTATTGTCTACGGGGTTTTTGGACTGGGCTTTTTCGTTTACACCGTGGGGGGCAGCATTGATGCGTTATTTTTTGCCGATCGTCTGCCTGCCCCGACCATGGGAACACCGGGCGTATTCTGGGCCTCGCTGACCATGGCATTGCTCACGCTGCCGGTGGTGATTGTGGCTACCGAAGAGGGACTGCGGCGTGTGCCGGAAGGCCTGAAGGCGGGCAGTTACGCCTTGGGTGCGACCAAAGCCGAAACCCTGTTTTATACCATTTTGCCGATCGCATCCCCGGGCATCATGACCGGGGTTATTCTTGCGATAGCGCGGGCGGCGGGTGAAGTGGCGCCGCTGATGCTGGTCGGGGCGGTGAAGTTTGCACCTAATCTGCCGGTCGATGGTGAGTTCCCTTATTTGCACCTGGATCGGCAGTTTATGCATCTCGGGGTACTCATTTACGACGGGGCCTTCCACAGCCAGACAGACGCGAAGGGCGCGCCGATGATGTTTGCGGCCTGTCTGCTACTGTTGCTGGTTGTGTTTGTATTGAATATTCTGGCAGCGCTGCTGCGAACCAGGTTAAGAAAACGCTATTTAATCGGATAGGGCGTCATGCTGAAGTTATTTGAACACAATACGCTGGATGTCAATGCGCTGAGTGACGAGCAAACCGCCATTGAGGTGCGCAACCTCAATTTGTGGTTTGGTCATAAACACGTGTTACACGATATCAGTATGCGGATCCCGAAAAACTGCATTACGTCACTGATCGGCCAGAGTGGCTGTGGCAAGTCCACCCTCGTCTCCAGTTTCAACCGTCTGAATGATTTACATGCGGAATGCCACTATGACGGTAAAATCATCATTGATGGCCGAAATATCAACAGCAAGCGGGAAAATGTTTCGCGGCTGCGAACCAAGGTCGGCATGGTATTTCAGCGACCTAATCCGTTCCCGATGAGTATTTATGACAATGTGTGTTACGGGCTGCGCCTGCAGGGCGTGAGAACCCGTCGTCATCTCGATGACGCCGTAGAAAGCGCACTAAAAGAAGCGGCGTTGTGGGAAGAGGTCAGGGACCGGCTGTTTGAGTCGGCGCATATTCTCTCTGGTGGTCAGCAGCAACGTCTGGTGATAGCGCGGGCACTGGCCCTGAAGCCGGAAATCCTGCTGCTGGATGAGCCAACTTCGGCACTCGACCCGCTGACAACCCTGTTTATTGAGGAGCTGATGGCGCAACTCAAGTCGCGATGTACTATCGTTATTGTCACGCACAACATGCAGCAGGCAGCGCGGGTGTCTGATTACACGGCATTTTTGCACCAGGGACAGCTGGTGGAATATACCGATAGTGACAGTCTGTTCACTATGCCTGAGAAAAAACAGACAGAAGATTATATTACCGGCCGTTACGGCTGAAGCAGGAGTGAGCCATGCGACAGGTTGCTATTAATACGCACATTTCCGGTAACTTTAATACGGAGCTGGAAAACCTGAGAAACTCCGTACTGACCATGGGCGGAGAGGTTGAGCAGCAGTTGCACGACACACTGCGCGCGATCAAGGAAAATAACGGCGGGCTGGCTGAAAAGGTCGTACTGAACGACATCAAGGTAAATTCGATGGAGATGCAGATTGACCAGGAATGTCTGCGTATTATTGCCAAACGCCACCCCACCGCCAGTGATCTCCGTCTTATCATGACCATTTCCAAAGCCATCACTGACATTGAGCGCATGGGTGATGAGATTGAGCGTATAGCTAAACTGGTCACCAAGAACAAATTACCGGTGTCCGAAACCATTAAAAGCAGCATGCTGCTGATTGGTGATCGTGTCGCCGCCATGATGCGTGGCACGTTTGATGCCTTTGCCCGTCAGGACGGTGAGGCTGCGCTGAAGGTGTATGACCAGGACAACCGGATCGACAGTGAATACAAAAAGCTGCTGACATTCACCACGGCTGAAATGGAGAAGACCACCGACGATATGGAAGACTGGCTCGACGTACTGTGGTCGCTGCGCTCGCTGGAACGTATTGGTGATCGCTGCAAAAACCTGTGTGAGTACGTCGTGTCGCTGACTGAAGGAAAAGACGTGCGCCACAGCACCCTCGAATCGATGCAGAAAAAGATTGATGCACTGTCATAAGCCGCTGTTTTTTTCGCCTTCCGGTTATCCCTTCACGTTTAATGTGAGCGAAATGTCACAAAACTGACATATTTGTTTCAATTATCGACAGTTTATGTAGACAGGTGTGCTTTTTGTGTTTTTTCGATCATTTAACCCTATGGTTGGCTTTACGATTACGTTATTATTCGCCGCAGCCAAAACTGCTTAGTATAAAAAATACGCTATGAGTACAAGAATTAACCGTCAGGTGCGAAACCCGGTGTTAGCCTCAGAGCGATGTTGTAATGTGTATTTGCCGGTGACCACGCCGGGACTTAATCGCGGTTAATACAGGAGCGATTTCGTGGAATTTTTTGAAAGTTATGGGCTTATACTGATCATTCTTGCCGCAACTGTCGGTTTTGTAATGGCATGGGGAATTGGTGCGAATGATGTCGCCAATGCCATGGGAACATCAGTCGGTTCCAAAGCGCTGACGATCAAGCAGGCGATCATCATTGCGATGATCTTTGAATTTGCCGGAGCCTACCTTGCCGGTGGAGAGGTCACTTCTACGATCCGTAAAGGGATCATTGACCCTGCGTTCTTCAGTAGCATTCCAGAATATCTGGTACTGGGTATGATTGCCTCGTTGCTGGCTGCCGGGATTTGGCTGGCAGTAGCGTCCTGGCTTGGATGGCCGGTTTCTACCACACACTCGATTATCGGTGCCATTATCGGTTTTACCGCCACGGGTGTCAGTATGGATGCCGTTGCCTGGGGCAAAGTCGGTGAAATTGTGGGTAGCTGGATCATCACGCCGGCGATTTCGGGTGTTATTGCCTATCTCATTTTTATGAGCGCGCAGCGTCTGATTTTCAGCACCGCTACACCGTTTGCCAATGCGAAACGGTATGTACCGTTATACATGGCGCTGGCCGGCTTTATCATGTCGCTGGTCACCATCAAGAAAGGTCTTAAGCATGTCGGGCTCGAGCTGAGCAGTGTTAATGGCTATCTGCTGGCGATTGCTATTGCCGTCATCCTGGCTGTTGTGGGTAAAGCCTTTATCGGCCGCATGACGTTTAACGAATCGCATAATGCCGATGTACAAACCGCCAACATCGAGAAAGTGTTTGCGCTGTTGATGGTGGTTACCGCGTGCTGTATGGCGTTTGCTCATGGTTCAAACGACGTTGCTAACGCGATTGGTCCACTGGCAGCGGTTGTGAGTGTGGTAACCTCTGGTGGCGAAATTAACGCCAGCGCGAAACTGGCTCCCTGGATCCTGCCGCTCGGCGGTCTGGGTATTGTTGCCGGTCTGGCCCTATTCGGACATCGCGTGATTAAAACCATCGGGCAGGGTATTACTCACCTCACCCCCAGCCGAGGCTTTGCAGCTGAGCTGGCGGCGGCCTGTACGGTTGTGATTGCGTCAGGCACCGGTCTGCCTATTTCAACCACACAAACCCTGGTTGGTGCGGTGCTCGGCGTTGGCCTTGCCCGTGGTGTATCGGCACTGAACTTAGGCATTGTGCGCAATATCGTGGTGTCGTGGATTATTACGCTGCCAGCCGGCGCCATCCTCTCGATTATCTTCTTCTACGTGCTGAAAGCGTCCTTTGGCGTAGCCTGATAGCGGCACAGTGAACAAAAAAAGCGCGCCTTGTGGCGCGCTTTTTTGTTGCTTCAGACCGGGCTGTCCGGCGCCAGCGGAGAGACAAAGCCCTGTGGCTTAATGCCTAACACGGCGCAGTCTATGTGGTTGAAGGTTTCCTCGGCGGTGCCGCCCATAATAAAGCCGGGCACGCCCAGCCGCGCTACCGTGCCCATCACCAGCACATCGGCATTCAGCGAGGCGGAGGTAGCGGCAATTTCGCGACGAGGATAGCCATGCACAATATGACGCTGGGGTTTGAGATAATTAATTACCTCTGGCTCCAGTTCTTTTTCCAGCTCACCCAGCAACCGGTCGAGCTCCTGCTCGCGCTCATCATGAATTTTCGCCAGATCGCTTTCCATGCGGTCTTCATCCACAGAGATGAACCCGTCCCGCAGAATTTTATCCGGCACGGCATCAAACACATGCACAATGTGCAGCTGTGCAAACTCGAGTAAGGCAACCTGTGTTGCCGTGCGCAGGATATCCATATTAAGTGACTTTCTGACTGAGATTTCATGCTCAGGGTAGTGATAACTAAGATCCAGCGCGGCCACCACCGATTTATATTTTCTGGGTTTATTACGGTGGATGATCCATACCGCGCACGGACATTTACGCAGCAGACGCATGTCATCGCCGCCAAACACCCGATCCAGAAAATCATCGTCAGACAGCTTAACCACCAGATCGATATTGCGTTTGACCACGGTGCTGACTACATCAATCAGGGGCTGGCCAATTTTTACCACGGTGGTAACCGGATACTGTGTGGTAATTTTTGCTTTTTGTTCTGCCAGCCAGTTTTCCGCGGCAGTTTGCATCGACTGCTCCGAGTCAATGTAGGAAAACGACTCCATCACAATACTGGCATTGGGAGGCAATGCCTCGAGTGCCAGCATAATCGTCAGCGCGGCCTGATGGCTTTTGGCAATATGAATCGCCTGTTCAATCAGTTCGTTCTGGTCGTGGGTGTCATTTAAGACGCACAGAATGTGCTTAAAGTGCCCCTTCATTGCTTCTCCATGTTGTTTGTTCTTGTTACACCGTTCATGCCTGTCACATTACCAGAGTATAGGTGAAAAGTGGCAGTGCTATTTCAGCATTACGCGGTGACGGGACAGACGGTTGAAAGGCTTCTAATCTTCATGATAGATTAAAAATCAGGTATTCAATCTAAATGGTTAACCATGAAGTGGCCAAATCTTAAACATCTTCATTATCTTGTCACGCTGCATCAGGAGCAGCATTTTCATCGCGCTGCACAACGCTGCAATGTCAGCCAGTCTACCCTGAGTACCGCTATTCAGAATCTGGAAGAACATTTCGGCAGCCAGCTACTTGAGCGCGAGCATAAAACCTTTGTGTTCACCTCACTGGGACTGGAAGTCGTGGAACGCAGTAAAAGTTTATTGCACGATGCGGCGGAACTGGTGGAGTTTGCCCAGAATGCGGGGAACTGGCAGCGGGGTAAAGTGAAAATGGGCGTTATTCCCACTATTGCCCCCTTTCTGTTTGAAGGCATGATTGGGGCATTCAATGCGTTTTTGCCTGATATTCAGCTGGAACTTCAGGAAGACACGACAGAAAACCTGCTGATGCAGTTAACCGACGGTCGTCTGGACGTGCTGATCCTGGCTCTGCCGATGGATACCCCGGGCTGCAAGAAAATGGTGCTTGGCCATGACCCCTTCCACCTGATTGCACATAAGGAAATGGCCAGCAGTATTCCGGAGCCGGTAGATATTTCGTCATTGCCGAAAAAGAGTGTGTTTTTGCTGCAGCAGGAGCACTGCATGACCGGCCACGCGGTGAGTGCGTGCAATATTCAGCATAGCGAGCAGGTCAGCAGCGTTGCGGCAAGCAGTCTGTATACGCTGGTTCAGCTGGCGAACAGTAAACTGGGCTACACCTTTTTACCTGAGCTGGCGCTGAATCAGAACATTCTCGAACATACCGATCTCAAGGCGTTTGCGGCAGAAGACAAAGCATATCGCGAAATAGGCCTGGTGTGGCGAAGCGGCACCACCCGGATGCAGCTTTTCCGTCGCATTGGTGAAATTATTTCGCCGTTGCTGCCAATTCCTACCCTTAAATAAAAAAAGGCGAAGAAGCATCAAACTTTTTCGCCTCTCTTCCCGACTATAGTCATAACTTAAAAACACTCACACTACTTTTGCGGGGAACGCTGTGTTTGAAGCACGGGATGAGCGGCTGGTAGAGAAAGCGAAAGCGGGACACCGAAAAGCGTGGATGACGCTGCTAAAACGGTATGAGAGTCCGGTTTATCATTATGCCATTCGCATGACAGGTAATACCCATGATGCCTCGGATCTGATGCAGGACATCTTTTTGTCGGTATTTCGCAGTCTCGATAATTATCGTGGTGACGGGGAGTTTCGCGCCTGGCTATTCAGGATAGCGCATTTTCGCTGCATGGAGTTTTACCGGCGTAAACGTCCCCAGCAGGGGCTCGATGACGTACCCGAGGCAGCTTCGGAGGCGCCGTGTCCTGAAATGCAACTGCACGGGTCACAGGAGACCGCGGCACTCACCCGCGCCATGCAGACACTGCCGCTATCGCAAAAGGCGGTCGTCGAACTGAAATTTTTTGGTCAGTTTACCTTTGAGGATATCGCACTGCAGCTTGGGATCTCCGCCAATACGGCGAAGTCGCGACTGTACAGCGCCCTGACTAAACTGAAACTGGAGTTGGAGTAAGCACATGACAGACTCTCAACATGAAGCCTTACTGGCAGCCTGGCTGGATGGTGAATTAACCGAAGCGCAGCGGCGTCAGTTTGAAGCGTTGTGCACCTCGGATGCGGCGTTTGCCCGCCAGGTTGAAGCGGCAAACCGGATCAGCGATATGGCATCGACCTACACCACTTTTGCGGTGCCTCACTGGAACAGGGAAGCCACCTTTACGCCGACGCCACGCAACCGCTGGTGGCAATGGCAGGGGCTGCCCGTTGCGTCCATGGCCATGTCGGCACTGGCGCTGGTCATGGTGGTGACCGGGTTCCGCGTGGATATTCGTGACGATAGGGTGTCACTGGGCTTTGGCAGCAGTCAGCCGGATCCCGCACAGATAACCGCGCTTATCGACAGCCGCGTGCAACAGTATCAGCAGGCGAATCAGCAGCTGTTTGCTCAGTACACGGATGCGCTGGCACAACAACAGCGGCAGTCTGGCGCGGAGCTGACAGAATATCTGCTGTCATCAAGTCGTCAGGAGCGCCGCGAGGATTTCGCTGAACTGGTGAAATTTATCAATCAGCAGCGCAGCGACGATCAGCGTTTTTATGCACGTCAGCTAAACCATCTGCAACAGGAAATCTCGGCACTGGAAAACGGGCAGGCAATTACACCGCTGGTACCGTTCACCGGACCGTCTGATGATGAATAACCGGAGTCTTATCATGAGAAAATTACTATTGACCGCCTTACTGGCGAGCCCACTGGCCGCACTGGGTGCTGTGAACAGCGCAAAGATGGCAACCCTGAACGATGAGCTGGAAATTATGGAAAGCGTTATCGATACCGCGCTGAAGCAAAACATTGGCCGTGACGGCTGGCGTTACCGTAGTCTTGAGACTACCTACCTGGCAGGCCAGGGTGTGGTCTTTAATGTCAATGTTGGTGGTGGCGTTACCCAGTTCTTCTCGTTTACCTCTGATGGCCTTTCCAGCATGATGCAGGTGCCGCCGATCCCGCCGGTTCCGCCTGTGATCATCAGCGGTGAAAACGGCATAGAAGTCGAAATTGATGAAGACTGGGAAGCGTTTGCCGAGGAAACCAGCCGTCAGCTGAGTCAGGTTTTTCGTGAGGCGAATTCACAGTTGCATGATTTACGTGATCAGGAGCATGAACTCGCCTGGGAAAAGCGCGACCTGGAGCGCCGTAAGCGTGACTTAAACTTTGAATCAAGACAAGCCGATGCGGAACGTCGCAAGGAGATTGAGCAGGAGCTCAAAGCGATTAACGAGGAAGCCGCTCGACTTGAAAAGCGGGAAAAGGAATTGGCGGCGTTTTCTGCGGAGCTTGAGCAGGAGCAAAAAGCCAGAATTGAGAAACAAAAAGAAGCCCGTGACAAGGCCTATAAACAGTTTCTTTCGCGCTTTGAAACC
This sequence comes from Alteromonas nitratireducens, assembly GCF_040812025.1. Taxonomy (NCBI): domain Bacteria; kingdom Pseudomonadati; phylum Pseudomonadota; class Gammaproteobacteria; order Alteromonadales; family Alteromonadaceae; genus Alteromonas; species Alteromonas nitratireducens. The sequence goes on from NZ_JBFNPK010000015.1 coordinate 90,869, forward strand.
AGTATTGGTGAAACACTGTGCCGTTTTGGCGCGGGGTTACGTGAACTGGATGACGCCGAACACGTGAGCTTTGTGATCAGTAACTTTGTACAGAGCGATAAAGGCAAGGCGCGCGATAAGGTGTATGTGTTCAGTAAGCAAAAGATAAAAGCCTGCGTGCAGGAGAAAATTGACGCAACGGCCTTATTATCATCGGCTGACAGTTACGCCTTTTAATGTCTGGTAACGTGGCGACCTGCACGGGTCGCCACGTGAATGTCAGGATGAAACCGGTTACCCGGTGTTATACCACGAAAAAGTAAATCGAAAAGTAGTGACAGCTGCAGCCACCCAGCACAAACAGATGCCAGATAGCATGGGTATATTTGACCCGTTTCGCTACATAAAATAACACGCCGATACTGAAACACAGTCCCCCGCCAACGAGTAACCATAAGCCGGCGCCGGGCAAGGCCAGATAAAGCGGGTAAATCAGGCCCAGCGCGATCCAGCCCATTAACAGGTAGGTCATTACCGAAATTTTCGGAAAGCGGTGCTGTGCAATCAGTTTAAATGCGACGCCACCGACGGCCAGACTCCAGATTACGGCAGTCATGGTTATGCCCAGCCAGCCTCCAATGGACACCAGCAGTAAGGGGGTATAGGTGCCGGCAATCAGCAGGTAAATCGCACTGTGATCAAACAGTTTGAGTATGCCCTTGGCTTTATCATGGGCAATGGCGTGATACAGCGTTGAGCTCAGAAACATCAGGATAAGGGTTGAGCCATAAATGGCCGCTGCGGTGATGGTCAGAGGGTCGTCGGCACGAAACAGCATGAATACCAGTCCCACTACCGCAGCAATAAAGCCAAGGCCGTGGGTAATGCTGTTCATCCATTCCTCCAGTACAGAATAGGCGCGCTTCGTCATTGTGTTCATGCTCGTTCCCGGATTTGGTTCATGCTTACATTTTAGATTTTGAGCGTACACTTGTACACCAGAAAATCATGTCAGTTCTGTGACAAAGTTGTAAGGATTGTGCGACGTAACCGTGCTTATGTCGACAACATCACTTACAATCGGGGAAGATGGTTGGGGCGGATATCCCTGGTTTTTTAGTTGTGAGAAGGCGATGAGAAAGCAGATCTGGCTTTGGGTAATGTCTGGCGTCATGGTATTTGCCAACGTCGTAATGGCTGATCGCCTGTCCCCTGACAACTATGTTATCAGCGTGAACAGCTTTTATGGTCGCGGCGAAGTGAAAGCGGTAACCGAAACCCTGTTCACCACCATGTATGCTCCCCTTAACATTACCCCGCAGTTTCGTTATTTCCCCTCGATGCGCGGCCTTCAGGCTGCCGATCGTTTTGAAACAGACGCCGAGGCCGGTCGGGTACCCGAGGTGGCGCAGCAGTATCCCAATCTGCTCGCGGTTCCCGAACCGATGATACAGCATGAAGTGTACTGGTTTTGTACCCGAGAATCACAGTGCCGCTGGGATAATGAGCAATTATACGCGGTTCCCGGGGGCTTTCATGCTGCCCGCAAATACTGTGAAAGCCACCAGTTGAACTGCCTGTTCGAACATGAACTGCCGTTTATGGCATCGCTGCTGAGTAACAGGGCTGTCGATGCCCTGATTGGCAATAAAAAACTGCTGATGAATTACTTTTGTCAGAGTGACCAGTCGCGGGTGTACTACCGTGAAGTGCCGGATTTGCACGTGGTCAGTTATCACCTGGTTAACGTGCGTCATCAGGACAAGATCCCGGCGCTTGCCGCGTCGATAAAGCGCATGCACGAACGCGGCGACTTCACCCGGTTTGTGGCGTTTCTGGATGAAGAACCGGCGCAGTGCAGCACGGCATTTATCGCATTGCCGTAAACCGACAGTCTGGCGTGATGAATGCGCATGCGATTTTGCTCCAATGTCTGATACGATGGTGGCGTAAAAACAATAACTACGGACCTACGTATGAAATCCCTACTTGTCACTTTTATGCTGGCCTTCGCCGTTGCTATGGCCACGCCTGCTGTACAGGCATCAGAGCATGCCGCCGGCGACATCCAGTCCGGTAAAGACTATCACTCGTTTTCTAATCCCGATGAGGTTGTTGTTACCCATCTCGACCTGGATCTGACCGCTGACTTTGCCCGCCGCGTTCTGTCCGGTAAAGCCGTTGTCACCTATAAAAAGCTGAATGAGAGCGCCGAAACCCTGATCCTTGATACCCGTGAACTGGCCATCAAATCAGTGCGTGCTGGCGGCGCAGACGTGCCGTTCAGGCTGGGCAATACCGATCCTGCCATGGGTACGCCACTGATGATTTCGTTGCCGAAAGACGGCAACAAGGTGACTATCAGCTACGAGACTTCACCGTCAGCCTCGGGTGTGCAATGGTTAACGCCGCAGCAAACCGCAGGCAAACAGCATCCGTTTTTGTTTACGCAGGCTCAGGCCACCCACGCCCGCAGCTTTATTCCGCTGCAGGATTCGCCCAAGGTACGGGTTACCTATAATGCGGTGATCCATACCCCTGAAGCCCTGCTTGCGGTGATGAGCGCTGCGAATACGCCAGACACACCGCGTGATGGTGAGTACCATTTTGCAATGCCTCAGCCCATTCCGTCATACCTGATTGCACTGGCAATTGGCGATTTGTCGTTCAAAGCGATGGGGGAGCGCACCGGTGTTTATGCCGAACCGTCTATGCTTAACGCCGCAGCAAAAGAGTTTGAAGATACCGAGGCCATGCTGGAAGCAACCGAGCAGCGTTATGGCCCGTACAGCTGGGATCGTTACGACCTGCTGATTCTGCCGCCGTCATTCCCGTTTGGTGGTATGGAAAACCCACGCCTGTCGTTCATTACGCCCACCGTTATTGCCGGTGATAAAAGCCTGGTGTCACTGATTGCCCACGAACTGGCGCACAGCTGGTCAGGGAATACCGTAACCAATGCAACCTGGCGCGATTTGTGGCTTAACGAAGGGTTCACTACGTATCTGACCTACCGCATTATGGAAATGATTTATGGTCATGAGCGCTACAAAAAAGAGGCGGTGCTGGGGTATCAGGACCTGCTGGCCGACATCGAGGCGCTGCCAGAAAACGATCAGATTCTGGCAATTGATTTGCGCGGTCGCAGTGCGGACGATGTGTTTTCTAACATTCCGTACGAGAAAGGGGCCTTATTTTTGCGCGAAATTGAGCAAAACGTTGGCCGTGAAAACTTTGATGCGTTCCTGATGCAGTATTTCAGTGACTTCGCGTTCCAGAGCATTACCACCGATACCTTCATTGATTATCTGGACAAGACCCTGCTGGCTGCTTATCCGGACAAGCTGGACAAAGCCCGTATTCACGCCTGGATTTTCGAACCGGGGATCCCGGCGGGCGCCCCGGTACCTGAGTCGGATGCATTTGAAAAAATCGATGCGACCCGCACTGCCTGGCTGAGTGGCGATCTGGCCGCAAAGGCTATTTCTACCCGTGACTGGACGGTGCATGAGTGGCTGTACTTTTTAAACAATATGCCTGATGCGCTAAGCACTGCGCAGCTTAACGAGCTGGATGCCGCGTTTGACCTGACAAAGAGCCGTAACAACGAAATTTCGCACAGCTGGCTGATGATTGCCGTGCATAACCAGTACAAACCGGCGTACCCGCGTCTGCATGATTATCTGGTCAGCATTGGCCGTAATAAACTGGTCAGGCCGCTATATCGTGAGCTGGTGAAAACCAAAGAGGGTAAAGCGTTTGCGAAAAAAGCGTTTGAGGAAGCCAGACCGGGCTACCATCCGCTGACGATTAAAGCCAACGAAGGCTTTTTTGAGCAATAAGCGTTAACTTACGCATAGTTGAAAATAACAAAGCCTGACGCGTGTCAGGCTTTGTTATAATAGTCAGTGGTTGCTGATACTAATCGAAGAAACTCGTCATTGCGGCGCAGGCCGCAACCTCTCAAACATCATTGTTACTCTGTTCAAATTAAAGAAAGCGATAAGTCGCACTAAATTGGAGTGAATTCTGATATCAGACTATTGCGCGATGGACGATACCATTGTTTGAGTTTCTTCTCTCAAAATAGCGGCTCCCATATCCGGGAACAGCTCAAAGTACACAAATTTGGGTAAGTTATATTGAACACTACAGCCTTCAGGCGGCTTAACGTGGTTATTAGGTGCCTTAATATCTGTACCAATGCGATGGAAACTTGTGAAACACTGTAGCCTGTATGGCTCGAACAAAACTCAAACGTCTGGTTATAAATAACAAAAAGGCATGTACTAACGCGCTTAACAAAATAAAGAAAATTAATACTGAGACAGTCGTTATTATTGCCCCAGCTGCCAGCCAGAACCCATTATCAACCTGTCTGATAGGTATATCAGGAGCAATAGGAAGCCAAGCTAAAATCTTCTCCTCATACTTTGCCATGATAAATCGGCCAACTAGCAGCCCAGCTATCAAAAATAAGGCAATCTCAGCCTGTTTTATTTTCTTTAGCTTGTGGAAATTCATCATTTGACTCAACTAACCTAGGCTCTTAACGCCCTAATCAGCCAAGCCGTTGTAAACCTCCCCTAATTAGTTACACCCATAATTAGAGGTTTCGGCCAGTTCATGCTTGGTTAAATATTCCCATGGTGTCAGATCATTCAGCGCATCATGTGGGCGCTCTTCGTTGTA
>NZ_JBFNPK010000016.1:0-79856 GCF_040812025.1 Alteromonas nitratireducens
AATAATATGCCCTGACTCGATAAATCAAAGTGCGCACTGGTATAGTTTAAAGACCAGCCATTCTCCGTCATCGTTGCCAGTACATGGGATTTAAATGTAAGTGAATACGGTTGATGTGGATGCCTAAAACTCTCAGCACCATTGATGCTGTATACCTGCGACCAGTATCGAATAAGGTTGGATGCAACCCCATAACGTCTGCCCACTTCTCTGGAAGGAAGAGTTTGAGAGAGTTTGGCGAGCTTTAACTTAAACGCTCTATTGTATTTGGACATAAAAAGACCCCCAGTAATTGGAATGTCCAACTATTGGGGGTCACTTCAAGATGCGGCTCTTTTTTTTAGTCGTTGGAGGAATCCATGTTATGCAGGTCAAGGTTACTGAGTTCTGCCTGCAAAACGGGGGCTCTGCGTGACTTCTCGCCGCGCGCCATATCAACCCGCTCCAGGTAAGCCTGGTCTATATCGCCGGTAATGTAGTTACCGTCAAAGACAGAGGTTTCAAAGCGCTGGATAGCCGGATTCTCTTCTTTAACGGCATCAACAAGATCATTGATGTCCTGGAAGATCAGCCCGTCAGCCTGAATCAAATCCGCGATCTGGTCGATTTCACGACCATAGGCAATCAGCTCATTGGCTGACGGCATATCGATACCGTATACGTTCGGGAAACGAATCTCAGGTGCGGCTGAGGCAAAATAGACTTTCTTCGCCCCGCTCTCTCTGGCCATTTCAATGATTTGACCGGACGTGGTACCGCGCACAATAGAATCATCCACCAGCAGGACATTTTTTCCCTTAAACTCAGAAGAAATGGCGTTCAGTTTCTTGCGCACCGACTTTTTCCGCATCGTCTGGCCAGGCATGATGAAAGTACGGCCAATATAGCGGTTTTTCACAAAGCCTTGTCGATACGGTAGCTGCAGTGTATTGGCTATCTGTAGGGCCACATCCATCGACGTTTCCGGAATGGGGATCACCACATCGATGTCGAGATCGCCCCACTCACGAGCAATTTTTTCGCCCAGTTTGCGTCCCATATTAACCCGTGATGCATATACTGAAATACCATCGATAAAGCTGTCCGGACGGGCAAAGTAAACAAACTCAAAGATACACGGTGAAGTTACCGGATTTTCTGCGCACTGTTTGGTATGCAGCTCACCATTTTCGGTTATGAATATGGCCTCTCCCGGCGCAACATCACGAATGAAGGTGAAACCTACCGCATCGAGCGCCACGCTCTCTGACGCCACCATGTATTCTTCACCCATTTCAGTGATGCGCTTACCGAGGGCCAGCGGGCGGATACCATGCGGGTCGCGAAATGCCACCACACCCTGTCCGATAATTGCTGCTACCACGGCATAGGCACCGCGGATCTTCTTGTGGACCCGGGTTACCACCTCAAAAATATCGTCTGCTGTCACACTGAAGCCAGCCGTTTGCTGAAGTTCATGTGCCAGAATATTCAGTAACAGTTCCGAATCGGACGTGGTATTGATATGACGTCGTGCGATACGGAATACCTCTTCCTGAAGCTCGTGCGCATTGGTCAGGTTTCCGTTGTGCGCAAAGGCAATACCAAACGGCGAGTTCACGTAGAACGGTTGTGCTTCGGCAGAGCTTGACGTACCGGCAGTAGGATAACGCACGTGACCGATGCCCATGTTGCCGGTCAGGCGCTTCATGTGGCGGGTGTGGAACACGTCGCGCACCAGACCATTCGCTTTTCTCAGATTAAACTGGTTCTGATCAATGGTCATGATCCCTGCGGCATCCTGGCCCCGGTGCTGTAAGACAATCAGACCATCGTACAACGATTGTGCAACCGGCGTTTTACCAACTATTCCGACAATACCACACATGTGCGTTACCTATTTCAAGTGGATTTCAAAAAACTCGAGCTGTCTTTTACGTAGGTAAAAAACCACTCAATAATCACAGCAAATTCCGGGATGAGCGCTGACTGCTGCCACCAGGCAGCACCCGCCGACGGGGTAAAGGTATCCATAAAGAATAACAGTGCGCTAACGATTAACACCCCGCGAAGCGCGCCAAAAACAAGACCTAACGCGCGATCAGTGCCTGACAGTCCGGTCGCTTTGACCAGTTGTCCTAAGGAGTAATTGAGCATGCCACCTAAAATCAGTGTGGCAATAAATAACGCTGCAATGGCAGCGCCATTCCGAATATAGTCGTCTTCGATGCGGGTGAAGTAGACGGCGAGATCAGCGAAGAACTGACTGGCAATAAACAGCGCGCCAAACCATACCACCAGCGAGATCGCTTCTTTGACAAAGCCGCGAACAAGGCTGATTAAGGTAGATACCGCGATGATACCCAATATGGAAAAGTCTACCCAATTCATGGTCTCACACTCTGTTTTCTGACAGGCGGACGCACAGACGTCAGCTGCCGTGGACACCCCTGGTAAGATGGCGCGCATTCTAACAGAAGCCTGCTGGATTACCAATGGCAAAAAACACGCCGAGGGGCGCACCTAAGACCAGCCGGGTGTCAACCCGGCTTTCCGGCTTGGCGCGCTATTGTACTTTGAATTCAGTGATGCGGCCTTTAAGCCCGGTTACCGTTTTAAGGTGTGGCAGTGCGGCTTCCAGATTGGCGCGATCAAGGTCGGGACCGACAAATACTTTGGTCAGTGGCCCTGAGCTGGTCTGAATAGGACGGCTGAATGCGCGGTAACCGGCATTCTCTAGCTTGGTTAGCAGCTGGCGTACATTTTTTTCGTGACGGAAGCTGCCGAGCTGCACAACCCAGCCCGCATCATCAGCGCTCCCAGCCGGCGTATCAACAACCGTCTGTTCAGCCAGCGAATCGGCAACGGGTTCATCAGGGGTGACCTCAGTGTCATCAGCTAGCCCTTGCGCGGCCACTGGTTCATCATCCAGTGCCACCTCGTTAACTATTTCAACCGGACGCTGCGCTGCGCTGGCAACCCGTTCAGCCGGGAACGGTTCTGGATTTACAATGGGTTTCTTGGCAGGACTGGCAGGCACACTGACGAACGCCTGCCGTCGGCTTTCTTTTTTGCCATCAAGAAAGTCTGGCAAGAAAATGACAGCTAAGGCAACTACGATAATCGTCCCTACCAGTCGGTTCTGGAATCCCGACGCCACAATGTGCTCCTGTTTACTGCAGTTTGTTCTCAGAGTGCAAAGCTAATACATCTGCCACAGTAAGGAAAGAGCCAAACACCAAAATCATGCCGTCATCGGGACATTGCGCGCGGGCACACTGATATGCTTCAGTGATAGTGTCAAACACCTGCACCTTCGAAACACCTACCGCACGTAATGCTGACGCCAGGGCTGCACCAGACAAACCACGTGGCCCCGCGGTGGTGCCTGCATACCAGTTTGCCGGCACATCACGAAGCACGGCAAGGCTGTCTTCAATGGCTTTATCGCTTAGCATGCCAACCACAATATGACAGTGGCGGTAAGCCTGGCTGTCCAGCCAGGTTTTCAGCGTACCAACGGACTGAGGGTTGTGCGCCACATCAACCACTACAGCAGGCTGATTGTCTATTTGCTGACAACGTCCCGGCAGGCTGGTTGTTGCCAGTGTCTGGCGAAACGCCGGGTTGTCTTCCAGCCAGTTTAGTTTTTTCAGTACGGTCAGCGCCGTTGCCGCATTTTGCAGCGGGATATTCGGACGAGGAAGGTCGTTCAGCGTCTCGCTCTGACAGGTAAATGACCACGTATCTCCATGAGTCTCAAGGTCGAAATCGTCTCCTGCCCACCAGCAGTCAGTGTTAAGCCGGCTGACGGCGTCTTTCAGCGTTTCTGGTGGATCAGTCTCACCAACCACCACCTTACCCATCGGACGCATGATCCCGGCCTTCTCAGTGGCAATTGCCTCACGGGTATCACCCAGCCATGCCTGATGGTCCAGTCCGATGGTGGTAATCACGGCGAGATCAGGGTCAATAATGTTCGTAGCATCTAGGCGTCCACCCAGGCCAACTTCAAGCAGCACCACATCCGGCCGGGCCTGCATCAGCATATAAATTGCCGCCAGGGTACCAAACTCAAAATAGGTCAGCGAAATATCGCCGCGGGCCTGCTCTACGGCTGAGAACGCATCACAAAAAACCTGTTCGTCAGGCAACGCATCATTGAGTCTTACCCGTTCCCGGTAATCCAGGAGGTGTGGCGAACTGTAAACGCCGACCGATTTCCCCTGCGACAACAAGATACGCTCCAGCAGTCGGCAGGTTGTTCCCTTCCCGTTGGTACCTGCCACGGTGATTACCGTGGACTGCAATGATAACCCCATGATGTCCGCAACACGGGCAACCCGTTCAAGGCCCATGTCGATAGCCGTGGGGTGAATCGATTCGAGGTAGGTCAGCCAGTCGGCCAGCGAGCGGCCAGGGGCGCTATGCCCCTTATTGCCGTAACTCACGCGCTTTTAGCGTTAGCGTGATGCATTTTTGCCAGCAGGCCGTGCAGGCGGTCGCGCATTTCGCGGCGATCAACAATCATATCGATTGCGCCTTTATCAAGCAGAAACTCACTGCGCTGGAATCCTTCAGGCAAGGTTTCACGAACGGTTTGTTCAATAACGCGCGGACCTGCAAAACCAATCAGTGCCTTTGGCTCTGCCACATTCACATCGCCCAGCATCGCCAGACTCGCAGACACACCGCCCATGGTGGGGTCGGTCAGCACAGAAATATACGGCAGGCCTTTTTTGCTCATTTTTGCCAGTGCAGCAGAGGTTTTCGCCATCTGCATCAATGACAACAGCGCTTCCTGCATTCGCGCACCACCACTGGCAGAAAAGCAAATCAGCGGCATGTTGTGTTCAAGACAGGCATTAACTGCCTCAACGAAACGCGCGCCGACAACGGACGCCATCGAGCCGCCCATAAAGGAGAACTCAAAACAGGCAACCACTACCGGCATGCCTTTCAGTTTACCCTGCATCACCACCAGCGCATCTTTTTCATTGGTGGCTTTCTGTGCGGCAACAATACGGTCTTTATAACGCTTTGAGTCTTTGAACTTCAATACGTCCTGGGGTTCAAGGTGACTACCCAGCTCTTTTCGCTCACCTTCATCCAGAAACGCGTCGATACGCTTGCGGGCGGTAATGCGCATGTGATGATCACACTTTGGACACACCTCAAGCTGCTTTTCCAGGTCGCTTTTATACAGTACGGCCTGACAGGAACCACATTTAGTCCAGATACCTTCAGGTACATTACCCTTTGTTGACGTTTGTGTACGCGGAAGAATCTTTTGAATCCAGCTCATGGAAATCGAATCCTTTTTTTGTCACTGACCGCAGAAAAGCCCGACACAGACGGGCACGATAGCAGCGGTTTTATGAATGCATCTAGTAATATAGCGCCGTATTAGACCACATTACAGGAAAATGCAAAAAACAAAACTGGTCTAAGAAGTTAGACGTAGGGATAGCATCAGAGTAAAAACAAGGGCCCGGGCGGGTGCTCTGGCAGCCCGAAGGTGTCCGGATACGTCACATCGACCAGATACAGGCCATTTGGTTTCGCCGTCGCCGCGGCTTGGGACCGGTCTTTGAGCGCCAACAGGTCCGCCACCCAGTTAACCGGTTGTTCACCGGCGCCAATTTCGATAAGCGTACCGGCGATATTGCGCACCATATGATGTAAAAACGCGTTTGCCTGAATTTCCAGGATCACATATCGCCCCTGACGACGTACGCTGACGTCAGTGACATTCCGAAATGGCGTATGGGACTGACACAGCGCGGCCCTGAAAGACGTAAAGTCCTGTTCACCGAGCAGCGCCTGGGCCGCCTCGTGCATACGCGACGCATCCAGTTCACGATGAACATGCGTTACCCCGTGATGAAGAATCGCCGGACGCATTTTGGCGTTGTAAATGATGTAGCGATAACGCCGGTGAGTGGCGGAAAAGCGCGCATGAAAGTCGTCGCTGACCGCTTTGCACCAGGTGACTGCGATGCTGTCAGGCAGGTTGGCATTGACACCCAGCGTCCAGGCCCGTTCAGGCCGGGGGTTATCACAGTCAAAATGAACGACCTGCCCGGTTGCATGTACACCTGCATCGGTCCGGCCTGCGCACTGCACCTCGATGGGCATGTTTGCGACGGTCGATAACGCCGTTTCCAGGTATTCCTGTACGCTCGGCACCTCTCGCTGTCGCTGCCAGCCATAATGCGCTGCACCATCATACTCAATGCCAAGAGCAATACGTGCCATACCTGAAAAATCCTCGCTACTGCCAGATGAAAACCGGCTAAGTGTAAAGGCTCACGGGAAAAGTGTGAAGCCGAAAAGCCTGCCAACGCGCTGACAGCAACAAAAAAAGCCCGCACAGCGCGGGCTTAATCATAATCAGGCCTTGATTCAGGCGAGACATCATTGCTCTACTTACGCCATTGACTCAAGGATACTTTTTGCCTCGGCTTTTTGATCCTCATCGCCCTGCTCAAGCACCTCTTCGAGCAGTTCACGGGCGCTGTCGTAATCGTCCATTTCAATATACGCCCTGGCCAAATCCAGGTTAGCGTTCTGAACCGCGTCTTTATCAATGTCAATCACATCATCATCGTCGTCGACACCGGTAAACTCTGACAGACTGACATCCAGATCAAGCGGTGTGTCGTCAGGGTCGTGCTCCGTCTCTTCCATACTGTCGTCAAGCAATGACTCAACATCCAGAAACTCACTGTCAGGCAATTTGTGATCCGCAGTCCCGCTGTCTGCGTCGTTCAACAGCGCATCCAAATCAAGGTCCGGGTTATCCAGCACAGGCTTGGTGACATCTTCGTCCCGCTCAGACTCTATTGCGCTGAGAAGATCATCAAACTCCGCATTTTCGAGTTCATCAAAAATTGCATCGTCACTGCTATCCGTGTCATTGTCCGTCAGCCAGTCATCAAGCCCGGGCACATCCTCGAGCTCGTTGAACTCTTCCGGCGAACGCGACGCGGGCTCGATTCCGTCCTGTTCCTGCTCAAGTTCAAATGACTCTACATCACCGAACGCGTCGTCCAGTATGCTGTCGTCAACATCTGAGTTGTCTTCTTCGTCACGTTGCGGCGCGGGCCCCTCATAGCTCTCATCAGACATTGAGGGCAGATCATCAATCATTTGCCGATCAAATTCTGCCAGCGCATCATCCAGTGCATCCTCACTAGCGGCGCTCTCGTCAGTCTGCTCACCGTCTGACAACGACTCCTCATCGCCGGGCATCGGCGTATCAGCAAGCTCATCAATCCCATCGAGGACATCGGGTTCGCCGTCTGTCAGCACATCGATGTCATCTTCAGTGTCTTGTAGTTCAGCGGCATCCTGAGTCTCTTTGTTGAGATCCTCATCTGTATCTTCCGTCTCTTCGCCGGCAGCATCTGACAAACTTTCCGCTTCAGGTTCAGCAAGCAGTTCGTCCGCCACTGCGTCGCTAATCTCGTCAGTTTCATCGCTGTCACCGATGTCGTCAGCCGACTCATTGACCTCTTCATCCTGATTTTCGGCTTCAAGCTCAGCAAGCAGTTCATCTGTCAGCGCGTCACTGATGTCGTCTGCCTCTTCATTATCATCAGCCGCCTCAGTAACCTCTTCATCCTGATTTTCGGCTTCAAGCTCGGCAAGCAGTTCATCTGTCAGCGGGTCACTGACGTCGTCTGCTTCTTCAGTCTCATCAGCCGCCTCACTAACCTCTTCATCCTGATTTTCGGCTTCGAGCTCGGCAAGCAGTTCATCTGTCAGCGGGTCACTGACGTCGTCTGCTTCTTCAGTCTCATCAGCCGCCTCACTGACCTCTTCATCCTGATTTTCGGCTTCAAGTTCAGCAAGCAGTTCATCTGTCAGTGGGTCATCAGGTGCTTCTTCGGCATGCTCTTCCTCGTCATCAACGCCAAGTTCTGCTAACAATTCGTCAGCCAGAGCATCCGCGTCAGAGGGTGCGTCAGTTGAACTTTCCTCTTCATCCTCTGCTTCGGCCTGTAATTCAGCAATCAGGTCATCCGAGAGTGGATCGGTGAATTCTTCTGCGTTCTCAATGTCGTCCACATCCAGATCATCAACCAGAGAATCGAGGTCCTGAATTGCCTGGGGCGACGGCGTGTCACTGGTCGCTGCTGTTTCGTCTTCCTCGTCGTCCTCATCGGGCAAATCAAGCCCGCCCATCATTTCGAGCTGTTCGATTTCGCTGATGAGGTTGTCCGTCATGCGGTCGAGTTCCTGGTTTTTCTGGTGTATTTCCTCATCCAGTTTTTCCAGGGTTTCTTCATTGATTTCGGTATCATCGCTGACGACTGATGAGGCAGACGGTGCAGACTCCTCTTCGAGCAGGTCGTCAATGCTAATCTCGGGCTTCTCTTCCTCTTCGACAGCAGCAGGCGCTGGAGCTTCCTCGCTCTGTGTCATCGCCAGGCTGTCTTCTTCCGGCACAGAGTCCTCGGTCAGCGCAGCATCAAACTCGTCTTCTTCCTGAAGCGGTTCCTCTGCATCTTCGGTCTGTTCATCGACCTCGGCATCAATGTTATCTGCTTCCTGATCAAACTCGCTCAGTACATCATCGTCCTCGGCGGACAGGTCAATGCCTTCCAGATCGTCTTCATCGAAGTCTGCGACCTGACTTTCTGATAAGTCTTCCTCGTCAAACAGGCTATCGAGCTCATCCTGATCAAGCTCACCAGCGCCTTCCTCGAAACCTTCGTCATCCGGTACCAGCATGTCATCATCAAGTTCAGCGAAGTTTTCGAGTTCGTCGTCAAGGGCTTCTTCCAACTCTGACGACAACACATCATCAAGCAAATCGTCGTCGTTAAACAGATCGTCGTCATTCAGTTCAGCTTTATCGTCGAGCTCGGCGGACAAATCCGTTGTCAGATCATCAATATCGCTGTCATCCGGCGCTGGTGCCGATGCCACCGGCTGGGCGACGGATTCCGGTGCAGGCTGAGTTTTCCGTCCGAGCAGCCAGGCTGCAAGCCCGCCAATCAACGCCAGTGTCAGCACAGCGGAACCGACAATAAGGGCCATCGGGCTGGTCAGTGTTGCTAACAGGCTGCTTTTTTCTTTTTGCGCGGCTTTTTCCTGCTGCGCTTTGATCATGTCCAGCAATTCTTGCTGAAGGGCAAGCTGTGAGTCTATTTGTGACTTCACATCCCCTTCAACCTGCCCTTTCAGGTTTTGCAGTTGCTCATTAACCTGTTCTACCCGTTCATACAGTTTGCGATTTTCGTCGAGAATAACCTGAACGTTATCGAGTGACACAGCAAACTGGCGACGCAGTTCATCGAACTGACGCGCCTGTTCGGCATCCAGTCGGACAATCTTTTGTTCAATGTCATTTTTCGTTTTTGAGAGGTCATCCTGATTGACCAGCGGCACCGGAGGTTTCAGATTTTTGAGGCTGCTTCCCGGCGCGGGCTCACGCGCCGCCCAGGCTTTTTCATCCTGTTCTGCACGCTGGCGGGCTTTGTCTTTGTCGATACGGGAAATATAGCGTTCGGACGGAAGCTTAAGTACCGCACCGTTGACCATCAGATTGAGGTTGTTGTTTTCAAAGGCGGTGGGGTTGAGCTCATAAATGGCCACCATCACCTGATAGATGGTCAGATTTTTATTCTGACGGTAGCGCTCCGCAATGCGCCACAGCGTATCCTGAGAGTCGATTGGGCCGTATTCCATGCCGGAATACTGAGACGTTGCATTTTTTGGTCCTTTTAACTGGACATTCTGCTCCTGGCTCTGAGCTAGTGTCGACGCGGTCGTCAGAGAGAGAACCAGCAGCAATGTGCCCAACAAATGCAATTTCATAGCGTTTCTTATGCCCTCAAGCGAATCCACTCACGCGCTTTGGTGAGTGGCGTACCGGCAGTTTACCTATTGACACATGTTTAGCGGTACTGCCTTGTCATTTTTAATGTGCAAGAATGGTATCTGTTGGTGGTTTTACCATTCATCCCAATGCATACATGGTGTCAAAAACTCAACACCGTCAGACTGTTATGCAAAGTTTACTCCAGTTTTGGCACAGCGCATCTGTTCCTGACAAAACTATAAACCACTTACCCCGGCCTTTCTAGCAACGGGGCAAAATTGTGGGTTACAGCGCTGCCCGGGCAAGCCCCCAAAACACCGTATCAGTTCACGTTTTACTGAGTTATCAACATCATATCGGCAGCCTGTCCGTTTAGTTTAGGACGGCTGCCGGAAGGTTCCGTCAGAGGTAATCGCGGATCAGCGCTTCAGCAATTTGCACACTGTTAGTCGCCGCACCTTTACGGATGTTGTCTGATACTACCCACATATTCAGGCCATTAGGGTGTGTGATGTCGTTACGAATACGTCCGACGTGCACCAGATCATTGCCACTGGCACTGGATACCTGCGTTGGGAAGGCCTCGCGGGCTTCATAGAGCTTGACGCCAGGTGCATCCGCAAGCAGCTGTTTCACTGCCTCGGCATCGATTGGCTGATGGGTTTCGATATGTACCGCTTCCCCGTGGCCGTAAAATACCGGCACGCGCACTGCAGTTGCATTCACCCTGATGCTGTCATCACCCATGATCTTCTGAGTTTCCCACGCCATTTTCATTTCTTCCTTGGTGTAGTCATTGTCCAGGAAGACATCAATTTGCGGGATCACATTAAAAGCGATCTGACGGCTGAACGCTTCGGGCGTAATTTCGCGGGCATTCAGCAGGTCCGCAGTCTGCTTGGCCAGTTCTTCCATGGCACTTTTACCCGCCCCCGACACTGACTGGTAGGTGGCAACATTAATTCGGTCGATGCCAACGGCATCATGGATTGGCTTAAGCGCAACCAGCATCTGAATTGTCGAGCAATTCGGGTTGGCAATAATATTGCGGTTTCTGAAATCTGCCAGCGCATGGCTGTTTACTTCAGGCACAACCAGCGGGATATCCGGTTCGTAGCGGAACTGAGAGGTGTTATCAATGACGATACAGCCTGCGTCAGCGGCCTTTGGCGCATACTCGGCTGACACACTGCCGCCTGCCGAGAAGAACCCAAACTGCACCAGGCTCCAGTCAAACGACTCTGCATCCAGTACTTCTATATCTTCGCCCTTGAATGTTACCGTGCCACCTGCTGAGCGTTTACTGGCCAGAGGGTACAACGTATTTACCGGAAACCCTCTGGCTTCCAGAATCTCGATCATCGTCTGGCCTACCAGACCTGTTGCGCCGAGTACTGCAACATCAAAAGACTGTGACATAGTCGGTGAATCTCCTTATGGCGGGCGCTTCGTTCTGACGAAAAAAGCGCTAATAATGAAAATAAATTAGTCAGCCAGCGTAAAACCTAATCCGTACAGCTGCGTACGGATCCCCTCCGACACTGGATGCGCTACCTGAAGGGTATATGCCGAGCATTCGCGCCTTACGCGGTACTGTTTTCGCAACCTGGCAAACTGGTTTGATTCTGCCATGGCTTGGCGAAAATGCCTATCATCAAATCGTATATCATAGGCAATATCCACGACCCTTTTCAGATCGCGTGCTGACAGTTTGTCAGCCATGGGGTCATCCAGCGACACCGTCACCGGCGAAACGGCATCCAGCATCGCGTTCAGGCTGATGACCGGGGCTACCTGCATAGCCTGGCAGACCTGCTCGTACACCATCTGCGTTCCGCGCACTTTACCCTCAACAGAATGACCGGCAATGTGCGGTGTACACATCCAGGCAGCCTCCATCATGCGGGTATCGATGTCTGGTTCATTGCAAAACACGTCAAGAATAACCGTGGGGGCATCAGGCTGTGCCATTCGGGTTAACAACGCCGGCTCGTCGATAACTTCACCGCGACAGGCATTTATCAGAAGCTGATATCCTTTGAGGGTCGACAGGGCGGCCTCACCGATCATGCTGGCAGTGCTGTCCGGCCCGCTTACTGTAAAAGGCACATGCAACGTAATGACATCGCAGTTCAGGATCTCGTCCAGCGGGACAAACGCGCGCGGATCACCCTGACGTTCCCTGGGTGGGTCGCAGAGTTTGTAGCTCATCCCCAGGCAATCCAGCAGCCGGACAACGTTCGTACCGACATGACCGGCCCCGACGATGCCGACCGTCGCCTTATTCAGCTCCAGCTTGCCGGCGTTATGTGCACACAGCAGCGCACTCAGCACATATTCAGCAACGGCCACCGCATTGCAGCCTGCCGCGCTGTTCCATGAGATACCGGCGTCATCAATCCATTGCGTGTCCAGATGATTGGTCCCCGCGGTTGCCGTGGTCACCAGTTTCAGCCTGGTCGCTTCTGACAGTAACGCGCCATCCACCTTCGTAGTGGAACGCACAACCAGGTAGTCGGCGTCGCGCAACATTTGCGGTGTAATGGTTTGCCAGGAGTAGGTATCCACCTCGCCGAGCGAGGAAAAATACTCCCGGCCAAACGGAATGGTATCTTCAACAACTATTTTCATTGGCCTGTTTTGCCTTTTATCATTTCAGGTAAGTCGGACGTAGCGATGGCTGTTGTGATCCCTCGTCATAGTCTGACATGTATTGGCTAATGTAATACACTAACCAGTATATGGTTGTATCAGGCAGTGTAGCGAGAAAATGAACCGATGATTGAAAGCGACAAATTTGCTCATGGTTACTACCGTATCCAGCGGAAAAATACCATTTTAGT
The DNA here is from genome assembly GCF_040812025.1 of Alteromonas nitratireducens. Lineage (NCBI taxonomy): Bacteria > Pseudomonadati > Pseudomonadota > Gammaproteobacteria > Alteromonadales > Alteromonadaceae > Alteromonas > Alteromonas nitratireducens. The sequence goes on from NZ_JBFNPK010000016.1 coordinate 12,655, forward strand.
GGCAGAGGTGAAAGGCGGCTGGAATACCGATACAGCCGAGGCGTTTTGTCGCGACTTCAAACTGGAAGCTGCACCGCTTACGCGCCGTAACTGGAGTCATCTGGTCTACCTCGCCGAATGGGAAATGGGCGTTCCCGGCGTTGACAGTATCATCAGTGACCTGGTGATCTGGTGTATCGATAACGGACTGACACATGCCGCCCACATCAACAATGAAAAAGCCATCAACCAGTATTATGTCAATCGCATTGTCAGCGCTGACGGCACTGTGTTTGAAAAGAAAATTTTTCCGAATGATGAGGAAGGACTCGCCTGGCTCAACAGCAAAGGCTACAGCACCTCACTGACCGAAGGCGCACACCGGGCTAACGGGACGCCTCCAGCTCCTCATAAACCGACACGATAGCCTGGGTCAGCTTGTGGGTGGGTGCCAGATGAATCAGGGGTTTCTGCTCCTGATGAGACTCCCGCATTTTCACTGACTGCGAGATATACTGCGGGATAACCGGGTACTCACTGGCAATCAGCTCATCTACAATCTTATTCGGCAGTCTGGCATTCGCCATGTACTGATTCGCAATGATGCCCTCAATTTTCAACCCGTCATTATGGTCTTCGCGAATTTCTGCAATCTGGCGATGAAGACTCATCAGCCCCTGAATGGCAAAGTCATCGCAGTCCACCGGGATCAGTACCGCATCCGCTGCAATCAGCGCCGATAAGCTGTAAAAATTGAGTGCCGGCGGCGTATCAATATAAATCCTGTCGAACTCGCGCGCTAAGTCTGCCAGTGCTTCACGCAGCTTGTAGATTTTATGGCGACTGTCCAGCTCGCTCTGAATATCATCAAGATACGGTGAGCCCGGAATAATCCAGAGATTCTCAAAGCGGGTTTGCTGGCAGTATTCCATCGGGGTTTTGCGGCGCAGATGAAACGTAATGGTCTGCTCGAATAATTCGAAAATGCTGTTTTCTTTTGCGTCAGTGGGGACCGACAGATAACGGCTGGCATTACACTGGGTATCGAGATCAAGGAGTAAGGTTTTCAGCCCGTGATGTGCGGACACAGCAGCCAGGTTCACCGCCAGGCTTGACTTCCCCACCCCGCCTTTCTTATTAAACAGTACCCTTATCATTGCGTTTCCCGTTTCTGTCTGCCTGCACCGCGATAAGCCATTACCTTAAAAACAGGAATTAGAAAGTGCAATCAAAACTGAACGAAAAAGCGCCGCCGGATTCACCGCTACTGTTCATAACCCGGTAACAGCCGGTCAAGACGGCGCTTAAGACCGGGCCAGGCAAGGCTACCCCCGGCCTGACGGGTCACCTGATCGGCCTGACTGCGGATCCCGGCCAGAATACGCTCATTGATTTCAATCAGCGGCCCGTTACTGGCCTGGGCTTTAAGCTGGATCTCGCATGCCCGCTGTAAAATGAACATAAACAGGAACGCGTCCGGAATATTATCAGCACATGTCAGCAGGCCGTGATTACGCAGGATCATAAACTGGGTATCACCGAGATCGGCCACCAGGCGTTGTTTCTCATCAGGATTCAGGGCAACGCCTTCATAGGCGTGATAGGACAGCGACGCCAGCGGGAACAGCGACTGCTGAGAATACGGTTTAAGCCCTTCTTCCTGCACCGAGACGGCAACGCCATCCACAGTATGCAGGTGCATCACACAGCGCGCATCCTCACGCGCTTCGTGCACTGCACTGTGAATAGTAAAGCCGGCGGGGTTGATATCATAGGGGCCATCCATCACCTTGTTTCCGTGCAAATCCACTTTGACCAGGCTGGATGCGGTGACTTCATCAAACATCATACCGTACGGATTAATCAGAAAATGATGGTCAGGCCCGGGCACGCGTGCAGAGATATGGGTAAAAATTAAATCATCCCAGCCATACATTGCCACTGCCCGATAGCAGGCAGCCAGGTCGACGCGCGTTTGCCATTCTTCTGCAGATACCTGGTTTTTTACTGATGCCGTCATTTTGACTCTCCTCACATTGGTATTTGCTAAAGCATAGGCAGTTCCACTATTCTAGACTGTCGGATATACGACAATGCTGTAAAAATGTTAACATCTCAGCAACGCCACATTCTCAGCCAGCAGGCCTGGTTTTCTGCCATGCCCCTGCCGCTGCAGGATGTGCTTTTATCTGCCGCAACCCTGCGGCTCTATCAGCAGGGTCAGGCGGTGCATCTGAAAGATGACAGCGCCTCCGGGTTTTACGGGATTTGCCGGGGCCGGTTACGGGTAGCGCATCACAGTCCGGATGGCAGAGAAATGTTGCTGGCCCTGCTTGATCCTGGCAACTGGTTTGGCGAGGTGGCGATGTTCGATGATAAAGCCAGGACCCACACAGTCTATTGTGAAACCAAAGCGGAACTGGCGGTGATATCACGCACCCGTTTTCAGCACCTGCTTAACACGCACCCGGATTTTTATCCCTATTTCATGCGCTTGCTCTGCACACGTGTGAGAAGTGCGTTTCAGTTTATTGATGCATCCGCCAGCATGAGCCTGCGCGAGCAGTTACTGCGCCGTCTGCAGATGCTGATGACCAGTTACGGCCAGCATTTCGCGGGCGCATCTCCCGTCACGCTGACGGTCTCTCAGGAAGCGCTTGCACAGATGATCAACAGTTCCAGACAGACCGTGAACCAGATCTTGCGCACATTACAGGAAGAAGGAAAACTGACACTGGGCTACCGGCGGATAACGGTACACAACCCGGGAGATTTACTGGATGGAATAAATGGCGGCCCCGGGGCCGCCACCACAGGTTACTGATAACGCCTGAAAACGAGCGTCGCGTTGGTGCCACCAAAGCCAAAACTATTGGACATGATGGTATTCAGCGTTGCCTCGCGGGCTGTAGTAACAATATCCAGGCCGACGGCCTGTTCATCGAGTTCACTGATGTTAATTGATGGTGCGATAAAGTTATGCCGCATCATCAGCAGGCTGTAAATGGCTTCGTTGACACCCGCCGCGCCCAGCGCGTGCCCGGTCAGCGATTTAGTTGCACTGATCGGTACGCCTTTGTCACCAAAGACTTCGCGGATCGCGCCAAGCTCTTTGACGTCGCCAACCGGTGTTGATGTTCCGTGGGTGTTCAGGTAGTCAATGGGGGCATCGATACCCTGCATTGCCATTTTCATGCAGCGCACCGCACCTTCACCTGACGGCGCCACCATGTCATAGCCATCCGACGTCGCGCCGTAGCCGACAACTTCACCGTAAATCGTGGCACCACGCGCAAGCGCATGCTCAAGTTCTTCGACCACGACCATGCCGCCGCCACCGGAACTGACAAAACCATCACGCTCTTTATCGTAGGTACGCGATGCCAGCTCTGGGGTGGCATTATATTTTGACGATAACGCCCCCATCGCATCGAACTGACTGGACAGAGACCAGTGCAGCTCCTCACCGCCGCCGGCAAACACAACATCCTGCTTACCTAACTGGATAAGCTCAAGCGCATTACCGATACAGTGCGCGCTGGTTGCACAGGCTGATGCAATAGAATAGTTCACCCCTTTAATCTTAAATGGGGTGGCAAGACACGCTGATACCGTCGATGCCATGCAGCGTGGCACCATGTAAGGCCCAACACGCTTTACCCCTTTTTCACGCAGGATATCCGCAGACAGCACCTGGTTTTCACTCGATGCGCCACCAGAGCCGGCAATAATGCCTGTGCGTTCATTCGAAATGTCACTGTCTTCGAGACCTGCATCGGCAATCGCCTGCTGCATCGCGATATAGGCATAAGCCGCTGCGTCACCCATAAAGCGCAGTGCTTTACGGTCAATGTGCTCGCTGACATCGATATCGATGTTTCCCCAGACCTGGCTGCGCAGGCCCATCTCAGCAAACTGCTCAGAAAATGTAATGCCGGACTTACCGGCTTTCAGTGATGCGACAACGTCGTCTTTGTTTACGCCGATGCTGGACACAATACCCAACCCGGTGATGACTGCTCTTCTCATAATTATCCCTTTGCGTTGATGCGGCCTATGGTAACGATTTTCATCGTGAAAGTGGTCTGCTCTTTTCGCGGCAACGGCAGTGATATCCGCTTTCCAGTCTAGGCAATGTTTACCATGAACGGTATGATCATCAATTGCAATAAAGCATAGGTGTGATCCGTGCAGGTTCACAAAAATTTAATCGCCCGATGCCGGTATCGGACAGTAAAAAGTGGTCAGAAGTGAAATCCCAGACAGCCAGTGTACATTTTAATGAAACCGGAACGCCGGTTGCAGACGCGTTTGATGATGTGTACTACTCAAACGACAGCGGCATCGAAGAAAGCCGTTATGTCTTTATGACCGCAAACGGACTGCCCGGGCGCTGGCTGGAGCATACGCGGCGCGAGTTTGTGATAGCCGAAACCGGCTTCGGTACCGGCCTGAATTTTCTGGTCGCCACACAGGCCTTTGAACAGTTCCGAAAACAACACCCGTCGCACCCGCTCAGGCAATTGTATTTTCTGTCTACTGAGAAATTTCCGTTGCCCGCCGCGGCAATGAAAAAGGCATTGGCCACCTTTCCTGAGCTCAGCGAGCAGGCATCCGCCCTTACAGAGCAGTATCCGATGGCGATGGCGGGCTGTCACCGACGCCATTTTGCCCATGGTGCGGTCATTCTGGATTTATGGATTGGTGATATTCATGACAGTCTGCCGCAATGGGCATGTCCCGCGTCAGGCCTGGTGGATGCGTGGTTTCTTGATGGCTTTGCACCAAGTAAAAACCCGGAAATGTGGACTACGCCGCTGTTTGAGCAGTTGCAGCGTCTGAGCAGGCCTCAGGCCAGTGTGGCCACGTTCACCTCGGCTGGCGTGGTAAAACGCGGTCTTCAGTCTGCGGGATTTACAGTACAAAAAATTAAAGGCTTCGGACGCAAACGTGAAATGCTGACCGGCGTCATGACATCGGCACCTGACCACAGTGCGCCCGCAGGTCCCTGGGCACGTTACCGCACGCCTCCGGTATCCGGTGAGGTACTGATCATTGGTGCCGGTCTGGCAGGCAGTGCCTGTGCACTGGCGTTGTGTCAGCGCGGGATCCCCGTCACCTTGTGTTATGACGACGCAAACGTAGCGTCCGGCGCATCCGGCAATCCGCAGGGTGGCTTCTATCCACAGTTACATGCCGAGGCCAGTCTGGCCAGTCAGATCCAGGCTCACTGTTTTTTGTATGCCAGCGAGCAGTATCGGGCTGTAACGGCGACACAGCCGCTGGCCCACGAGTTTTGTGGGGTACTACAGCTTGGCTTTAACCCCGCCAGTCAGACCAGACACAATAAGCTTGCCACCAGCGGCTTGTGGCCTGAAGAGCTGGTTCACCTGATTGAGGCTGATGCTGCCTCTGCGCTGGCCGGACTGACATTACCCTGCCCGGCACTGTCGATTCCGCTGGGCGGCTGGCTGTCGCCGCCGGAACTGGTTAAGGCGCTGCTGGCACTGGCTAAGGATACCGGCCTGCTGACCCTGCGTGCCAGCACCCGGGTTTGCGATGTTGAAGAACAGCCCGACCACGTCACCGTGCGCACCGATAAAGGCGACACACTGACGGCGTCTCACTGCATTTTCGCGTGTGGGCATCAGTCACAATCATCACGTTACTTTGCACCGCTGCCACTCAGACCGGTGCGGGGCCAGGTTGAAGCGGTACCCACCACTTCTGAACTTAAGCCGCTGCGTCAGGTTCTGTGCCATAAAGGGTATCTGACTCCACAGCACGGGGGGCGACACGCGCTGGGCTCTACCTATGTGAAACAGGATACGGCAACCGACATTCGCGCGGCGGAAAGCGCCATGAACCTGGCGACACATCAGCAGGCGCTGGCTGACTGTGACTGGATCCAAACCCTGCGGCATGACGGTGAAGCCCGCGCTGCCGTGCGGCTTGGCGTACCCGATCATCAGCCATTGTGCGGGGTGGCAGGACGACTGAGTGCGCTGTGGCAACAATGTGCCCGGCTTGGTGATGGCAAACCGCTTGAGAGTCTGCCATTGCCGCCGCAAAGCCGAATTGTCACACTCACAGCGCTGGGGTCGCGCGGACTGACTACCGCGCCACTGCTTGCCGAGACCCTGGCCTGTGAGCTGTTGCATGCGCCACTGCCGTTACCTCAGACGCTGCTCAACGCCACCAGTCCGAGCCGGTTTATTATCAGGGATGCATTGCGCGGGAAACTTACTCCGCTGCCACCCGCTCAGGAATAAGGCTTTTAACGATGAAAGCCGGAATGTAGACAGTGGCACTGGAAACCAGTTGTTGATTGGCCACCGACACGATACGGGCATTAACACGAATGCCACGCTCATCTTCAACCATGGTACCGGTCACGATATGGTCCATATTCAGCTTTGATGCAAGCCTGCTGGCTTCCCGGCTCAGCGCCAGGTCACCGTACGAGGTAACCGTAATATTTTGCGCCAGCTTAAAGTCCACCACCCCGAGGCCGAACGTTTGCAGTTCACCCATCAGATATTCCGCCAACTGATTCCCCAGTATGGTCGGTTCACGCAAAGAACGGTTAAGCCTGACAAAACTGGTCACACCTACCAGCTCGTCTGCCGACAACTGGCGGGTGTTACTCATTAGTCCCATTGCCAGTTGTTCAGCATAATCCACCAGCGTTTTGTGGGTGACCGTCGGTGAAAATCCGGTGTTCAGTGCATTCGGCTGGCTGGCCTGGCGCTGTGCCTGCATCTCGTACTCACGGTCCCGCGAGTCGGGCTGATAACCCAATCCAGAACCTGATGGTACCACTGGCTCATCTGCCATGGCATGCACGTTACCGTCTTCCGCCAGCCAGTAGCGTGGCGCCTCGGATTGTGTCATTACACAACCAGACATCGCGAAAACAACAGGAAGCATCAAGCTCTTAACAAAACCCTGCATTGTTTTACCCTTTGCTCAGTTTAACACCATCACGCATGCCACTGCGCTGACCGCCATCACTCGGTATCAGCGCCTCAACCACGTAAAATGGAACCAGCATTTGGGCACTGGCGACCACGGCACGGGAAGACATCCCCAGGATCCGGGCATTAACGAGCACGCCGCCCTGATGTTTGGTCATCGTGCCGGTGAGCACATACTCGATAGGCAGACTTGCGTTAAGTTCCAGGTAATCCCGCGACAGGACAAAATCGCCCTCTTCGGTAATGCGAATGTAATCAGTGGCTTTGAAATCCACCACCGGCACCCGGAATTTGTGCAGTTCATGCATAAATGACTCGGCCATCTGGCGACCGAGCAGGTTGGTTTCTTTAAGATCGGAATCCAGCAGCGCGAAATGGGTAACCCCTACCGGCGTTTTGTCACTCACATACTCCATGTTGGCAATCAGATCCTGAGTCATGTTCTTGACGTAATCGCCGACGTGCTTGGTCAAAGGACGCCCTTTGTACGCGCCCTGAACGCTGGAGTAAAGCTGCGGCTGACCGAGTGCACCGAAGTTGTCGACGTCATTCTGCGCCGCTGCGGGTGCTGACGACTGAGGCTCATCCACCGCCATAATATCGACCACATTCATGGATGACTGCGGCGCTTCGCGCGTTACCTGCTCATCTTGCATCATTGCGCAGCCAGAGGCCGTTGTGGCCAACACACTGGCAAGCAGGCAGCGGTACAACTGACGCGTTTTCATGTGAATTACCTCTTTTCTTCTGTTCTGTAAATACGGCCCTGCCGGGTAGTTACCTGCTCAGACTCCCAGAATAACTCTGCCGGGAAAAAACGGGTCGCCGCGGCAACTACTTCCTTGCTGCGCGCGTTGATGACACGGGCATTCACCATCGCACCAGCCTGCTGGTAGACGAGCGTACCGGTAATAAAGAAATCCACCCGTTCTACACCGGCAAGCTGCTCAAGGTCGCGTGAGAGGACGCGATCGCTGTCTTCTCCCATTATTATATCGTTCGTAACCTTAAACTCTTGAGTGACAAACCCGCGTTTTGTCGCTTCCGTCATTATCCCCTGCTCAAGCTGATGACCTAACAGCATTAGGGGTTGCTGATGACTGTTGTCATATTTCATAGTGTCAACCGGCACGAAGCCGGCGACGGCGTAGCGTGCCTGTCGGCCGGGACGCAGCGAGAAAAACAGTTCGTTAGCTAACCGGTGGGTGTGGTATTCCACATTCCCCAATGCCGGTACCGGCAAACCGTCCGACGGCACAGAGTTTGACGCGGACGGGGATGTCTGACACCCCGCAGTGAAGAAGCCTGCGAGCAAAACGCCACACGCTGCAATGCGACGCGCACTGCCCTGACGAAAAGATAATCTAAACTTAACCATTGTAAACTCATCTACTGATTGCCGGCATGCCAGACTCAGCAAGTTCTGTACCAGACAGAACTTACCCGTTCGGTGCCTTACACGTCTGTTGTTTCGTTATGACAGGCGGCAAGTTTTTGCCGTTTTTCTATTAGATGTGGCGGATATTAGTCAAATGGCTAATTGGTAAACCGGCATCGCTGTTCTACGATTAACGAGCGGAACTTTAATCGTTGCTGCCTGTGCGGTGAGCACTGGCACCTGAACCGGTAAGAGAATATAACTGTGCAACATGCGATAACGACAGCCGATGACCTGGCGCTGAATGTTGATGCCATGGAAAACCTGGATGACCTGGTCAATGCGCTGGCCAGTCTGTTTGATGTCAGTATGGCATCCGTCAGTATCACCGGTGGCGGTCAACAAATCCTTATTGCCTCCTGCGGACTTGATTACACCTTTATTGACGAAGAGGACAGCTTTTGCCATCGCACTGTCAGTCAGGCGGAACCGCTCATTGTTGCCAATGCCATCGAAAACACGACGTTCTCTAGGCTGCCTATGGTTAGAGAAGAGCCGCATATCCGTTTCTATGCCGGCTTCCCGCTATTTGTTGACGGTATGCTGGTGGGCGCGCTGTGGCTGGCTGATCCGAAGCCCAGAACATTGTCAGAAACGCATAAAGCCGCGCTGATTCGCATCAGTCAGATTGTCAGTAACCAACTAAGCCTGGGGAAAGAGCTGGAGCAACTGTTTCAGGAACGGGGGCTGATCGAGGCCTCACCGATAGTGCAGCTCACCTGGCGTTTCAGTAAAGGCCTGAAACTGACGCAGGTGTCACAAAACTGCGAACGTATTCTGGGCATCAGTCATGAACAGCTGATGCGAGGCGACGTCACACTGCAGGACCTGATGACCCGGGACAGCGAAGAGCAATTCACCGAAGCGATTAATTATCATCAGGAAGGGGTTCCCACGCATTCCTGCCGGTTGTGTATGACAACCGCGTCACGTCACATCTGGCTGAGTATGCTGTCTACTGCAACATTTAATGCTAACGGTGACCTGCGCACCATACAGGCCTTTTTATTCGACACCAGTGATCAGAAATACATTGAGGATCGCCTTAACGAAACCAACCAGCGGATGCGATTACTGCTGGAAGCCTCCGAACTTGGCACCTGGGACTGGAATATGCTTGCTGATGTCAACCAGGTCAACAGTCGCTGGGGTGAAATGTTAGGGCTGAGTATTGAGGACTATGATCCCAGCGTACGCTATTTCCGGCAGCTCATTCATCCTGCAGATGTACAGCAGGTCGAGCGCGCGCTTAATGAACACATTGAGGGTAAGCGCGATGTATACAGTGCACAGTTTCGTATGCGCCATGCCAAAGGACACTGGGTCTGGGTGGAAACCTATGGCAAAGTTGTGGAGCGTGATGAACACAACAAGCCGGTCAGGCTGGCCGGGATCCATCGTGATATTACCCAACGGATGGAACAGGAACTCACTGAGAAGAAAAAAACACAGCTGCTCAAATTTATCAACAAAGCCAGAGCACACTATCTGACGCATAATGATTTGACCGGCGCCTGCCAGGCTATTCTTCCAGAACTGATTGACATCTCAGACAGTCAGTTCGCGTTTATCGGCGAAATCATCGAAGAAAACGGCACTACCCGGCTTTTTATTCACGCCACTTCAGAAATTTCATGGGATGCTAGCAGCTCGCAGCTTGTCCAGCGCTACCGCGATCGTGATTTATATTTCGAGAGTTTTGATAATTTATTTGGTCGCGTCATCACGACCGGCGATATGGTGCTGAGTAATACGCCTGCCTCTCATCCGTCATCGCGAGGCACCCCGAAAGGCCACCCGCGCATTACCCGTTTCCTCGGGCTGCCCATCAAGCTAAAAGACAACACCGTGGGCATGATTGGCCTGGCCAACAAAACCACAGGCTATACAGAAGACGATGCACGCTTTATGCAGCCACTGCTCGATGCGCTTTCCGGGTTGTTTTATGCGGTCGGCCTGGAAGCCGCCAGAGCAAAAGCTGAGGAACGATTGCGCGAACTGGCTATGACCGATGCGTTATCCGGGCTGCCTAACCGCCGCGCCTTCATGGAAAAGAGCCGGTTGGTTGAAGAAAGCAGCACCCGCTGCTGCATTGCGATCATTGATATCGATTTCTTTAAAAAGGTCAACGATACCTTCGGACACGATGCTGGTGACGAGGTTATCCGGCGTGTCGCACAAACCCTCAGAGCTACCTGTCGTTCAGATGACTATCTTGCCCGGCTCGGCGGCGAAGAGTTTGCTGTCATCCTGGATAACACCAGTAAATCCGACGCAATGAAGGTACTGGAGAAAATGCGCAAATCGGTGCATAGCATGACGGTAAAGTATGGAGAACATGCACTGAATGTGACCATCAGTCTGGGCGCAACGCTGGTGACCGACTGCGAGCCGGATGCCGTATCACAGCACCTGAACCTGGCCGATAGTGCGCTGTATGAGGCCAAAGCCGGAGGACGAAACCAGCTCTGCTGGTACAATTCTGAGGCACAGCCAAAACGGGCCTGAAGCAAAGGCCCGTTCATCGTTTTCTTAGTCAGAACGTAACCGCTGCCACAACAGCAGTACCTGCTCCTGGTCCGCCTCTTCCAGCTCTTTATTTCTGAAAGCCGTCACCAGACTTTTACGCATTTGATCGTCAAGCGCATCGAGCGTGGCGTGCTCATCCATCTCCAGCGCCCGGGCGATCACCGCGAAATGCCCCTGCAGATAGCTGGCGACAAACAGTTCATCATCACTGCCGGTATTGACCACATCATCCAGCGCATGTTCTATAACATTAATTTGTCGAACCACATCGTGTGGTGCCTGTGGTGGTGCCTGCACACAACCTCCTTACTGATTTATGTTAAGGCGCACGTCAGCGGGCCGGATAAAGCACCTTATCCCGATACCCGGTAACAATCTGTATGGTACCCGCCAGCTGTGCATCGAGCGCATCGTCTCCCGAATCAAACAACAGCGGCCGGCCATTCAGTGCATTAAGTTTTTGTTTGGTAGCGACCAGGATCAGATTTTCCTTGCCGACCTGACGAATAAACGCCGGACTTAGCTGCTGATTGCCGCGGCCTAAGATATGCCCCTGTCCGCCGATGGCGGTAAGGATCACCTTCACGGGTTTGTCCCCTGTTAGTTCGAGCAGGCTGGCGGCAGTAACATCGGCGGCAATAACCTCACCGTTTTCAACAACATCGACACCCAGGAGGGTATTCGGCAGCCCCTGGTGCGCCATGATTGCATTTACGGTCGACCCCGACCCCATCACAAACAGCGTGTCAGGCTCGTCTTCCATCATCTCACTGATAAAGGCAGCAATATCATCCTGCACCAGCTGATCGTCTTCGCGGCCCCCCATTTTCACGGCCTGAATATACTGCAGCGCCTCTGGTACCCGCATTTCGCCGTAGGGTCTGGCAATCACTTTACCCGCGCGAAACGCGACTTCATCAATGTCTCTCACTTCGCCATCGGTTTCACTTACCAGTTCACCGTTAATCAGCTGTTTGAGGACCTCTCCTGCCGCCGGGGGCGAGATGGCATAGACACCGGAGTGAATTTTACACCCGGCTGGCACCCCAAGCACCGGCACTCGCTCACCGACGCTTCTGTAGATATTGCGTGCCGTGCCATCGCCACCGGCAAACAGCAGTACATCGATATTCTCTTCGAGCAATGCGGCGGCGGCCGCCATCGTATCTTCACCTTCAGTCTGTCCGGTGGCTGAAAACACCACCGTATGGGGTAACCCCAGCGCCTGACAGACGCTTTCCCCCATTTCACCGGCTGCCGTAAATATATGAAAAGGGGCGGAGATATCCTGAACAACACTCAGCGCACGCGCCATTTTGGCATTCGCCTGTTTTTCCGCGCCCATCGACAGCGCTTTTTCTCGGACTTCTTTACCGTCACTGCCTTTTAACGCCAGTGCACCACCAATCCCCGCATACGGGTTCACGATAAGGCCAAGCCGGAATGCGCGCTCATGCATAGTGCTGCTCCATAGTGACAGTGTCATGGTGAGGGGACTGGCCGAACGTGTCAGTCAGCAGTGCCAGTACTTCCTGCGCCCGGGGCGGAAACCCGTTTTCACAATACCAGCGATATTGCTCGTCTACCGCGCGGCTGAAACTTTCTCTGTCTGGCTCTGCGCCATTCAGATTGTCGGTACTGACACGAAACGTACGCTGACATGCCAGCGTAAAGGCCTTTTCGATTGCCTGCGGCTTTACCTCGACCTGTTCGAACGCCCGCTGCTGACTTTCATCCCGCCCGTCCGGACAATACCAGTAGCCATAATCTTCAAGCAGACGACGTTCTCGCCCTGCAATACACCAGTGGGCAATTTCATGCAGCGCGCTGGAAAAAAAGCCATGAGCAAACACAATCTGGTGATAGGGGCAGTCGGCATTTGCCGGCAGATAAACCGGTTCATCACTACCTCTGACCAGTCGGGTGTTGTAGGCAGGCGCAAATTTCTGGTTAAATGCGGCTATTAATGTTGAGGTATCTGCAAACTCCTGCGCATCAGGCGCAGTGCCATTTACTACTGCATTCATCGTTGTGTCAGCGGGTTGGTTCATGGCGCGAGAGTGTAACAAAAAGCAGTTTACAGCGCTATTTAGCCCGCTTTACTAAGGAGAAAAATGTGTCCTCAGCAATCATTGGACATCTGCATCAGGTTAACGCCTATCGCGATCTTGCTGAAAAAATGGGACTGACCCAGGCGATTGCACAGCTTCAGGAATGGCAATGTCAGCGGCTGCTGGCGACCCATGATGATCTGGCCAGGCAACCAAAATACCAGTTGGCGATGGGCTTTTTTGTCGACGAACTGTACGGGCCGAAAGACTTCAGCCAGCGCGATGCTGACCTTGCACGGGTAATTCCTAAGCTGGCCCGCGTGTTGCCCGACAAAGCGATGAACGCCCTGGATGATGCTCTGTCACTGAACGCCCTGTCCTATGATTTGGACATGAAAATGAGCCAGCGCCTGCGGGAACTGTGTCGCGAAGACACCGTCATCATAAACCGGACGAATTATGCCCAGGCATACCGCGATGTCGGCGAGCCTGACAAACGTGCCAGACAAATCGAGATCATTACCCATTTGGGTGACCAGCTGGCAGAGGTCATCAACATTCGTGGTATCGGCATGCTGATAAAGCTGGCCCGTAAACCGGCACAACTGGCCGGCCTGCTGACGCTTCACGAGTTTCTGGAGCGCGGTTTTAACGCCTTTAAAGCCATTGGCGATGTACACAGTTTTATTGACCCGGTACTGACACGCGAGCGCGACATTATGCAGATGCTGTTCAGTGAATCGTTTGATCCGGAAACAGGAAACCCACTACCCGATGTATGAGTCATTACCCTGGCGTTACAACGCGCCGTTTATTCAGCCGTGGAAAATAGAGGAAAGTCATATTGACCACTATCAGCACGTCAACAATGTGGCGTACCTGTCACAGGTTGAAAAGCTGGCGTGGGCCCATTCCAATTCACTCGGACTCAGTTTTTCTGATTACCAGGCGCATGACAGAGCGATGGTGATAAGACGGCATGAGCTCGACTATCTCCAGCCCGCCCACCTCGGCGATACGCTGGCAACCGCAACCTGGATTGTGGCCTGTGACGGAAAACTGTCACTGACCAGGCAGTTCGAGTTTATCTGTCCCCGGCGGGAAAAGGTGGTATTTGCCGCACAAACCCAGTTTATCTGTGCCAGTCTGAGTACCGGCGCGCCCAAGCGCATGCCCAGGCCATTTGTGGAAATATATGGTGGAGCCTGTCTCGACCTGACATGATGGCTGGCGCAACGCGCCGGCCATTACATGGTACAGGGAGATCATCAGAGCGCCGCAACCACCCGGGTACCCTGGTCGATCGCCCGCTTAGCGTCCAGTTCCAGCGCTTCATCGGCACCGCCAATTAACTGGTACGGTACGGTCAGCCCCACAGTCAGTTCACGCAGCGGCTCCTGGCCGGCACAAATAATCACATTATCCACCGGCAAACACTGAGACTGACCGTCAACGGTGATGTGTAATCCCTCATCGTCAATGCGATCATAGGTCACACCCGGAATCATCTTTACCCCTTTCATCAGCAGGCCGGCACGATGCGACCAGCCTGTGGTCTTACCCAGTCCGGCGCCGACTTTACTTGATTTACGCTGCAACAGATAAATCTGACGGGCTGCAGGCTCCGGCTGCGGTGACATACCCTCAACCCCGGCGCGTGCATTCAGCGTCATATCAATGCCCCACTCTTTCATGAATGCACTGATATCCTGACTCGGTGTGGCTTTGCCGTGCGCCAGGAATTCGGCCGTATCAAACCCGATGCCGCCAGCGCCGATGATGGCAACGGACTGCCCGACCGGCTTTTTATCCCGAAGCACATCCAGATATGACATTACTTTTGGATGGTTAATACCGTCGATATCCGGTGTACGAGGCTTGATACCGGTTGCCAGCAGCACCTCGTCAAACCCGCCGCTGTTAAGCATATCAACATCAACGCGTGTGCCCAGTTTCAGTGTTATGGTGTCATGCAGCTCAATCTGACGCTTAAAATAACGCAGGGTTTCATAGAACTCTTCTTTACCCGGAATTTGCTTGGCAATATTAAACTGGCCGCCAATTTCCTCTGCGGCATCAAACAGCGTCACGCGATGACCGCGCTGCGCCGCCGTAACCGCTGCCGCCAGTCCGGCGGGACCGGCACCCACAATCGCAATGTGCTTTTTGCTGCTGGCCGGAGTGATTACCAGTTCGGTTTCATGACAGGCGCGAGGATTAACCAGACAACTGGTCAGTTTGCCGTTAAACACGTGATCAAGACAGGCCTGGTTACAGCCGATACAGGTGTTAATCTCATCCGCCCGGTTTTGCTCGGCTTTAATCACAAAATCAGCATCTGCCAGGAACGGACGCGCCATCGATACCAAGTCGGCATCACCGCGTGCAAGTACCGTTTCGGCAACGTCGGGCATATTGATGCGGTTTGACGTGACAACCGGAATCGACAGAGCATCGCGAAACTTCGCGGTCACCCAGGTAAAGGCGGCGCGGGGCACTTTGGTGTTGATGGTAGGAATGCGCGCCTCATGCCAGCCAATACCGGTATTGATAATGGTCGCGCCCGCTTTCTCAATTTCCTTACCAAGGGTAACCACTTCGTCGTAGCTTGAGCCGCCCTCAACCAAATCCAGCATCGACAGGCGATAAATGATGATAAAGTGCTCACCCACCGCTTCACGTACACGGCGCACGACCTCAATCGGTAAACGGATGCGGTTTTCATACTCACCACCCCACTCATCGTCACGATGGTTGGTCCGTCTGGCAATAAACTGGTTCAGGAAATAACCCTCAGACCCCATAATTTCGACACCGTCATATCCGGCCTTTTGCGCCTGCGTGGCAGTAAAAACGAAGTCCTCAATCTGCTTTTCAATCTCGTCAGGAGTCAGCTCACGTGGCTTGAACTTATTAATTGGGGCCTGAATGGCGGACGGCGCTACCAGTTTTTCACTATACGCATAGCGACCGGTATGCAAAATCTGCATACAGATTTTACCGTCGGCCGCGTGCACGGCATCGGTGACGATCTTATGGTTTGCCACCGCCTTGTCTGTATCAAGACGACGGGTCATAGGATGCGTTGAGCCTTCTTCGTTAGGACCAATACCGCCCGTTACAATCAGGCCTACGCCGCCGCGAGCGCGGTCGGCATAAAATGCTGCCATACGATGATGGCCATCAGGCAGTTCCTCAAGGCCCGTATGCATAGAGCCCATGATGACGCGGTTTTTTAGCGTCGTGAAGCCTAAGTCCAGTGGCTGAAACAAATGAGGGTAAACAGGGTGAGCGGATGTTGTCATAAAAGAGTTCCTGTTATGTTATTTACTGTTCTTTGCAATATCTGTCGAACCGTCAAAAAGCGGCTCGAAGTCGGCAGGCTGACGGGTTTTCTGCGCCACCATGGCTTTTTGTACATCTTCCATCTGGAACATGCCGCTTTGCCATGTCGCCATATACTCCAGGCTGTCAGCAACACTATGATCCACTGCGTAATTAATCATGCGCTTGGTACCGGCCACCGCCATTGGCGAATTCGCTGCAATCTGCTGCGCTATCGCCGTGACGCCTCGCAGGAGAGCGTCGTGATCATCGAACGTCTGGTTGATAAAACCACAGGCCAGCGCCTCATCGGCCCCAAAATTTCTGCCGGTATACGCCAGTTCCTTAGCCAGCCCCACCGGTATCAGCTTAGGCAGACGCTGCAGCGTGCCCAGGTCAGCGGTCATTCCAATCTGTGTTTCCTTAACGGTAAAAAATGCGTCGCGGGTGGCATAGCGCATGTCACAGGCACACAGTAAATCAATGGCACCGCCTATCGCGCCGCCGTGAACGGCGCCAATCACAGGAATACGTGCATTTTCAATAACATTAAAGCAGTGCTGCAGCGCTAACACCTGACGACGCATTTTCTCAGCACGGCGGGCAGGATCTGCATGAAAACTTTCTGCCATGCCGGTAAACACGGACAGTTCCATGCCGGCAGAAAAGTGTTTGCCGGTAGAAGAAATGATCAGCACCCTGGCCTCTCCGGTGTCATCAATCGCCTGTACGGCTTCAGGGAATTCAGCCCAGAACGCAGGAGACATGCTGTTCAGGGCATCGGGCCGGTTAAGTTGTAAATAAGCGACAGGCCCCTCGAAACGTACGCTGAGCGTTTCGAATGTTTTTTCACTGAGTTGCTGTGCGGTAAGCATGCCGCCTCCATTAACATTTTTGCAAACTAGACAGTGTCAAGATAAAAGGGTATGTTGACACTGTCAAGATAAGAGTGAAAAAAGCAGGTCATCACTATGTCAGCATCCTCGCAGCGCTATCATCATGGCGATTTGCGCACCACACTGCTCGATACCGCCCGCCGCCGTATTGCCGAAGACGGAATTGAAAGTCTGTCTCTGCGTAAACTGGCAGAAGAGGCCGGCGTGTCCCGCACTGCCCCCTATCACCACTTCAGGGATAAACAGGCACTGCTTAGTGCGATTGCTGCCGAGGGGTTTCAGCAGTGGCATGCTGTGGCCAAAGACATTTTTGATGATGACAGCATGTCGGCGCGTGACCGGTTTCGTGTGTTTATTCATCGGTACATCGGATTTGCCTCATCAAACCCCGAAATGTATGACCTGATGTTTGGACGCGCGCTGTGGAAAACCGGTCGTGCAACCGAGGATTTGAAGCAGGTTGCCTACCCCTGCTTTCAGTTTCAGGTTGAAATGACACGCTTCTGGCAGGCAAGAGGATTGTTACCCCAGCAACAGGAACCGCTGCGACTGGCACAGGTCACCTGGGGAACGTTACATGGCATTGCCCGGCTTCTCATCGACGGTATCTACGCCGATGAAAGCCATATAGATGAAATGTGTGACTGCGCTGCCGACTTGTTTATGTCGTCGGCGCCAGCGCATCCTCACGGATAAAGTCGACCGCACGCTCGGCAATCATTACCGTTGGCGCATTGGTATTACCGCCCACCAGCGACGGCATCACCGACGCATCGACCACCCTCAGCCCGTCAATACCACGGACCTTGAGGCGGGCATCAACCACGGCCATAGGGTCGTCGTCGCGTCCCATTTTACAGGTACCTATCGGGTGATAGATGGTTTCAGCGCGTTCGCGTAAAAACTCAATGATGTCCTCATCACTTTGCGCCTCGTCGCCCGGATAGATTTCGTGCGCACGGTATTCGTCGAAGTGGTTAGCGGCAAGAATTTTTCGTGCCACTTTCACGCCTTCAACCATCACTGCAATATCGTCCTCATGAGACAAATAGTTAGGGTCAATTAATGGATGGTCTTCGGTATGATTACTCTGCAGCGTGATACGCCCCCGGCTTTTCGGATAGAGGCAGCACACATGTACCCCATAGCCGTATCCAAACGCCATCTGCCTGCCGTGATCTTCTAAAATTGCCGGTAAGAAATGTAACTGCATATCCGGCATGCCCTCTTCGGCTAGTGAAGAACGCAGGAACCCACCCGCCTCGGCAATGTTTGATGAAAAAGGACCACGACGTTTAAACAGGTAGGTAAATGCTGCTCCGATATAGCCAGGCAGCGCACCCAGCGCAACCGCATAGCCTTTGTGCGCCTTACAACGCATCTGAACAATGGCATCGAGGTGATCCTGCAGGTTCTCGCCTACGCCAGGCAGATCCTGTTGAACATGAATTCCCAGTTCCTGCAGATGAGACTTTGGTCCGATCCCAGACAGCATAAGCAGTTGCGGTGAGTTAATGGCGCCGCCACTGAGGATAACTTCCTGCGTTGCATGCAGGCGTCTTACCTTACCTTTCTCGCGAACCTGAACCCCGATTGCCCGCTTGTCTTTCAGCAAAATACGTTCGGCTACCACGCCGGTCAGCACCGTCAGGTTTGTGCGGTAGCGCGCCTCAGACAAATAGCCTTTCGCTGTTGAGCAACGCTGACCACCACGCTGGGTGACATGATAAAAACCCAGCCCTTCCCGGTCGTCTCGGTTAAAGTCGTCAAGCACCTGCGCGTCAATCGCGTCAGCCGCATTAACAAAGGCATGAGACAATTCATTTTTATGTCTCAGGTTCTCCACACTTAACGGTCCGCCTGTGCCATGAAAGTCATCAGCGCCATTTTCGAAGTTCTCTGCCTTTTTAAAATACGGCAGTACCTCGTTAAAGCTCCAGCCCTCAGCGCCTTCCTCAACCCAGCGGTCATAATCTTCCCGGGCGCCCCGGATGTAACACATGGCATTGACCGAACTGCTGCCACCGAGCGTTTTACCCCGGGGCCAGAACAGTTCACGTTCATAGAGGTGTTTTTGTGGTGCAGTATGATAGCCCCAGCCGATACCATCAAAGCGGCTAAGCAAAGAAATGCCAAACGGAATATGAATCAGTGGGTTAGTGTCTTTACTACCCGCTTCCAGCAAGCAAACCCGCAGCGCCGGATTCTCGCTCAGTCGTGACGCCACGACGGCACCTGCTGAGCCGCCGCCCACTACGATGTAATCATAGGATACTACTGGTTCCTGCACGCTACCTTCCTCAATGTTCATTTAAACCGGGATGTCTCATTACATGACATCGTCCCCAGTCTGCAGTAATCCCGGACATGAGTGCCGCGATGGCATTCCCGTTTAATGGTATGACCAGATTAGCAAATCTTGGTCACATGCGGGTAGTAATATGTTAAAGTTTTTGCAGATTTGATTAACACGTAGCATGCATGCAGCACCTGAAATGGCGTGATAAATGGCAGTTCGCACTGGCCTGGACACTGGTAAAACTGGGGCGGCTTACTCATGATGATTTTACTGAGGATGAACTGAACGCACTTATCGCACCACACTTCCCGCAACGCTTCCCGTTAAACATACCGGTCGGAAATGGCACCGTGGAGGTAATGCGTGGCAGCGTTAAATGCCATGAAGCCAGCAACAGACTGTGTTTACAGGCTCTGGCAAGTCTGAATGTACAGGCGTTAGGGGCACAAATTTACCGTGCTCACCTGATGATCGCTGTCAGCTGCCAGCCACGTTATCAAAGAGACACAGCACAACTGCATCTGGAAAACATGACCATCGACTCGTTGCGGTTGATAAACGACGACTACGGACTGATAAAAGACACCACGTTTCTGATAAAGAAGTTTGTACCGGGCTTCAGTCTCGGCAGCATGGTCGGCCAGTCGCTGCTCGGCGCCTTGTCGATGATGTCAGGCGGGATCAGTCAGCAAACGCTGGATTATCTGTTGCTTTACATGGATGGCAGTATGCAGCGCGTACTCGATTATCACCGGCCACAGATAGAACGTGCACTGCTTGATACCCTTAACGAATTCGACCTGCATCATCAAATGCGCGAGGAACACTGGCGGGAATATCTGTTTTCCCTGCTCGGGCAACGCGTTGGTATAGAAGACAGCCGGCTCAGATTTTACTTCTGAGCCAGACGTCACCGCAGGCAAGGCTGCGGTATAACAGATTCACTAGCCAGCCAGATCAGACACAATCGATACCGGTACCCGCTCAATGTGTTCACCAATATCGTCAATGTTGAGTGACGGGTCGTCGACACTGGCTTCCAGCATGTCAAAAGCTTCCTGAAAATACTCAACCAGCGGCTGCAGTGACTTAATGTTCTTATTGCAGCAGACCATGCCAATATTTGCTTTCCCGGCATAGGTCATAAGGGTGATATTGACGCCACCACCAGGTGTCATGGTCGACACCGGATAGTTGCCAAGCAGTTCGCTGTCTTTCAGGTAGCGCACATCATTGGGGCCCGGTACATTACTGACCAGAATATTCGCGATGGGTTTTACCAGGCTGGATATGTGCAGCCATTCAAACACCAGGGCAAAAGACTGAATGATAATGGTATAGGCACTGAACGCCGCAGGACTCGCATGTTGCGCGGCATGCTTAACAATGCGGTGGTTGATAATGATCTGCCTGAGTCGCAGGTAAGGATCTGTTTCTCCGTGCGCCAGCTTTACCGGCACAATGGCAATTTTGTTTCCCGTGGTCTTCTCTCCGGGTTTACGCAAATTGATAGGCATGTTGGTGTACAGCCCTTTCTTGAAGACGTGACCATGGTCCTGTAGCAGCCGGTGTACCCCAATATCAAAGGCGCACAGGAGAATTTCATTGGCAGTCGCGCGCGTTCGCTTAGCCAGCGCCTTGACCCGGGTAAAGTCCAGATCAGTCGTGGCAACAGCCCTACCCGCCCTGACCTGTCCGGTGAGTACGGTTTTGGTGCCGCTGAAAGGAATTGGCATGTAGTGGGGATTGATCCTGATCAGCTTAAGGAACAAGCGGGAAAATATCACCACCAGGTCCAGCACCGTACGCACAAAGCCAGTGATACCCTGCCACATGCGGGTAATTCTGCCTGGCCGGTCTTTTTTATGACGTAATCGTTTAAGCGCCCAGAGTGGGTGAGAAATTTCATCCGTTGGCGTATTCAGGTATCCCGCCTGAAACCAGCGCACCAGCGTTGCGCCATCGCCATACAAATGGTGAACCCGGGCATATATGGCGTAGTCCCGGTGTTTACCATCCCAGATAAAATGGTATTGCCAGAGTGGTTTGTCAGGATCGAGTCGGGTTTCGTGTAAACGGGCGATAAAATCATCAAGTGCGACTTTATCGGTCACATCGTCAATCCGGTGGAGTTGCAGATGGTAGTCCATCTGCATGCTTCTGACTGGCTGCAGACCCATAGGATAGCCGAACAGGGCTTTCACTTTGCAGTTAAACGGTGGCGTGGCCCGCGAGAAACTGATCATTTCGTCAAACAGGGCCGGAACATAACTGTCGGTATCTGCCCCCTCAGGCATTCTGAGACGCTGCAGACACGCCACGTGCTTGGGGTTGTCAGACGACTCTGTTAACCAGAAAGACTTGTCCAGAAAGGTTAATGTTTTCGCCATTGTCTATTCTCCCAAAACCAGCGACTCTGGTGTCTTCCGTGTCTGAACATTTGCCAGCGTATGACTATGTATGGCCGCCTGAATAGCATGAATATGTGCTTCCGGCAGTTTTAAGCGTGGCAGCAACGTGACCATGAGCAGTGACAGCGCATGGTAACGCTGTGCTTCTTCATCCATGGTTTGCGACTGGACATCGTGCTGGCACGCCTGCAGCATGATCAGTTGCATCAGCTCAGTCAGCAGGCGGATATCGGCCTGCGATGCAATTAACTCTTTTCGGCTTACCAGCGACTCCAGCAACTGCTGAAGCCGTCCGGACAGCGCTTTCATGAGCCGGTTACGGGTGCGTTGCGTGTCCGGATACTTCTCATTCAAATCGGCCGGACTTCGATAAAAAAACCGAAACAGGTGCAGTTGATCAATCAACAGGTAGAAGTAGTAGAACACATCCTCTGCGGTCAGCGCTTCTTCGGACTTCGCCACCAGCAGCGTCAGCATTTGTTTCTGGTGCAGCTGCAGCAAGGCCGACACCATGACTTCTTTCCCTTTGTAATGATAGTAGAGATTGCCAGGACTGATATCCAGCTCCAGCGCAATATCCACACTGGTTACCGCGTTTTCCCCGTGTTCATTGAACAGGGTGAGTGCGGTCAGCAATATCCGTTGTGCTGTTTTCATTTTCGTTTTCATGGTTAACCAAATACCAGATAAAGCTGCATGAAACCGGCAATCATCCCAAGAATTGCTCCGGTCACAATCAGCTTCCATTCATCCTGCTGATAGGCCGGACGCAGTACGCCCTCAAATTCCGTTGGTGTCAGTTGCTGCATGCGTTCGCACAAATCCTCACCAACGCGCATCGCCTCATTGGCATAATCATAGGCATAGAGCAGGTATTTGTCCGAGTTTTCAAAAATCTGTTCAACAGCCAGACGTTTCATGCGGTGGTAGTTTTCTGACCCCACTCCCAGCGCAAAATAAGGCTGGGCAATGGCCACATATCGCTCAATGGCGTCGTTAACATGCAGTTCTATCAGTTCCAGCAGCTGCGCTGAACCGGAACCATGCAGAATGATATGCGTGATGTTTTGCGGGGTGATGAGTTTGCGCTCAATGATGTCGGCGTAGGTTTCTGACACTTCTTTCTGGCGTTTGAGAAACATACCCTGCAATGTGAAGGGCCCGATTCTGACCGGATTTTTGGGTTCAAAAATAATTGCCAGCGCAATCCAGTTAGTGGCGTAGCCCACCAGCAGGCCACCAAGGGGCAGGATCCACCAGGCCTGATAGAAATACCACAGCGCCATGGTTGGCAAACCAAACAGAAAGCCGAAGTAAAAGCCGGAACGAATGATGAACGGGAATTCTTTACTGCCGGCGGTCAGGAAAATTTCGTTGATGAGCTCCGGTGAATTTACCAGTTGCTCAACCACCAGCTCTTTAATATCGAGGATTTCGTTCACATTATGCTGAAAATCATCCACCATTTTGTGAACCACACGGGGAATGTCGTTTTCTATGCGCTGGTAAACCAGGTTTTTCCCCTGCACCGGCAACGCCGCCCAAAGTGCCGGAGCTGACTCACTCATTACGTCATTCACGACCTTGCGCAGCACTTGTTTGAGGCGCCGCTCGATGGCCTGACTCAGCGCCTGAGGATCGAGGCGCCCGGCCAGTTCTTCCACGCTCAACAGCTTGCCTAACACCAGCTCAACTTCAATTTCGGCCATTTCCCGGCGCTTTGCAGGTATAAGTCCCTGCCACCCGAAAATAGGCCGGATGCCAACGAATTCGATGGGGTAAAACATCATTTTTACCGCAAGGTAGTTAGTCGCCCACCCGACAATGGCACTGATGACCGGGATGGACAACAAACTCAGCATCTGAAAATTCCACTCCATGAGCTGTGTGATGAGTCCTGCTCTTATTGTTATGACATCAGGCTACTGACTGCACAGGCTTTGGTCAATGATTTATCTGCGCTACAGCATAATTGAGACGATATCTGCCTAAACTGTAAATTTTGGGTAGTGCTTTCTAATTTCCTTTTCTACACTGATGGTCGCCGAGGCTTTACCCGGCACATTTTGACTGCAGTTGGAGACCCGGTTATGGCGTTATTTTCCCCTAAACTGACCGCCCTTGAGCGTGATATTAAACACGCAACCTCGTACGAAGCGTACCGCGAAGCGTGTCTGGAGCACGACCGGCAATCCGGTGCAGAAGAATGGAAGAACAAAGAAGCCTGTCGCGATTACGATTACAGGCTGATCCGTAAACGGGTTCAGCGGCTGCGGCTTGCACGAGGTCAGGATGACGTACAGTCGCTTACCTCGATTATCCATGAAGGACTGCATGGCAACCTCGGCAATATCGCCAATCCGCAGCTCAGACAGAACTGTAAAATTGGCACCAAGTCGCTGATTGAAGACTTTATCAATGAAAACGTGCTGGCACTGGAAGCCATTTATCACGCCGATGAAGATATCATCGACTTCTACGAAAAATTGTCGTTTTTCGAAGAGACAGCCCATGCGTTCGGACGCAGCTGCCTGATGCTCTCAGGCGGCGCGGGACTAGGCGTTTTCCACTGCGGCGTCGTGAAGTCGCTGAATGAGAAAAACCTGCTGCCAACGGTCATATCCGGCGCCAGTGCAGGCTCAATTATTGCGGCGATGCTGGGCACCCGTACACACGACGAATTGCTGGATGCACTCAGCCCCGAGTACATTTTTGAACGTTTCCGTGACTGGCGCGCGTTTGCGGGTTTTGGCAAGAAAAGCCTGTTCGACAGCCGGGCGCTGGAGAATGCCCTTATCACACTGTTCGACCTGACTACCTTCGAAGAGGCCTTTAAGAAAACCGGGCGTCACGTGACGGTGACTGTGTCACCGGCCGATCTCCACCAGCACTCGCGATTACTGAACGCCAAAACATCACCGAACGCGATCATCGCGCAAGCGGTTCGGGCATCCTGTGCGGTACCGATCATATTCAGCCCGGTGCAGCTGCGTTCAAAAACGCCACGTGGTGACATTGTACCGTATATTCCGAACCGTCGTTTTGCCGACGGCTCACTGATGGCTGACCTGCCGTTTGAGCGACTCTCACGGCTGTACGGGGTGAACCACAGTATTGTCAGTCAGACAAACCCGCTGGCAGTCCCCTTCCTGTCGACTTTCAAGAGTCGCGGCTCATCCATGACCGACATTACCCTGCGCCATCTGGGCCAGCTGGCAAAATCGAACAGCATCTTTGCCATTGACCTGATCGAACGGATGATTGACCACAAGGGTGCCAAACTGGCTATTCATAAAGCCCGCTCTATTATCGATCAGCAATATGTGGGTGATATCAACATACTGCCGGAAAACCAGCTCAAGAGCCTGTCACAGGTGCTGGCAAACCCGACGCTCGAGAGTGTCACCGCACTCATCGAGAGCGGTGAGCGTGCTACCTGGCCTCACATTGATGTTATTGAAAGAAATACCAAAATCAGTGAGACTTTGCGCTATTATCTGGTACAGCTAAAACGTCGCGAGGCGGTCGAACTGGGTCATGTTGCGCAGAAAAAAACATCCAAAGCGCCCCCGGTGTCCGTAACAAGCAGCGACACCAAGTCGGCATAACAACGAGTGGGCAGTGAGTAAGAAGATAGAAAACCCTGACAGCATCTACACACAACAGGTCAAGCAGTTGCTTGACCTGGTTTATCCTCAGGATCCCGGACTGGGTTCGGTTTATGAAGATGCGCAGCATTTTTTCTCGCTCACAGGTTCGCTTGAATCACGTATCATTGATTTAAAAAAGAAGCTTAAATCGCTCGATCCGGACGATAAAAAGTCTGCTGCAGAATTCGACGCGCTGAAAAAACAGCTCAAGCTGGCCAAACAACGGCGCGAAGATGAACGCCTCGCGCGGCTCGATCGACTGGATACCATCGCCAACAAACTACTCAGCCTTTGTGAGGGTGAAACCTGGCAGGAAACCCAACATCTTAGCGCAAAATTTCTCGGCACAATTATGCTGCTGACCCGGGGACCGCAGGGCAAATTTGCTCGCCACCACCAGCGTCTTAAACCCCTTTATAAAGCTGTACTCACGCTGCGTCTCACAGACAAGACCCTGGAACATAACAAACTGTCACACGGTTATTTGTCACAGTACGCTGAGGCACTGTCCCGCTTTAAGGGTAACCGGCAGTGGCAGGAAAAGTGGCGGGATGAACTTGCCATTCCACTTATCAAAGCCGCGTTGCTTCAGGATATTGGCCTGCAAAGCCCACCTGCTCTGGATATTCTGTTTGGTCCGGAACGCGATCAGGATGAATTTCGGCTGCTCGATAACGAGGCCCGAAAGCAACTGCTTAAGATAAATTATCAGTACACGCTGAAATACCTGAAAGACGGGTTAGGCATTCCGGGCTATGTGGGCAATGACCGCGCTGAACGCGATCAGTTTATTGCCCGCCATACCGCAGCCAGTGAATTTGCAACCGAAGTCGTCCGGGAAGCGTTTGTTGGCAAAACCAGCCTCGGTGAGCTGATTAAAATACCGCAAATCTATGTGTCGATTGTGCTGTCAACCAAGCCGGACTATTCTCGCAAAGAACTTCCGAAAGGCTATTTGCTTATTGAACAGCTGGCCAAGAAAGGCTCGCTTAATCAGCAACTGGCAGAAGACTTTATTAAAATTGTAGGCTACTTCCCTCAGGGCTTCGGGGTGACATTTATCCCGGTTAACGAGCGCGGCGAGGAAAAAGACCAATACGAATGCGCCATTGTAACGGCCCTAAACCCTGAACATCCGGCCGAACCGGTGTGCCGCGTTGTCACCCGAAACCTGACATACATCAGCGCCGGACAGGATGAGGTAATTAAACGGAATCGTAATTTATATTTTCCGGCCAACAGAAAAAAGCTGATGCGTATAGGCCGCGAGCGTCTGGCAGAAATCATGGAAAAGCTGTCGTCCAGCTTTACGCCGGATTCATTGGATGACCTGGTTCCGAGCTTCTGGGAGCCGTATGATTTCTTCCTGTTTAAAAAGCATCAGAACTTATGGAATCGCTATTAGAAATACAAAAAAAGGGCCGGTGATACCGGCCTTTTTTACGTGTATTGACTGCTTATTCGCTTTTCGTCGATGTCGAAGAGCGGCGGGTTGTTTTACGCACAGTAGTTTTTCCGCCTGACGCTGTTCCTGACGACGCCGCAGTCTTGCTGGTCTTCGTCGCCGCAGAGGTACGTCGCCGTGTCGTAGCCGGTTTCTTCGCCGCAGTCGTTTTCGCTGCGTCTTTATCTTCTGTTGCCGCTTTTTTTGTTGCTGCCACTTTTGATGTCGAACGCGATGCCGGCTTCGATGCCGCTTTCGTTGCCTGCTTCTCAGCAGCACGTTTTGCTGCCAGCAGCGCTACCTGTTCAACCAATAAATCCACTTTAGCGGTCAGCACTTCAAGCTGTTGCTCCCGAACAGCCGCTTTTTTGGCGCCTGGCAGCAATGAAATCAGGGGTTTCGCCATCATCATATTTTGTAAGGAAGAAAATACTGTTGACGGATTCAGCGTCTGGCGCAGCTGGCTGTCAACGGCCTCTCCGCGCTGCTGTAAATCTTCAAAAAGTGCATGGGTTGCATCGATCTGCTTACTTACTACACCTGTCACCTGCTCAACCTGGGCAGATAACAAATCAGCACCCGCGGCTACCCAACCAAATAAGGGGGATGTAGGTTTTTGACTTGCCGTCATACAGCACTCCTTTTTTTAGAGGGAGAAACGCAATGCGGGGCTACTTTGTGCCCCGCATTCATTACAATTACTTGCCGCTGTTGGCCGCAAGTTTTGCTACAGCTTCAGTCAACGCGTCAATTTTCGCAGACAGCTCTTCGATACGCTGATCGGCTGGCTCGCTGTCCAGACCCAGTTTCTTACGTACTTCCGCTACGCGGTTTTCAACGTCACTGGTAGTAGACTTGAACTTAGTGCGGGCATCACCTTCCAGGGTTTCACCTTTTGACACCAGCTCTTCGAACATTTTGCTGGCTTCAGCACTCAGTTTTTCATAACGACCTTGTGCTTCTTCAACACTCTTGCCGTAAGCACCCAGGCCAGCCAGCCAGATCTTGCGAGCAAAATCTTCTGCTTCGTTAATCTTACCTTTGATTGTTTCAGTAGTAGTCATCGCTTTTTCCTCATTAAGGCTCTCTCTGATGGTGAAAGAATATCGCCGTCAATTAGAAACCGCATACTAATTAACCAGTTTTTTTTATTTTTTTGAGTGCAGGCCAAACATATTGCCTTCAGAGTCTTTCGCCAGCACGATGAAACCGTATTCGCCAATCGCCATTTTTTGCCGCACCAGCTCGCCTCCGGCCTGCGTGACGCGCGCTCCCTCAACCGCACAATCATCACAGGAAAAATATACCATCACGCTATTGTGTCCGGGTTCCACACCCGGCGCCCGGACCAGTGCGCCACTGCAACCTGTTGCGTTGTCATCAGAGGGAAACAACATCATCGACAGATCAGCCTGATCACTGTTTATATCGCCAGAATCAAGCGGCGCCAGTGTCACGTCCAGTACGGTTTCATAAAACCGTCTGGCGCGCGCCATCGTGTTAACGTAAATCTCGAACCAGCCGACTGGATTTTTCATGACGCTCCCTTTTTCATTCAGACTACTGGGTATAGCACAGCATCTTCAGAAGATCAGGCATAAAAAAATCGCCCCGGAGCGCGCTGCTTCGGGGCGATTCATTAATCAATGAAAAAGCGGCAATCAGTCGACCAGATCTTTCGGCATGTCTTCCCTTACCTGCTGCCAGACTTTGCCACTTTCTATACCGTAGTTACGTACGATATTCGGCACTGCGTCGTGGTCGCCTTTTTCTGCCGTCTCAAGAAGCTGCTGGTAATAATCCTTCGCAACTTTGCGCGCAGACTCGTGGGAAAAGAAGTACCCACCGATGCGGGAATACAGGCCCCGGAAGCCGTTCATCATCAACACGAAGACATTGTTGTTTGATGCCAGTGCCAGGTCATGGTTCATCTGATAATCAAACTGCGCGAACGCCATGCCCTCTTCTTCAACGTCACGATAGCGAGCAATAATTTCTGCAGATGCCTGTGGGTTATTACGAATAGCACCACGAATAAATACCGCACTCAGGTTAGTTCGCGCTGCCAGCAGGTTGTCCACCAGTTCTGGAATGCCTTCCTGATCAAGGCGGGCCAGCGTCTCCAGAATGTTCAGACCGCAGGTTTCCCAAAAGTTGTTCACTTTCGTTGGCTTACCATGCTGAATCGTCAGCCAGCCGTCACGGGCAAGCCGCTGTAACACTTCGCGAAGCGTAGTTCGGGTCACTCCAATAAGCTCAGAAAGTTCACGTTCTGCCGGTAAAATAGTGCCCGGAGGGAAACGTCCGCTCCAGATGGATTCAACAATGTATTCTTCAGCAAAACCTGCCGGGCTCTGAGCCTTATAAATCATAGTTTACTGCCTGCGTGTTCTTGTTATTAGCAACTGATTGTACCAGATGACATTTCATTAACACAATCTATTATAACTGCGCCGGGGATGCTACCAAAACACGCCAAAACAACCAAATATCGTGCAGTTCACCAGCATATCGATAGCGCACCCGCCCCCCGCCGCAAACACCAACATGTAGTTCACCCCACTGCATATTCCTTTCTCACGCCGTGAATTTCATGTAGTCTTTAGCGTAAACCATAACAGGCAGGTAAAACTGCCCATAAATCGATAACTTGGCTATAGTTGATGCATATCATCGTGCCTCAGCCTGAGGCCAGGTAAATTCGACGACTTGTTGTAGAAGGAACATCAGGACATGCAAACCTCTTTGACCTCGGCTATCTACAAGAATTTTCTCGGGCACGCCCCCGACTGGTACAAAAAAACCATCATTGCTTTTCTCATTATTAACCCGGTGCTGTTTATGCTTGACCCGTATATTGCGGGCTGGACACTGGTTATCGAGTTCATCTTTACCCTGGCGATGGCGCTGAAATGCTATCCCCTTCAGCCGGGTGGCCTGCTGCTTATTGAAGCGATGTTTATTGGCATGACAACGCCCGGGCACATGATGCATGAGATAGAAGTCAACCTGGAAGTACTGTTACTGCTGGTGTTCATGGTTGCCGGTATCTATTTCATGAAAGACCTGCTGATGTTCCTGTTCACGAAACTGGTCATCTCGGTACGCAACAAACTGGTGCTGTCGCTCTCCTTTATTGCCGCATCTGCGTTTTTGTCTGCGTTCCTCGATGCGCTGACCGTGGTCGCGGTCATTATCAGCGTGGGCCTGGGATTTTATTCCATCTATCACAAAGTGGCGTCGGGCAAAGAGTTTCATTCCGACCATGATCACACCCAGGACGAACAGGTAGAAGACTTAGGTCGTGATGACCTCGAGAACTTCCGGGCCTTTCTGCGTAATCTGATGATGCATTCGGCGGTTGGTACCGCGCTTGGTGGCGTGATGACAATGGTAGGCGAGCCGCAAAACCTGATTATCGCGGATAAAGCCGGCTGGAACTTCGTCGAATTTTTCATGCGAATGGCACCGGTCACGATACCCGTTTTTGTATGTGGCCTGGTGACCACCATCATTCTGGAAAAAATGCACTGGTTTGGTTATGGCGCACAGTTACCTGAGTCTGTCCGGCATATTCTGGTGGACTATAACAAACACATGGACCAGGCACGTGGACGCCGGGATACCGCAAAACTGATGGTGCAGGCTCTGATTGGCATCTGGCTGATTGTTGGTCTGGCAACACACATGGCCTCGGTCGGCCTGATTGGTCTGTCAGTCATTGTACTTGCCACCTCAATGAGTGGCGTGATTGAAGAACATGCGCTTGGCAAGGCCTTTGAAGAGGCCCTGCCTTTTACAGCCCTGCTTTGCGTGTTCTTCGGCGTCGTTGCTGTCATTATTGACCAGGGACTGTTCCAGCCGGTGATCCACTGGGTACTCTCATTTGAAGGCGAAACCCAGATGGTCATGTTCTACCTGGCCAATGGTGTATTGTCGATGGTCAGTGACAACGTTTTCGTCGGCTCTGTGTACATCACCGAGGTTACCGCTGCGCTGAATGCTGGCGATATTACCCGCGACCAGTACGACATGCTGGCTGTCGCGATCAACACCGGAACTAACCTGCCGAGTGTCGCAACACCAAACGGTCAGGCGGCGTTCTTGTTCCTGTTAACCTCAGCCATTGCACCGCTATTACGGTTATCGTACGGACGTATGGTGGTGATGGCACTGCCCTACACGCTGATCCTTACGCTGGTTGGTCTTGCCGCCACCTACTTCGGCCTGGCCGACATGACTGACATGTTGTATGACATGCATTTGATTGAGCACCATACTGCCGGCGAAGCACCGGCGGTTACGCCAAGTCACTAGGACAGAAAGAATGATGAATGTAGTGCATGCCCTGAGTCAGTGGGCAGAAAAGAAGTCATCGTGGCTGGTATTATTTATATCTGCCTTCGGGCTGCTGTGTGCCGCCCTGTATTTTCAGTATGTACTCGGCCATAAGCCCTGCATTATGTGTATCTATCAACGCACAGCGGTGGTTGGTATCATGCTGTCGGCACTGCTTGTACTTATACACAATCATCCTGTCTTCCGGCTGGCAGGCTTTGCCGGCTGGTCGGTGTCGGCTATCTGGGGATGGATCATAGCCAATGAGCATGTCGAGATCCTGAATGCGGCAAACCCCTTTTTCGCGACGTGTGAATTTGTGCCAAACTTCCCTTCCTGGTTACAGCTGCACGAGTGGATCCCAGCCGTTTTTGCCGCCGAAGGTGACTGCCTGGAAAACAGCTGGCAGTTTATGTCAATGGGCATGGCTGAGTGGATGCAAATTATCTTTGCCGCCTACTCCGTCACTTTTGTCGTGATTTTTGCCTGTCGTCTTATTGATAAGAAACCCTTTTGATTGATCTGTCGGTTCTGCCATCGCGCCTGCCGCCCGTACTTCACAATGGGCAGCAGGTCGCTATTCAACGTCTGGCGCCTAAACACACTGACCTGTTATGCGAAGCAGGTCAACGCGCAGCCCCTTACGTCAAACCCTGGATGGGTGCCGAGCTTTGCCCGGTGACCCCCGCTGCAGCCAAACAGTCTATCGCTACCAGCGAGGCCAGCCGACAAGCAGGCTTTGGTATTACCTACGTGTTAATTGATGAAAACCGCTGCCTGGGAATGGGGCTGATCAACTACATTCACCCTACCCATCTGACAGCCAACCTTGGTTTTTGGATCCGTCCTGAAGCCTGTGGTCAGGGGCTGGCAGTAAAACTGGCCCGTTCGCTGATGAAACTCGGGTTCGCACAAATGGGGCTGCATCGTCTGGAATGCCTGATAGAACCGGCCAACAAAGCCAGTTTGCGGGTCATCCAGCGCATAGGAGGGCAGCAAGAGGGCTTATGCAGGAAGCGACTGTTCGGTAAAGATGCCCTGCTTTACAGCCTCACCGCTGACTGACACACATGTTGTTTCAGTCCACATCTTCCAGTGGCCACAGGGCAATATAATCTTCGAAGTGATCCAGGTCGACATGCGTTTCCGGCAAGGTTTTCCCTCTCACTGACATCCCTTTTTGATGCATAGCGTGCTTTTTCCCGCCGTTGAGTAACGGATGCCATGACGGCAACCCTCTGCCCTCATGAAGTCGTCGGTATGCACAACTCGGCGGCATAAAGAAAATATCCTTAAGATTGTCTTTCGTCAGTTTGACACAATCCGGCACCAGCGTCGTTCGCTCTTCATAACGACTACACTGACAGCTTTTCGTATTAAGCAGTGAGCAAACAATACTGGTGTAATGCACCTGCTCTCCGTCGTGCAGCACGTCGGTAGGTGACGCTTCGTCGCTGTTTTCATCATCGATGAACTTATGCAGACAGCATTTGGCACAGCCATCACACAACGCTTCCCACTCAGCATCGTTCATTTCATCCAGTGATTTGGTTTCCCAGAATCTGTCTGTCATTTTACTGTACTACCGTTGTCTGTACGTCGAACTGGCCGGTCAGGCTTGCAGTAATACGATCACCTGCATGCAGCGGCCCGACGCCTTTAGGCGTGCCGGTCATAATAACGTCTCCGGGAGCCAGGGAGAATACCGTCGACATTTCCTGAATAAGAGGAACGATGGCATGCAGCATCAGCGCGGTATGTCCCCGCTGACGGATCTCGTCGTTAATGGAAAGCGTGAAGTGCAGATCCTGCCAGTCACCAAATAAACTGACCGGCACAAAACCGGAGACCGGGCAGCTTCTGTCGAACGCTTTGGCCCGCTCCCAGGGCTGTCCATCTGCCTTGAGCGCCTTCTGAACGTCTCGTAAGGTCAGATCAAGACCAAGTCCGATTCCCCATACCGCGGCCCGGACCTCGTCTTCGCTGGCATGACTCAGGGGCGAGGAGAGCAACACCGCGACTTCCAGTTCATTATGGCATTCACCGCGTCCGTGAGGGATGACCAGCGGTTCATTCAGCGCGCAAAGTGCAGCCGCAGGTTTCATAAACAGCAAGGGCGCCGCAGGGACGGTGGATGCCATTTCTTCGATGTGATCAAGGTAATTACGCCCGACACACACCACTTTACCAACTGGCAAATCGACGGGCTGACCCAGGTTATCCAGGTGCTGATACATGTTAGTACCCTCGTTTAATTCTGTCTGACAGGTAACCTACCGCAACGCCAAAATACGTCGAACGGTTCCACTTCATCAACGTATGAAAATTAGGATAGACCAGATAAATTCTGCCGTTAGTACCGTCAGGCATAATAAGCGAGGCATCGAGTTTATTCGCAGGCAGTGTACTGCCATCATAGCGCCTGACCCCGGCATCCTGCCACGCGCTGAGCAACTGACGGTGCTGCAGACCGGAAGGCAGCGAGTCTGCCGGTTGGGTCAGCGTTACCTGACGTCCCCAGGTAATGTCATCGCTCCACCCTTCTTTTGACAGAAAGTGCGCGATAGACGCGAAGACATCCGCTTCAGAACCCCAGATGTCTTTTTTGCCATCACCGTCATAGTCAACCGCATAAGTCAGAAACGAGGTGGGCATAAACTGGCTTTGCCCCATCGCACCGGCCCATGAGCCGACAAAATCAGCTTTGCTGATATGGCCTTGCTGCAATATCGTCAGGGCGGCGAAAAACTGCCTCTTAAACAGCGCCTCACGGCGGCCTTCGTAGGCCAGCGATGCCAGTGCCCCGAGTACGTCATGGTTACCCTGAATACGGCCAAAATTCGACTCATTTCCCCACAGCGCAACGATAAAGCGTGGTTGTACGCCATATTTCCTGCCAATTTCATCGAGCAGCTCCCGGTGAGCCTGGTACTTTTCAACCGCCTGGGTCACTTTCCAGTCTGGCACACGGCTGGCAAGATAATCATCAAGGGTAATTTTCTTTTCAGGCTGATTCTTATCCGCTTTAATCACGGTGGGACGAAACACAACATCCTGCAGGACGGTGTTGGTCCATTCCGGGTCAAACCCTTGCTCTATCGCTTCTGACCGTAAGGTGGTCAGGTAATTGCGAAAACCATCCTCGCTTTTTTCCTGCGCAACACTGCTGTGCGTTATTGCCATCAGCATTAATGAAGCTAACACACCCCGCATCAGCGCTTCTCCGGTTGTGGGGAGAGTCCGAGCTGCTCACGGTGAGTTGCGAGCAGATCTTCTTCCTTGGGCGGCATTTGCAGATAAAAGCCCTTCTCATTTAACGACGCGACCAGCTTGTCCTTGTCGACGCCCGCAAGTTTTTCCCGTTTGTTCAGTGCCAGCAACATAACCAGCTCCGGGGTACCGAAACTTGCCATCAGAGCGTCAGGTACGTCATCAAATTTGTCTTTTTCCTTGATGTAGAGGTACATCCCCTGTTTTTTTCGTGTTTTATAAACCGCAATAATCATTTTACTTACATCACATATATGTCTGAGTTTTTACTCGTCGGGCTGGCCAAGTATGGCCACCACACCGGGTTCAAACAATGCACGCCGCCAGCCGCTCAGTACATCCGGTCTGAGTCCAATGGCGCGCGTTTCATCCTGTTTAAACCAGTACCATTTGAGTAGCTGATTTAACTGCTTCTTAGACGCCATCATCTCAATCGCGACATTATGCTGGTCTGCCAGTTCCGATGCCAGCGCCTTCAGTGCTGCCAGCGTTTTCTTATATTCAGGCACATCTATCAGCCGCAATACGCGTGGCAGTCTCTCTGCTTCTGACTGTGCATCGAAGGCCTCCAACGCCTCTGCAACCAGATCAAGCAACGTTTCTCCGTACCGCCGCAATGCGTGGGGGTTCACGCCATGCAAACCTGCAAGCGCCATTTTGCTGGCGGGCAGCTGCTGCGCGATATCAAACAGGTGCCCTTCTTTAAACACAAAGTTTAATGCCAGATCCTTTTGCTGGGCGACTTTCAGACGCCAGCCTGCCAGCGCCTGTAGTACGGTGAGCTGACGGGGCGACAAACGCCAGTTGTTTTTGATTTGCAGGTAGGCTTTATCGTAGGGGATAACCGCCTGTTTTTTTTCTGCAAGAAAAGCCACTTCCTGATAGACCCAATCCCGTTTGCCCACGTCATCAATATCACGAGCGAGTTTCTCGTATGCGGGCAACAGGTATAGCACATCATTCGCTGCATAATTGAGCTGCTGCTCCGACAGCGGCCTCGCCAGCCAGTCTGTTCTTGATTCGCCTTTATCCAGCACCGTATCGCATAACAGCTCAACCAGCCGCGCATAGCCAAGGCTTGGCCCCAGATCCAGCAGACCCGCTGCAAACTGGGTGTCAAATACAGGGGACGGAATAGTGCCAAGCCCACTACGAAAGGCTTCAAGATCCTCTGAGCAGGCATGCAGCACTTTAATGACCGACGGATTTTCCAGTAACGCCTGTAACGGCGTTAAATCGGTGACAGCGCGAGGGTCAATCAGTGCCAGTTGGTTTCCGTCGTATAACTGCACCAGGCCGAGATGGGGGGTGAGTGTTTTGGTCCGGACAAACTCGGTATCCAGTGCCACAGCCGCCTTAGTGGATGCGCTTTCGCACACGCTTCTGAGCGCGTCATTGGTTGTAATATATTGATAATGCATTATAAAAAAAACAACCGGCATACCTTGTGGTGATGCCGGTTGTCAGTCATTCCCTAGTCTGATTGCAGGTTAGTCGCGCAACTCTCGACGCAGAATTTTACCTACATTGGTTTTAGGCAAATCGTCTTTAAAGACAACCTTTTTAGGCACTTTATAACCGGTAAGGTGTTTCCGGCAATGCGCTATAACGTCTTCTTCGGTCAGGTTATCGTCTTTGCGTACCACAAACAACTTAACCACTTCACCGCTGACTTCATGTGGCACACCAACCGCTGCGGCCTCAATGACCTGTTCATGCATTGCGGCCACTTCTTCAATTTCGTTAGGAAACACGTTGAAGCCTGAGACCAGGATCATATCCTTTTTACGGTCAACAATGTAGAAGTATCCGTCATCATCGACTTTTGCAATATCACCGGTCGCCAGCCAGCCGTCTTTCAGAATTTCATCGGTCGCATCCGGACGGTTCAGGTAACCTTTCATGACCTGCGGACCTTTAACCCACATTTCGCCCGGCTCACCGTTTGGCACTTCATTACCATCTTCATCCAGCAGACGAATGTCGGTTGATGGTACCGGCATACCAATAGAGCCTTTATACGACTCCAGTTGAGGCGGATTGACCGTTACCACGGGCGAACACTCTGTCAGCCCGTAGCCTTCAAGCAAAACGGTGCCTGTCACTTTTTGCCATTTCTCTGCCACCGGGCGCTGAACAGCCATGCCTCCGCCGAGACCAAACTTGAACTTACTGAAATCCAGCTCACTGAATCCCGGCGTATTGAGCAGCCCGTTAAACAAGGTATTAACGCCTGGCAGAATAGTAAACGGATACTTGCTGAGCTCCTTGACGAAACCAGGCATGTCGCGAGGATTCGTAATCAGCAGATTGGTACACCCGTATTTTACAAACATCAGGCAGTTAGCGAGCAGCGCGAAGATGTGATACAGCGGCAGTGCTGTGACCACCAGGTCCTCATCGCTGTCAATGACCGTTTCAAGAATTTGCGACACCTGTTCCAGGTTGGCGACCATATTGCGATGCGTCAGCATAGCGCCTTTCGAGACACCGGTTGTGCCGCCGGTATACTGCAGAAAAGCCAGCTCATCATTGCTGATTTCCGGACGCTCATAGGAGTAAGCTGCACCTTTTTTAATCGCATCAATAAAGGAGGTGGTTTTACTTAATGAATACGCCGGTACCATTTTTTTGATGTATTTGACTGCGGCATTAACAATCCAGCGTTTCGGCACAGGCAGCATATCGCCCAGTGATGTCAGATAAATATCCTGAACATTGGTGTCGGCAACCACTTCCTGCAGAGTACAGGCAAAGTTTTCAACGATGACAATGGCTTTCGCATTGGCATCATTCAACTGGTGTTTGAGCTCTCTGGCGGTATACAGCGGATTGACGTTGACCACGACCATACCCGCCCGGAGGATACCAAACATAGCAACAGGGTACTGCAGAAGGTTCGGCATCATGATTGCGACAGCGTCACCGCGTTTCAGGCCACTTTGTTGCAAATACGCCGCAAACTGCGCTGACTGCTTGTCCAGCTCATTGAATGACATCGTTTGGCCCATGTTTATATAGGCCGTTTTGTCACCAAATTTCTTAACCGACTGCTCAAAAATATCAACAACAGAAGAATATCGGTCCGGATCAATCTCTGCAGATACGCGTGGGTCGTAGTGTTCAAGCCAGGTTTTTTCCACCAAAACCTCCTTCATTTATTATTATGCGGCGTAACGGATAACGCGTTATTCGTGCGGCCGGGTAACTGGTCTGATTACTTGCGAATAGTATAGGATGAACAGCAAAAAATAAATGTTACAGTTTACATTTGTTCAACAAAGTGAATTATCGCTTTTGCCGTTTCCCCGGGCTGTTCCATGTGCACATGATGTCCCCCTTCAAAATCGATACACCGTGCATCAGCAAACCATGCCTGCCGTGTCCCATATACCTCCCGCGCTTTCTTAAAACTGTCTGACGCTGCGGTAAACAAAAGCGGACAGTCAATCGACCTCATCACAGACTGCGCCTGCGACTCCGTCATCCGGAGTACTGATTTGGTTCTGACCCGTGGGTCGCTCGACCAGGTTTGCGTGCCATCAGGCTGAGTGAGCATGTTGCGTTCAAGAATCAGTCTGGCATCGTCAGGCCGCATGTCTGACACTTTGCAGCGGGCCTCTACGGCGCGTTCCAGGTTAGCGGCGCCGGGCTGACTGCTTCGCTTTTCCGCGCGACTCACAATCGCCTCCCGCATTTGCGTAGCCGCAGACTCACCGGGACGGGTTAACGGACCGCAGGAGTCCAGACTAATGACCGCACTGACATGTTCCGGGAACAGCCCGGCATAGAGCGTGGCAAGAATACCGCCTAACGAATGTCCGAGCAGAATCACGTTAGACCAGCCCTCATGCGTGATCAGTGCATGCAGATCCTGCAGATAATCAGCCTGATTATATTCCGCGTCTTTACTGCGATGTGACGAGCGACCATGGCCCGCCAGATCCAGTGCAATAAAACGGTAACGATGAAAATATGGCATCAGAGGCAGCAAGCTGTTGGCATTATCTAAAAAACCATGTAGGCCAATAATAACGGGGCCCTCCCCCTCATTATCCAGCGCCGCCAGCGTGACGGTATTTAGTGAAAAGCAACGTTCTTTCATAGTGACTTCAGCCTGTCATAACCTGCGGGCGAGCATA
Source organism: Alteromonas nitratireducens (assembly GCF_040812025.1). Taxonomy (NCBI): domain Bacteria; kingdom Pseudomonadati; phylum Pseudomonadota; class Gammaproteobacteria; order Alteromonadales; family Alteromonadaceae; genus Alteromonas; species Alteromonas nitratireducens. The sequence goes on from NZ_JBFNPK010000016.1 coordinate 51,403, forward strand.
ACACGAATTCAGACGGCACAACATTTGCCGCTTGCCGGCAAGTCATTGCCGGTCTGAAAACAAAAAAGCGGCATCTCGCTGCCGCTTTTTTTTATTCTCATCGTGAACGCTAATTGCGATCTTCCTTTTGCATTTTCGGGTGCTGGTTCGCGTTACTGACGCGCGGCGCCTGACGGGGCTGACTTACCCTGACTCTTGATGGCGAGTTACCACGCTCTACAACGCGAACACGTGTCACCCCCCAGCCTCCCCAGCCTCCCCAGCCAGGTCCCACGCCCCATGGATGAAAATAATACGGATGATAAAAAGGCGAGTACCAGCCTAAACCATAATTAAACTGGAAGCTGGAGACGTCATAGACCGTCTGGTTGCGCCACATGTGATAGTCCTGCGCCTGTAACGTCGGATACATGTAAGGCTGCTCTCCAACCATGCCCGCGGTAGGGTTACCGAGCGTGCCGATAAATGTGACCAGCCTGCCCTCTTCAAAGGCAATAGGGTCAACAAACCCGTCAATGACCACCTTGAAGCGGCCTATAGTTTCTTCACTGCGTAAGGGTTTCCCGTAGTGGTTAAGCGGAAAATGCACCACTTCTATCCAGGTTTTCTGAGGCTTATTCTCAACCCCGGCAATGACGCCTCCCCAACGAACAGGTTTACCCAGTGACGCGTTGCCCGACGTTACCGCTTTTGAGTAGCTGACCAGTTCTGTCCCCTCAGGAACATCAATACTGTCCGGAACGATGGCACAACCAGACAGCAGTGTTACCAGTCCAACAATGCACGCTTTAATTTTCATCTCAACCCTCAGCATTGATTTGCTTCACGACCACGTTACAGTATGCCATTGTTTCATGAACGCAAGCTGAATTCAGCAAACTGACACGTTTTTAATCAGGCACTTAGGCATTGGACACTCAATGCACCAGGACGTTCACCGGATATCAGGCGTAGGTATCCACACCAAACATTGACTGGATCTGTTCACGCTGACTTTGTTTTTCAAGACTCTGGTAGGTGGCAAGCGCAGACTGAGACCGGGGATTGCCCTGTTCGCGGCTGAATGTCTGGTACTGGCTGGCACGTCGCACGTCATCCTCCGTCGGGGAAACCACCAGCGACGGCGCACCGCCCGGCTTCCCGTCCTGGGCCGGCGCGTCAGGGCGGATGGCCTGGACACGGTGTGGTTTTCTCGTCGCACTCTCGCTGGCAATGGGCGTTAAAACGTTGTTTATCTGCATGCTTGCTCTGTCTGACGTTCATCTGGCGGCATGGTTGAGCCAAATAGACCTCGGGTTAACGTTGCGCCATTGTTGTTACAGTGCGCAGCAGACAGCCACGCACACCGCAACATCACGCGCTCCCAAAGAACAAGCAAACATCGCGCCTGAATTATTCCCGCCCGGGGAGTTTTTTCCACGTCACCTTGTCGCGCAGATAAACCGGTTCAACCCCTGTCGCATCGGTAGTAAGTCCTGACGCCGCTGCGGCTTGTGCCAGCCCCAGCATGGCCTCAGCCGACGGGTACAGCACGCCAACCTTCTGATCTCCCGCATACGGGGTAAGTTCAGGATAGGCATGCCAGCCTGTGCCTACGCAACAGGCCTGTTCAATTCCGGCGAGCTGGCTGAGGGCATCTGCCGGCGGACAAACCTGCTCTTCCACCAGCACCTGCGGCACCGCACTATCGCTAAACGAGTAGACAGCAAAATACACCTCTCCCATGCGGGCATCGATCGCGGCAGCGACGCGGCTGGCACCCGTTTCACTGTGTGCCTGACATGCCATTGCTGCCAGCGTGCTCACCCCCGCGACAGGCAACCCGGTGCCTAATGCCAGCCCCTGTACCATGCCGGTCGCAATGCGTACCCCGGTAAAGCTCCCCGGCCCACGTCCATAAGCCAGCAGGTCAAGCTGGTCGAGTGTCATCCCGGCTTCATTGAGTACATCATCCACCATTGGCAGTAAATACTGACTGTGTTTTTGCGGACAGACATCGAACCGGGCAACAATGACGTCTGATGTTTTCAGCGCAACTGAACACGCTTCAGTTGCGGTATCAATGGCAAGAATGTTCATGCAGTTGTCTCATCATGTAAGGAATCCAGAAATGCCTCTACCTGTTCGAGGCTTCGCGTACGTCGCATTGGCGGTAAACTGGCAACAAACGTTTTCGCGTAATGTTTGGTCACCAGCCGGTTATCACAAATGACCAGCACGCCGCGGTCGCTGGGGTCGCGAATCAGACGCCCCGCCCCCTGTTTGAGAGTAATCACGGCCTGCGGGATCTGGATCGCTGCAAACGGGTTCGCCCCACGCTTTTTGACATCTTCAATACGCGCCTGCAGCAACGGGTCGTCAGGCGACGCAAAAGGCAATTTATCAATCATGACACAAACCAGATCATTACCCCGCACATCAACCCCTTCCCAGAATGCGCCCGTGCCCAGCAACACCGAACGTTTATCGGTGAGATACTGATCAAGCAGCGCCTGTTTGGTGGTGGTGCCCTGAACCAGCAAGGGGTTGTCTACCTCGCCTTCCAGCCGGCTGGCAATATCACGCAGCATGGCGTGACTGGTAAACAGCAAAAAGCACCGCCCGCGGCTGGCTTTGATAATCCGTTTTGCCGTTTGCAGCAGCGTGTCCCGCATATCGAAACTGTTTGGCTCAGGCAGATACCGGGGCACACACAACATGGCCTGCTGCTGGTAATTAAACGGGCTGTCCAGCCCCAATGTTTTGGCGTCTTCCAGTCCCATTCTGCGCTGAAAATGTTCAAACCCGCCATTGACCATGAGGGTGGCAGAGGTGAACACCCAGCCGCGCGGAGGCGACGAGACAAAGCGCCGGAACTTTGCCGCAATTGACAACGGCGTCAGATGCATCACAAGATGCCGTGTGGTGGTTTCATACCACAGACTCACACCATCCTGCTGCGCGTCGCATAGCGCATCAAGCTGCTCGCGAATACCAACGATACGCTCATATAAATTATCGAGGTCCTTGTCACGGCCAATATGCAGTTTAGCCACCTCGTGTAACACGCCCAACGCCTCAGCCAGCTTTCCGGTTTCGCGCCGGACATCGTCCCGCTCCAGAGCCTCGGCCCAGTTTCCTCGCTGCGGCGTCTCGGGAAACATCAGGCGCAGGTCGGCGGCAATCAGACGACATTTCTCGGCTGCTGTGTCCAGCTGCGCAGCATCTTTCAGGACAGTGCGATATAGCAGCGTGATATCTTTTGCCAAATCCTGGATCTGACGGGTAGACAGCGCCTCACCAAAGTAGTCACTGGCAATATCCGGGATCTGGTGAGCCTCATCAAAAATAATCGCGTCCGCTTCCGGGATAAGCTCACCGAAGCCCGTGTCCTTGAGTGCCATATCGGCAAAAAACAAATGGTGATTCACCACGATAATATCGGCATCCAGTGCTTTTCGCCGGGCTTTGACCAGATAGCAGTCTTCATAGTCGGGACAGTCACGCCCAAGACAGTTATCGACCGTGGAGGTCACCATAGGCAACACGCGCGCATCTTCGGGCAACGACTTTAGCTCACCCATATCGCCGGTTTTGGTGGTGGTCGACCAGGCTTTAACACTGGACAGCTGGTCGAGCACCTCACTGTCGACCAGCGTAGAGTTACCGCCATGCTGAGCCAGTCGGTGAAGACACAGGTAATTCGCCCTTCCTTTCAGCAAGGCTGTTTTACGACGACTCGCCAGCGCCTTTTTTACGATGGGTAAATCACGGTGGTACAACTGCTCCTGCAGGTTTTTTGTGCCGGTAGAGATAATGGCTTTGCCCTCTGACAACAGCGCCGGGGCGAGATAAGCGAATGTTTTGCCGGTTCCCGTGCCGGCCTCAACAATCAGGCTGTGCTGACTATCCAGTGCTTGCTTAACTGCATGTGCCATATCCGTTTGCGCCTGTCTTGGCACAAACCCTTTTATGACTTTTGCGAGCAGGCCATCGGCACTGAAAACGGACTGTAATTGCGGCATAACGTCCTGAATCATTCTTAAAAAACGGCATTATGCCAAAGTTTCCCGACTGACGGGGGATTTTCCTGTCAACTGGTCAGGATTCAACCAGCCTGCGAAACCTTACACCCCATTCAACCAGATCTGGTACTGCCAGGGAGCCAAATCAACCAGACTGTCATGATCAAACGTGCGCCTGCGTTGACGCCTGTCGTCTTCAAAAATGCCGTGATGAAGACCACCGTCAAACCGGACGGTAGCAGGACGGTCTGACAGGTTTAGGATCACAAACACTGTCTGGCCGTGCTTGTGCCTGACAAAACTCAGTACCTGTGACATCTGCGAGTTAGCCACCTGAATCATGCGCGCGCCATAGGGACCGTTGTGCAACGCCCGGATACGCTTTTTAATCCGGATAAGGTGCTGATATAAATCCCCTACAGGATCGGGCTGCCAGTCAATCGGATCCTGTTCAAAGAATGCCAGGCGTTTGCGTTCACCGGCTTCCTGGCCATTATGAATAAGCGGCATACCCTCACCGATTACTGACAGGACAATAGCCGCTTCCAGGCAGTCGCCAAACTGTTCATGTTGCGTTCCGTCCCAGGCGTTTTTGTCGTGATTACTGACAAACGTCATACGGTAGGCCTGTTCAGGCCAGGCTCGTTCGTTCCATGAATAGTACTTGCGCAAACGGTCACAGGTTGCCTTACCCTTCGCGATGTCATGCAGCGTTTCATTCCAGGACCAGGCGTACGTCATATTGAACGCTTTCTCATGGAGATCCCGACTTTCCCACTCGGCCAGCATAAAAACGGGTTTTATGGCGTCAAGCGCAGTGCGCGCCTGTGCCCAGAAGTCATTAGGAACGTAGCCGGCAACATCGCAGCGAAATCCGTCAATATCAAAGGTATTCACCCAGTAGCACATGGCGTCAATCATGTACTTGCGCAGTCCGGGAGCGCTATAGTCGAACTCGATAATATCGCTCCAGTCCCACCAGGGTGAGGGCCGGAAATGGCCGGCATGATCACGGGCGTACCACTCCGGATTCTGCTCGACCAGCGGATTGTCCCAGGCACTATGATTGGGTACCCAGTCAATAAGCACCCGCATGCCCCGACGATGAATGGCCGCTATCAGTGAAGTCAGCGACTGCGCATCGCCCAGCTCCGGATTAATGCCAAAATAGTCTTTCACTGCATAGGGGCTGCCCAGTTTTCCTTTGCGGTGTTTTTCCCCTATCGGATGAATCGGCATCAGCCAGATGATCGTGGCACCGAGCTCCCGGATCCGGTCCAGGCCGGCTTCAACACCCGCAAAATCCCCTGAACGGGAAAACTGCCGTGTGTTCACCTGATAAATCACCGCATTTTTTGACCACTCAGGCTGCGCAAGCCGGTACGGCGAGTGAGGCTGGTAGTAGATCGTCATCGCGCTTTCCCCATACAGGTGAAACCATGTTGTCTACTGTGCCTAATCTGTGAACAGCCGTCCAGTGCGTCAGTAAATAGGCAGGCTGCCCAGGCCCATCAACAATACCCAGGTGGCGAAGAACAGCTTCAGACGTCGCGCCGAGAACGCCAGCACAACATGCCTGGCAACGATGCCGCCTACCACGGCGCCCGCCCCTGCGAACAGGACAACCTCAGTGACAATCGCGCCGGTGACAAAAAGGTGGTAGGTAATAGCTCCCCAGACACTACAGGCCGTCAGAATCACAGCGAGCGCAATTGACATAGTGACATTAAAGCCACGAATGATCAGATACACCGCTACCAGCTCCCCCACACCAACAGACAGCCAGGCGGTAACAATGCCGCCCACAAAGCCAATGGCCGGGAGTGCGAGGGTATCAAGCAGTGTCACCTGCGTTTTGTTGTTAACCCGGTGAAGGACAAACACAGATCCATAAATGGCCAGTGCCAGAAAGACAGAAAAAAGGCCGAAGCCAAGATGGAGGTTGTCCAGGTTGCCTTTTAACACGGCCAGGCCCGGTGTCACGTCCGCACCGTATTGGGCCAGCCAGATCCCACATAACGAAGCGGGCACCGTCAGCAACAGGCCTCGTCGCAGCGGCGACCACTGCATACCGGTTTGCTGCCGGGCGTGCGCTGCCCATGAGAGTGCTCCGGCGGTCATCCCACAGCACTGGATCGCAAAGCTGGTAGCCACAATAGCCAGTGCACTGAAATTCAGATAGTTGAAAAACGGCACAAAAATCACCCCACCACCGGCACCGGTTGCATTCGCAAAGATAGCCCCCACCACGCCAAGCAAACCAAAGCCACCAAAATCGGACGCCAGCGTTGTCCAGTCAGGCTGACTGACCACCAGCGTCAGCCATCCGGCTATCAGGAGAAAAAAGACGAGTTGCCTGACAGGCATATCGGTGAAACGGCTCACGCCTTGTGTACCTCATTTAATTATCATGCGCGCATGGCGCGAGAGAGTGCCAGATTAACGCATCAAAATACAGTGCCTGATAATCAAAGACACTGACCACGAATTAATGAACTTTCATTTTACAAAGCAGGGGTCGGTGCGCATAGTTAACAGATTGTTAATCTGCCCGTCCGGACATAAGCCTATGGTGAGGGTTGAGTCAGATAACGCATGCACCTGCATTATTTTACATCCTAATCGCTCCGCGACGTGGAGGGATACCAAGTTACTGTTGACCGCGATGGCGGTGTTTGTCGGGGTAATTGCTGTCGGCTGGTTGTTTGTGGGTGTCTGGATGATCCTGCCATTTGCAGGCTTCGAAGTAGGCTTACTGGCGTTGCTGATGTACCGGGTATCCAGGTATACCTACCGCAGTCAGCATATTCAGATTTGCCCGCAAAGCGTGCACGTGACAACACATCACCGTATTCCTGCCCTGCAATTTCAGCGTCCGTCCTGTCACATTGAGTTTGATGACCCCGCACACGACTGGCATCTGCCGGTAATCCGTATTGTGGACGGCCCTAAAATCGTAGAGGTGGGTGAATTTCTCAACCTTGATGACCGCCAGCAACTGAAATACGAACTTGAACAGCTAGGCCTGATAGTGTGTCGCCGACACTGGTGGAAACGCCACTAGCACAGTGTTACACCGATTTAATGATCGTCCCCGCCATCTCTGACTATTAATTAACCAGAGCAGTCATTTATGCCGAGGACGAACAATGAACCTGTATATTGAATCAATCGAAGGTGGCGACTATCTCGTTGCCACGGGTGATACCGAATCACGTACTGTGCTGATGGACGCCTCAGCGCGCCCCAGAAAATTTCACTGCCTGAGCGAAATCAAGGCACATTTTCATAACCAGCCGTTTCATCAGGTATGGTTAAAGCAAACTACGCCATATGAAGAAATGGTCGGACAGCCAGCATCAACCAGCACACTTGAGCTGGAAATTGCCTGGCATTAATCAGAACGATTTCTCTGCGCTGGCGCCGGCCCCCACGGCGCCTTAACAAAACGCGTCCCGTCTCTATCTCTCTGCGCAACGGGTAGCGCGTCCTTTCCGCTGGTCAAAACTGTGCACGGTTATTGCAATTCCCAGGTTGTCTGTAATAAAAACTGATGAATTTTCATCGTTGTCCCACAATGTGAGCTATACTCACGCCATGCATAAATGTTGGAGAAATTAATGAAAATCAATACGATAAAACTGACAACCCTGCTTTTTGCCGGCCTGTTCCTGATCACCGGCTGCGCCTCGATGGGAGATGGTACTGTTGCAGAAAAGCGACAATCAATCCTGACTATGCAGGATAAAACGCTGACCCGCCTCTACAACGAGAAACCCGATACCAAAGCGCAAATTGGTAATGCCGCCGGCTATGCGGTATTCAGTAATGCGAACGTGAACGTCATCTTCTTTGCTGCCGGCACCGGCTATGGCGTTGTGACAAACCGGCGTACTGGTGAGCGGACTTACATGAACATGGCGGAAGGTGGCGTAGGCCTTGGACTCGGAGCGAAGGATTACCGTATTGTCATGGTCTTCCACAGTGAGGCATCGCTGGACTACTTTATTGAGAATGGCTGGACCGTGGGCGGCAATGCTGATGCGACAGCGAAAGCGGGCGAAAAAGGCGCTTCCGCGGAAGGTGAAGGCTACCTGGGTAACGTGACGGTCTACACCATGACAGAAAGTGGACTGGCGCTTCAGGCGACCGTCAAAGGCACCAAGTTCTGGAAAGACAAAGAACTGAACTGACAGACTCTGGCGGGTTGGACACCGCCTTAGATGTAGATATCTAAATGTTTACGGCGCTGACTATTCTGGTCGGCGCTTGTCTCGTCCGCTGCGGTAGTCTCTTCAGCCTCACTGGCGTTGTTGTCAGCGCGGCGCTGTTCACTTTCCGCCTCCTGTTGATGCGACTCATCGTCTCCTTCCCGCCGACGTTCTACCCGCTGATGGGTTTCGCGCAGTTGCGTCTCATCCACCTTGCGTGTCTCGTCATGCTGCTCCCGCTCGTCCTGATTCAGTGCTTCTGACTTTTTCGGGCGCGAAATACGCTGTATACGGTTATCTTCAGTAACCGGCACCTTGGTATTTCTCGGCAATATGGGGAAAAGCAAATCATTGTACATGCGTTTTCGCGACCTTCAATTCATTAAATAACTGTCATCTTATCGGCAAGAAACGCCGTGAAATCACGTTTCTTCCCTAAATTTTAGATGATTAAAACAAAAGAGTTCAATTTTTGGTTGCAAACGTAAAGACGATTGGCTATCGTCCCAAGCATTATTTGCGAGACACCAGATTTATGACTTTTAGCGCGCTGAACATTCATCATCACCATCACAACACATAACCTTTCAGGTATGTGCTGGAAGGTTATTGTTTCCTTCCAGTGGCGCTGATTGCATTAATATCGACCCCCGGAAGGAAACTTTCGGGGGTTTTTGCTTTCAGGCGCTGCAATTTTACATCGACTCATAAGGGAACATGCTATGACAGACAGCAAGCGACTTCGCATCGCAGTACAGAAATCGGGGCGACTCAGTGATGACAGCATCGCATTACTGAAAGCGATTGGTATCAAACTTAACATCCGCGACCGCCTGTTAATCGCGCACTCGACGAATGAAAATATCGATCTGCTGCGCGTTCGCGATGACGACATTCCCGGACTGGTGATGGACGGCGTTGTCGATCTTGGGTTTATCGGTGAAAACGAGCTGGAAGAAAAAATGCTGGAGCGTCAGGCCGCCGGCAAACCTGCAGAGTTCAGCGTGCTTCGCCGGCTTGATTATGGTGGCTGCCGTCTGTCGATAGCGGTACCAAATGAGATGCAGTATGCGGGCACCGCGTCACTTGAAGGTAAACGTGTCGCAACCACCTACCCTTTTCTGCTTGAACGCTATTTTCGCGACCAGGGCATTAATGCCAAAGCCGTCATGCTGACAGGATCTGTCGAGGTTGCGCCACGTGCCGGAGTAGCCGATGCCATTTGCGATCTGGTCTCCACTGGCGCCACGCTGGAAGCTAATGGTCTGGTTGAGCGCGACGTTATCTTTCGCTCAAAGGCGGTACTGATCCAGCGCGCTGACGGTGAACTAAGTGATGAAAAGCAAGCGCTGATTGATCGTCTTACACCGCGTATCGATGGCGTTATGCTGGCCAAAGAAAGTAAATACATCATGTTACATGCGCCTAAAGCTGCACTTGAAGAAGTGAAAGCGCTGCTGCCTGGCGCAGAAAACCCGACCGTGTTACCGCTGGCAGGTAACGACCAATCGGTAGCCGTACACGTGGTATCCACCGAAACCCTGTTCTGGGAGACGATGGAAAAACTGAAAGCACTGGGCTGCAGCTCCATTCTGGTGCTGCCCATTGAGAAAATGATGGGGTAACCGTATGACAATAATTACCTGGTCATCCTTAGATCCCCAGCAACAGGACGAGGCCCTCTCGAGACCGGCTATGGCTGATGCGGCACGTCTGAATGAGACGGTGAGTGCGATCCTGAAGCAGGTTAAGGATGACGGCGATGATGCCGTACTGGCGTTAACCCGACAGTTCGATTGTCCGACGTTACCCTCTCTGGCGCTGACATCCTCCGCGCTCTCCTCGCTTGCCGCGCAGGTCAGCGACGACGTTGCACAGGCCATCGATATTGCATTTGCCAATATCAAACAGTTTCACGAGGCCCAGCGCCCGGACGATATTACCATCACCACTACCCCCGGCGTTCGCTGTGAATTGCGTTTTTCGCCGCTGGAAATCGTCGGCCTGTATATTCCCGGCGGCAGTGCGCCACTGCCCTCAACTGTGCTGATGCTCGGTGTACCTGCGATGGTAGCGGGCTGTCAGCGACGGGTACTGTGTACGCCGCCAGGAAAAGATGGCAGCATTGCCCCTGAAATTGCGTATGCTGCGGTAAAATGCGGCATTTCAGAGGTATTTCTGTGTGGCGGAGCTCAGGCCATTGCCGCAATGGCGTTTGGCACAGCAAGTATTCCATCGGTAGATAAAATATACGGACCGGGAAACAGCTTCGTGACCGCAGCGAAACAACAGGTCAGCCAGCGTCCTGATGGTGCTGCCATTGACATGCCTGCCGGTCCGTCTGAGGTTCTGGTACTGGCTGACGCTAACGCGAACCCGGAATTTGTCGCTGCCGACCTGCTCTCTCAGGCCGAACACGGGCCGGATTCCCAGGCTATTGTTGTCAGTCCCAGTGAGGCATTACTTAAGGACACTCAGCGCGAAGTGATACGCCAGCTGGCAACGCTGTCACGTAATTCTATCGCCAGCAAAGCGATGGAAAATGCCCGCTATATTCTGACTGATTCGCTAGCAGAAGCCGTTGCCGTGAGCAACCGCTACGCACCAGAACACCTGATTGTACAGTGCGAGTCTGCGCGCGACCTGCTCAACGAGCTCACCAACGCCGGTTCCGTCTTTCTTGGCCCCTGGTCTCCTGAGTCTGCCGGTGACTACGCATCCGGCACAAACCATGTGCTGCCTACCTATGGGTACGCACGCAATTATTCCAGCCTTGGCCTGGCAGACTTTATGCGCAGGTATACCGTGCAGGAGTTATCTGCAGATGGCATGCGCAACCTGGGACCGGCGATCATGACCCTGGCCCGTGCCGAAGGGTTAGATGCCCATGAAAAAGCGGTTGCCGTTCGCCTTGCAGCATTAAATGAAGGAGAGCAGTCATGAGCCACATCAGCGACAAACTGATCAATGCCAATCTGGTCCCTCTGACACCGTATGAATCTGCACGCCGCCTGTATGCCGGTGGTCAGGACTGGCTAAACGCCAATGAGTCGCCGTACAGCAACGCATTTGATATTGATGCGGCTCACTTTAATCGTTACCCGTCGTGTCAGCCCGCCTCTGTCATCGAGGGGTATGCCCGCTATGCCGGGCTGGCGAACAACCAGGTTATGGTTAGTCGGGGCGCTGACGAAGGGATTGAGCTGCTTATCAGAACGTTTTGCACGCCGGGAACAGACAACATTCTGATTTGCCCTCCCACTTACGGCATGTACGCGATCAGTGCGGAAACCTGCAATGTTGGCGTGAAAAAGGTACCGTTGAATGATGATTTCAGCCTGAATACCGACGCCATTTGTGCAACCGGGGACATTAAACTGGTCTTTTTGTGTGCCCCTAATAACCCAACGGGAACTGCAGTCGACAAAAACGACGTCGTCCGTATTCTTGATGCGATGGCTGATCGGGCACTGGTTATCATGGATGAAGCGTACATTGAGTTTGATCCAGACAGTAGCTGGGCTGCCGAGATTGGGCGCTACCCCAACCTGGTTATCCTGCGAACCCTGTCTAAAGCGTTTGCGCTGGCCGGATTGCGCTGTGGCTTCACCCTGGCGCAACCGGAAGTGATTTCCGCGCTGTTAAAAGTTATCGCGCCCTATCCGATACCGGATCCGGTTGCGCAGATAGCCACCCAGGCCCTGTCTGATGACGGACTGGAGCGATTATCAACGCAGGTTGCAGCCATTAACCAGCGCAAAACCAGTCTTACAACGGCACTTTCTGCATTACCCGGAGTAGAGATTGTCGGCGACCAGCGCGCCAATTTCGTGCTGTTCCGCTACGCGCAAGCACCTGCACTGATGACATTTCTGGTTGAGAACGGCATGTTAATCCGCGATCAGTCAAAACAGCTTAACCTCAGCAACTGTCTGCGTGTGAGCATTGGCACCGACGAGCAGCACGAACGACTGTTATCCTTAATTACCACCTTCATTAACGAGAGAGCGGCATGAGTCAACAGCCCATTTTATTTATCGACCGCGACGGGACGCTCGTTGAAGAGCCGCCCATCGACAAACAACTCGACAGCCTAGAGAAACTGTCGTTTGAACCTGATGTTATTCCTGTTCTGCTTGCATTGCAGCAGGCTGGCTATCGCCTTGTGATGGTCAGCAACCAGGACGGGCTTGGCACCGACAGTTTCCCGCAACCGACGTTTGACCCCCCTCACAATGCCATGATGCAGCTTTTTGAAAGTCAGGGGATAAAGTTTGACGACGTATTGATTTGCCCGCACTTTGAAGAGGATAACTGCAGTTGCCGTAAGCCTAAGCTTGGGCTGGTTAAGGACTATCTGCAGCAGGGCCGCGTCGACTTTACCCGCTCATACGTGATTGGTGACCGTGAGACAGACATGCAGCTTGCTGAGAACATGGGGATCCGCGGACTGCGTTATAACCGGGATACGCTTAACTGGCAGGAAATTGAAAAGACACTGACAAGGCAGTCACGCACGGCAGACGTAATCAGAACCACGTCGGAGACCGATATTCGGGTGCATGTTGACCTCGATTCATCCGATAAGTCAGTTATTGATACCGGCATTGGCTTTTTTGACCACATGCTGGACCAGATAGCGACACACGGTGGTATTGTGCTGAATGTCAGTGTAAAGGGCGATCTGCACATTGATGACCACCACAGTGTAGAAGACACCGCACTGGCCATTGGTGAAGCGCTCAAGAAAGCGCTGGGCGATAAGCGCGGTATTGGCCGCTTTGGCTTTGCTCTGCCCATGGACGAATGCCGCGCCGAGTGCATCATGGATATCTCCAACCGTCCGCACCTTAAGTTTGACGCAACATTCAGCCGTGACAAGGTTGGCGACATGGCCACCGAAATGGTGCCACATTTCTTCTATTCCCTGGCACAAAGCATGGGACTGTCTCTGCATCTGTCAACCACGGAGGGCAACGCGCACCATCAGGTTGAAAGTCTGTTTAAGGTGTTCGGCAGAGCCCTCCGGCAGGCTGTCACCCGCCAGGGTAGCGCCCTGCCAAGCAGTAAGGGAGCGCTGTAATGCAACGTATTGTGATAGTGAATACCGGCTGCGCCAACATTTCTTCGGTACGGTTTGCGCTGGAGCGACTCGGCGTCACCGTCTCGGTCTCTGATGACCATGCGAATATCAGCCGTGCTGACAAAGTATTCCTGCCCGGTGTCGGTGCCGCCCCTGCGGCCATGAAGAGTATCCGGGAAAAGGGACTGATAAACGTGATCCAGCAGCTTGAGCAGCCCGTGCTCGGGATCTGCCTGGGTATGCAGCTTATGGTAGAAAGCTCGGCTGAGCGCCGGGAAGGCAATGAACCCTGTCTGGCACTGATGCCGGGGCACGTGGGACGCCTGGAAGCAAACGGTCAGCGTCTTCCCCATATGGGGTGGAATACCGTCCATCACCAGGACGACGCGCTGTTCCGGGGTATTCCTCAGGACACGTATTTTTATTTCGTTCACAGCTTCGCCATTCCCGTGTACGCACACACGCTGGCGACCTGTGAATATGGCAGCCGCTTTTCTGCTGCCATACATAACAAGAATTTCTTTGGCGTCCAGTTCCACCCTGAACGAAGCGGTGAAGCGGGCGCCCAGCTTTTAACTAATTTTGTGAACCTGTAAATGATTATTCCAGCAATTGACCTTATTGACGGGCAGGTGGTGCGTCTTTATCAGGGCGACTACAACCAGACTACCCAGTATCAGTTTGACCCGGTGGACACCGTGCACCGCTATGCCGACGACGGCGCAACATGGCTGCATATTGTTGATTTGACCGGTGCAAAAGACACCAGCAAGCGACAACTGAGCCTGATCAAGTCGATGGTAGATACCGGACGGATGGCGTTTCAGGCTGGCGGTGGTATTCGCAGCGAAGCGGACGTCGCCCAGTTGCTTGACGCAGGCGTCAGTCGGGTTGTGATTGGTTCGCTGGCAGTCAGTCAGCCTCAGTTAGTGAAACAATGGATAACAACCTACGGCAGCGAACGCATTGTGCTGGCACTGGATGTTAATATCAGCGAAAGCGGCGAGCGACTAATAGCAACACACGGCTGGCAGAAGGATTCGGGGGTAGCGCTGGAACGCTTACTGGATGACTTCGCTGACGCAGATGCCCGGCACGTGCTGTGCACCGATATCAGCCGCGATGGCACCCTGGAGGGAGCGAATGTGGACCTTTATCGCGATATGGCAGTCCGGTTCCCCGCCATACAATGGCAGGCATCAGGGGGTATTGGCGGCTTAGCCGATATTGCAGCGCTGATGCCAACCGGCGTCAGCGGGGTGATCCTGGGCAGAGCCTTGCTGGAAGGCAAGTTTACGGTAAAGGAGGCGATCGCATGCTGGCAAAACGCATAATCCCCTGCCTGGATGTCAGAGACGGAAAGGTCGTCAAAGGCGTTCAGTTCAGAAACCATGAGATTGTTGGCGACATCGTGCCACTGGCCGAACAGTATGCCAAAGCCGGCGCCGATGAGCTGGTGTTCTATGATATTACCGCCAGTTCCGATGCCCGGGTGGTGGACAAAAGCTGGGTAAGCCGTATTGCCCGGGTGATTGACATTCCCTTTTGTGTGGCCGGTGGTATCCGTTCTGTAGAAGATGCCGGCCGCATTCTTGAAATGGGTGCGGATAAAATCTCGATTAACTCACCGGCGCTGTCTGATCCGGATCTGATTAATGCGCTGCATGACGTGTATGGTCAGCAGTGTGTGGTGATCGGGGTCGACAGTTTCTATAACGACGCCACCGGTAACTATGAAGTCTATAAATTTACCGGCGATGAATCACGTACCCAGCAAACCCAGTGGCAAACACTGGACTGGATCAAAGAAGTGCAAAGCCGCGGCGCCGGCGAGATCGTGCTTAACTGCATGAACCAGGACGGGGTACGGAAAGGCTATGATATTGCACAGCTTAAGGCCGTCAGAGCAGTCTGTGACATTCCGCTCATCGCCTCGGGTGGTGCAGGTGCGATAGCCCATTTTGAAGACGTATTCAGCCAGGCCGACGTGGACGGCGCACTGGCTGCGTCTGTCTTTCATAAAGGCCTGATCAGTATTGATGAGCTTAAAGCGTCACTGGTCAGTGCGGGAATTCCGATCCGCAAGCGCCATCATCCCCTATCCGACAAGGAACACACCGTATGATCATTGTTAAGGACACAATACAAACCCTTGCGTGGGATAAAATGGACGGCCTGTTGCCGGCCATTGTGCAGGACAGCATGTCGGGCAAGGTCCTGATGCAGGGCTATATGAACCAGGATGCCCTTGGGCATACGTTTGATAGCGGCAATGTGACCTTTTTCAGCCGCTCAAAAAACCGCTTGTGGACGAAAGGTGAAACCTCCGGCAATACCCTGAAATTAGTCAGTGTGGCAGCAGACTGTGATAAAGACTCTCTGCTGGTACTGGCAAAACCGCAAGGACCGACATGCCACACCGGCACAGAAAGTTGCTGGTTTGACGGAAATACCCCAGCCTTTACGTTTCTGGCAGACCTCGAACAGGTGCTGGCCGCACGCAAGCAGGCTGATGCTGACAGCAGTTACACGGCATCACTCTATGCCAGCGGCATTAAGCGCATCGCGCAGAAAGTGGGCGAAGAAGGTGTTGAGACCGCACTTGCAGCAACAGTAAGGGACACTGAAGAGCTGAAAAACGAGGCAGCAGACCTGCTGTATCACCTGACGGTATTGCTGCAGGCCAGTGACCTGTCACTGTCTGACGTACTTGCCGTATTACAGCAACGCCATAATAAAGCGTGACGAACACAGCCTGATGAGCCGGCTTTTCCCGGCTCATCAGGTTGTCTGTCAAATTTTGTAACATTTCACATGCAACTATTCCTGCTGTGACACCGTCCTAGTCAGTATTCGTACCTTAAGGACAAGCTCATGGTGTCAGCACGCACTTCCCTTCTTAGACATATGGTCGCTTTCTGGACCCATAACCGGGGCCTACTGGTTTTCCTGCTCCTGCTTTTTACCGTGCGGGGCAGTTTCGCAGATTGGTATGATGTGCCGACCGGTTCGATGAAACCCACCATCATGGAGGGCGATCGCATTCTGGTCGACAAAACAGCCTATACCCTTCGTCTTCCCTTTAGTGATGTCACGCTGATGAAAACAGGCGACATTGAGCGCGGCGATATCGTTATCATCGATAATACCGTAGCAGAAACCCGTCTTGTGAAGCGCGCCGTCGCGCTGGGGGGAGACTGTGTCAGCATGCATAATAACCAGTTAAGTGTGAATGGAGAGCCGGTGGTACTGACGCAGACAGAAGGCATCAGGTACCGCGAGCAGCTTGGCCCCAAAGCCCATGAGATCCAACTGATCCCGGCTCGCATGGCGCGTAGTGATTTTGGTCCGATATGCGTACCCGATGGCATGGTTCTGGTGCTTGGAGATAATCGGAACAACAGCCGCGATTCCCGCTACTTCGGGTTTGTACCGGAGGATGCTGTCAGAGGTAAAGCCCATCGAGTGCTGTTTTCATTGGATCCGGACGACCACTATCTTCCACGACCCGCAAGAACACTGACATCGCTAATGTAGGTATCAGGCTGGGCAGTTACCAGCCCCCGATACTTGTCCATTGTTCGACAATCTTATCGCCTTCGGTAAGGTGATAGTGCGTGTGCTGGGCTGCCGTTGCACACGCGTGAACAGGCAGTATGCGTAAAAGCTGATCAAACCGGAAACGTGACACGGTGTCTGTCTTGTCGCCGGCATATTCTATGATACCGTGCTCCTGATTGGCCTGCGTTACACGCCAGCCATCCAGCACGTTGCCATACTCATCACAAACCAGACCATAGCCGCAATCCCGCCATTGTCCGCGCGTTCCGGTATCACGGGATAACGCCATCCAGCCGGCATCGACAATAATACGCTGTGAAGCAGCGTCGACCTTGATAACCCTGGTCAGCACACTAAGGGCGATGTCATTGATATCACATACGCCAAGGTTCGCCATTACACAGTCGAATGTGGCGAACACACCGGCGCGGATCTCTGTGATCCCCTGCCGGTCGATATCAGTCAGCGCGGTGGGTGTCGAGCCTAACGAACGCATCCGGCATGTCAGTCCGGCGCGCTCAAGACGCTCCGCAGCAGTGAGTAAGGCAGACTGCTCCTGGCTGGCCATACTGGTTCGTTCCTGTTCGGTAAAGCAGCCATAGGATGCCCCCGCATGCGTTACCAGGCCATGAAAGGTCAGGCCATCTGTGCTGTCGATCGCGCTGGCAAGCTCAATCAGCGCCGGATCATTGGCAGCAATGCCAGCCCGTGCGCCGTCACAGTCAAGTTCAACGGCGACACTGAGGGTTGGCCCACCACTTATAAGATTGTCCCGCAGTGCGTTCAGTGCGGCGTGACTATCAATAATAACAATCAGATGTACGCCCTGGCGCAGCAGTGAAAACACCGCATCCAGTTTGTTGGGTGTCAGCGTGACGGCATATAAAATATCGGTGTAGCCCGCTTCAGCGAACGCATAAGCCTCTGCCAGTGTGGACACAGTAATAGCGCTGCCGGCCGGGGCATAATATCGCGCTGCCTCTACCGACTTGAGGGTTTTGACATGCGGGCGAAAGCTTACTCCTGCGTTACGGATGTGGTCACTGACGCGCGCACTATTTTTCACAAACCGTGGCTTATCAAGCAGGCAACAGGGTGTCACTATGTCGTGAATCGAGCGCGCCTTCATAGTGCGAAATGTAAATGGGTCAGGTTCGCTACCGACGTGCATAACAACGCACCAAATGTCATCAGCATACCAACCAGCCTTTGCCAGCTCGCACCGGCGTGCTGACGTATACCGTAAGCATGCAGGAGGCGGCCGAATAACAGCGCACACGCCAGAAGGTGTATCCACCAGATCTGACCAATATTGGCTTCAAGACAGGCTATCAGTAACAGGGTAATGGGCACATATTCACTAAAATTGCCGTGCGCCCGGCTGAGTCTTCGGAGGTCTTCGTTGCCGCCATCGCCCAGGCTGATGCGATTTTTACGCCGTACGCCAATCACCAGCATCGACAGATACAGGTAACACAGGCCGAGCAGGCTGGCGTAAAATGCCGTAATAGGTAGAACCATGTAAGATCATCCGTGTTGCGCTTCAAAAATATGGGATCTAGGTGTACCCCAACACCACGCTTTTAGCAAGGGTAAGCAGGACAATCGGGAACAAACAAAAAAGGCAGGGAAACCCTGCCTTCAGAAAAGATAATGGCGTGTTAACCCAGCAGCGTTGCCAGTTCGTCGCTGACCTCGCCAACAGGGCGGGTGCCGTCAAGACGATGATACTTACAATTGCCGTCTTTGGCTTCCTGCTGATAATAATCTACCAGTGGCTTTGTCTGCTCATGGTAGACACCAAGACGTTTACGTACGGTTTCTTCTTTATCATCATCACGGATAATCAGATCTTCACCGGTCTGATCGTCTTTACCGTCTGTTTTTGGCGGATTGTAGACAACGTGATAAACCCGACCGGACGCGGGGTGAACGCGGCGTCCGCCCATACGCTCAACGATAACATCATCCGGGACGTCAAATTCGATAACGTGATCGACAACCACACCGGCTTCTTTCATCGCGTCAGCCTGCGGAATCGTGCGCGGAAAACCGTCCAGCAGAAATCCGTCTTTACAATCGTCCTGAGCGATACGCTCTTTGACCAGACCAATAATGATGTCATCGGATACCAGTTTACCTTCATCCATGACACGCTTTGCCGCCAGGCCCAGTTCAGTGCCCGCTTTAATCGCCGAGCGCAACATGTCGCCGGTAGAAATTTGAGGGATACCGTATTTTCCCATCAAAAACTGAGCCTGTGTTCCTTTTCCTGCGCCCGGAGCGCCGAGAAGAATGATTCGCATGTGAGCGTTCTCCGATAATCGATAACTGTAAACTCTCGGCACTTTACACACTCGTGCCGTGACTGACAAGTCTTACAGCCAACGCCAGATGTGACTTACGACTAATAGCGTACACTTATTGAACCACTGCAATACCGCGCTTTTCCTTCAAAAACAGCCAGAAATATCACGCTTAAACAAAAAAACGGGCCTGAGGCCCGTTTTTCACTAACAATGTGAGCAACCCGTTACTTTGCGAGCGTCATCAGCAACGCATTAAGGTTTTTCACAAAACTGGACGGATCTTTAAGACTGCCCTGCTCGGACAGCGCAGCCTGATCGAACAATACGCCAACCCATTGCTTAAACAGATCTTCATCCGGCATGTCGGCCAGCTTTTTAATCAACTGGTGTTCAGGGTTAAGCTCGAAGTGATATTTCACTTCAGGCACCGGCTGTCCTGCCGCCTGCATCAGTTTCATCATCTGCGTGCTCATACCCGCATCATCTGCAACAATACAGGCTGGCGAGTCGGTCAGACGATGGGTGAATTTCACGTCAATAACCTTATCACCCAGTGCAGTTTTCGCACGCTCCAACACGCCTACAACTTGTTTTTCCGCCTCTTCCTGTGCCTTCTTGCTTTCTTCGTCCTCAAGGTCGCCCAGGTCAAGGTTGGCCTTAGCAATAGACTGGAATTGTTTCTCCTTGTACTCGCTCAGATGTGACATCAGCCATTCGTCGATGCGCTCGCCCATCAGCAGTACTTCGATACCTTTTTTACGGAAGATCTCCAGGTGCGGGCTGGACTTGGCCGCCTCATAACTGTCCGCCGTCACGAAATAGATCTTGTCCTGACCTTCTTTCATGCGCTCGATGTAGTCATCCAGCGAAACGGTTTGTGCACTGCTATCGTTGTGCGTTGACGCAAAGCGCAGCAGTCCTGCAATTTTTTCACGGTTACTGAAGTCCTCAGCAGGCCCTTCTTTCAGCACCGTACCAAATTCATTCCAGAAGCCCTGATACTGTTCTTTGTCGTTTTTGGCCATACGCTCAAGCATCTGGAGTACACGCTTGGTACAGCCCTGGCGCAGCGCCTGAGTGATCTTATTATCCTGCAGAATTTCACGTGACACATTCAGCGGCAGATCGTTTGAATCGAGCAGACCTTTCACAAAGCGCAGGTACACCGGCATAAACTGTTCCGCATCGTCCATAATGAAAACGCGCTGGACGTACAGCTTCAGACCATGTTTCTGGTCACGGTTCCACATATCAAATGGCGCCTTAGACGGGATATACAGCAGACTGGTGTACTCAGTTTTACCCTCAACCTTGTTGTGCGCCCATGCCAGCGGGTCGGCAAAATCGTGAGAGACATGCTTATAGAATTCTTTATATTCCTCGTCAGAAATCTCTGATTTTTCACGCGTCCAAAGCGCCGTCGCTTTGTTGACGGCTTCCCACATTCCCGGCTCGGCAGGAATTTTCTCGCCATCAGGACCGTCGCGTTCCGGCACTTCATCTTTCCACATCAGCACAGGGATGCTGATATGGTCGGAGTATTTATTGATGATAGAGCGCAGGCGCCAGGTATCGGCAAACTCTTTCTCATCATCACGAAGGTGCAGCACAATCTCAGTACCGCGAGTCGGTTTATTGATTTCAGACACGGTGAATTCACCTTCACCTTCTGACACCCATTCTACGCCCTCAGACGCATCAACACCGGCTGCACGCGTACGCACCGTGACTTTGTCAGCAACAATGAAGGCAGAATAGAAACCCACACCAAACTGGCCAATCAGCTGCGAGTCTTTTGCAGCATCGCCAGAAAGCTTACTGAAGAAGTCTTTGGTACCTGACTTGGCAATGGTGCCGAGGTTCGACATGACCTCATCACGGGTCATACCAATCCCGTTGTCGGTAATGGTCACGGTACCCGCGTCTTTGTCGACGCTGACTTTAACATTCAGCTCTGAGTCACCTTCATACAGCGCATCGTTTTCCAGCGCTTTGAAACGAAGTTTATCTGCGGCATCTGCGGCATTTGAGACCAGCTCGCGCAGAAATATTTCTTTATTTGAATACAGCGAGTGAATCATCAAATGCAGAAGTTGTTTTACTTCTGTCTGAAAGCCATGTGTCTCTTTGTGGGCTGCTTCAGCCATAATCCAAAATCTCCTCATCTAATGGATCACGTTGTCCATCCTGAGGTAGGGGCTGATTATGATGATTTCAAGCGATGTGGGGAAAAAATTAGCCGGGATAGTGAGGTGACGGTGCGCTCGGCGCGCCCGTCACCAAAACGATTACAGCTTCCTGCGCCCGGAAAATGCGTGGGTAAGCGTATTTCCGTCAATGTACTCCAGCTCGCCCCCTACAGGAACGCCATGCGCGATCCGACTGGCATCAATGCCGTATGACGCACAAAGCTGTGCGATATAGTGTGCGGTCGCCTCACCTTCAACGGTAGGATTGGTTGCCAGAATCACTTCGTTGATTGCGCCCTTGCTGAAACGTTGCTCCAGCAAATCCAGGCCAATTTCCTCCGGACCGATACCATCAATGGGTGATAAATGTCCCATCAGAACGAAATATTGCCCCTGATATGACAGCGTCTGCTCTACCGCCATGACGTCCTGCGGGCTCTCCACCACACAAAGCAGGCCGCTTTCCTGGCGCTCAGGATGGCGGCAGATATCACATAGGGTATCTTCCGTGAACGTTCGGCACTGTTCACAATGATGGATATGTTCCATCGCTTGCAGCAGTACCTGACTGAGGTTCAGCGCGCCATCACGATTTCGCTCAAGCAGATGAAATGCCATGCGCTGCGCACTCTTGTTACCAACGCCCGGAAGGCAGGTAAGCGCCTGGATAAGTTCAGACAACAGCGGGCTGAATTTCATTGAATAACCCTAGAACGGCATTTTGAAGCCAGGAGGAAGTGGCATTCCGCCGGTCACTTCACTCATTTTTTCCTTACTGGTTTCCTGAACGCGACGCACGCCATCATTGAATGCTGCCGCCACCAGATCTTCCAGCATGTCTTTGTCGTCATCCATCAATGACGGATCGATCTCGACGCGGCGTACATTATGGTTACAGGTCAGTGTGACTTTCACCATGCCCGCTCCTGCCTGTCCGGTGACTTCCAGACTTGCCAGCTCGTCCTGGACTTTCTGCATGCGCTCCTGCATTTGCTGCGCCTGCTTCATGATATTTCCCATACCACCTTTAAACATATGCTTTACTCACTCGTTGTAGGTTCGTTTAACAGGGTTTAACGGAATCGGGCACGACAGATGCCTCAAACTCATCCATTATCGCCCTGATGGTTTCATCAGTTTCAATGACTTCATGCGCATAAGACTGACGCATGGAGTGAATCTCCTGCTGAAGTGAAAATGGTGTCGACGCGGGTTTACCCGGCTCAATCACCAGCGTGATGTCTTCGTTCAGTGTGCTGCACAGCGCCTCTTTTATCTGTGCAACCGCACTCTCATTCAGTAAATGGGCCTGACTTTCATCAAGTTCAAGGCGGACATTCGTGCCGTCGCGAAAACAGGCTGAATGCAATACCAGTTGTTTTAATAACCCTGCCACAGGCATCGCCTCTACCAGATTGCTCCAGTTGTCAATCTGACGGGCATGAAGCAGCTTTTCACCATTATCAAGGAACGCCTGTATGGGCTTTTGACGCTGTGTGGTGTCCAGCACAGGCTGTTCGGTAACCGTGTCGTGGGCTTCATGTACGTTATTCGGGTCAGTATTGCTGTCGGACTCACCGGGCATAGCAGGTTCAGCGGGCGGGTTCTCAGCAGAATGTCGGGATTGTGCAGCAGCCCCCTCTGAATCATCAGCCGGTGACATCCCGGGCGAGATGTTTTCTGCGTCCGCAGGTTGTTGACTGGTCAGCGGCAGCACAGAGGCTTTAGCTGCCGGGGCTTCAGGCTTTTTTGCCGATTCAGCCTGCGCCTCCTGGCGCGACTGCTTGAGCTTTTGTCTCAGCGCCAGCATCTCCTGCGTGGCACTCAGCGATGCTTCCTGGTTAGCCGGCTTTTGCTCAGGCTCAGCATACGCTGGCTGACTGTGCTCTGACTCATCCTGTTGGGGTGGAATATCATCGTTGTAGGCTTCTGGCGGCGGCCCCATGTCAAACGGGGGTGCGAAGGTGTCATCCTGTTCCACCGATGCAGGGAGTTCATTATCCGGTACTGGCGCCTGCTCTGCTTCTGACACTGCCTGATTGTCCCACGGCGGTGTGTCTGCCTCATCAGCGCGGACTTCCTGCATTGGCGCGGGCTGCTCGACGCTGTCTGCAACAGTCTGCTCAGGGTGCTGCACACTATTATCCGGCTCCGACGAGGCTTCAGATGTAATTGTCGTGCTTGCAGCAGCCGGAACAGCCACCGG
Source organism: Alteromonas nitratireducens (assembly GCF_040812025.1). NCBI lineage: Bacteria > Pseudomonadati > Pseudomonadota > Gammaproteobacteria > Alteromonadales > Alteromonadaceae > Alteromonas > Alteromonas nitratireducens. The sequence goes on from NZ_JBFNPK010000016.1 coordinate 74,966, forward strand.
AGCCTGACTTATCACGTCGTCAGATGAGGCCACCGGGGATGCCGGGGCAAATGTCATCATCCGCAGCAGCGTCATTTCCAGTGCGGCCCGGCCGTCCGGCGCATACGGGAGATCCCGCTTGCCCTGTAGCGCTATCTGGTAAAACAACTGAACCTGCTCTGGGTTGATACGCCTGGACAGCTCATAAATAGCGCGGGCAGAAGACGTCTCAAGTTTACAGGCGTCAGGCACCCACTGCGTCAGTGCGATTTGATGAAACAAACTACTCAGTTCGGACAGCACCTGGGCATAGTCTGGTGACTGTTGCGCCATGGCATCGATCAGTCCGGTGACGTCCTGTGGCAATTTTTTGATGACCGCATTAATCAGCTTGAGCAGATGGTTTTTATCCATCAGCCCGAGCATATCGGTGACAACCTGCGCAGTAACCTGGTTGTTTCCCTGCGCAATGGCCTGGTCTGTCAGACTCAGTGCATCACGCATACTTCCCTGGGCCGCTTTGGCCAGCAGGCCAAGTGCAGACGCCTCAAACGGAATGGTTTCGGCATTCAGAATATGTTCAAGCTGGCCGGTGATTTGCTCTCGCGACAGTGCTTTCAGATTAAACTGCAAACAGCGTGACAGAATGGTGACCGGCAGCTTCTGCGGATCGGTTGTCGCTAGCAGGAACTTGACGTGTGGTGGCGGTTCTTCAAGTGTCTTTAGCAGCGCATTAAAGCTGTGCTTTGACAGCATGTGCACTTCATCGATCAGGTAAACCTTGTAACGCCCACGGGTCGGCTTGTACTGAACGTTATCAAGAAGCTCGCGCGTATCTTCCACTTTTGTGCGCGATGCCGCATCGATTTCGAGCAGGTCGACGTAGTTGCCCTGCTCAATCTCAGTGCAGGTTGCGCACTGTCCGCACGGGTTCGCCCCCTGTCCTTCTTCGCAATTCAGGCTTTTTGAGAAAATACGCGCAATGGTGGTTTTACCTACGCCCCGGGTACCGGTAAAAAGATACGCATGATGAAGCCGGTCATTGTCGAGCGCGTTAGAGATGGCAGAAACCACGTGTTCCTGACCAACCAGCTCGGAAAACTTACCGGGACGCCACTTTCTCGCTAGTACCTGATAACTCATATTTGTGAAGACATCCTATTCGCCGTCAAACTCACACAGAGTGAAACTCTCTATCCCTGCTTTCTTTAAACGTTCATGACCACCAAGGTCTGGCAGCCCAATCACAAAGCCGGCATGCTTTGCCTCGCCACCCAACCGGCGAATCAGTTTCGCAGATGCTTCAATGGTTCCTCCTGTCGCCAGCAGGTCATCAATAAGCAACACCTTATCTCCGGGCTTAATAGCATCCTTGTGGATCTCCAGCGTATCCATGCCATATTCAAGTTCATAACTCTCACTGACGACTTCTCTTGGGAGTTTATTTGGCTTTCTTACCGGAACAAAGCCAATCCCCATTTCAATAGCCAGCGGCGCACCAAACAAAAAGCCACGGGCTTCCGTACCGGCGACTTTATCAAAGCCCATGCCCTGAAAGCGTTCGAGCAGCAAAGAGATGCAACTACTGAATGCTTTATGGTCTTCCAGCACACTGGTGACATCACGAAAGAGGATCCCTGGTTTTGGATAATCAGGAACGGTTTTTACAACGGATTTAATATACTCGGCAGTCACAACACAACCTTGTCTGTTACAGCCAGAAAGTGAACCAGCCGCAAATGATGTGCATCAGCGGAAAGGCCAGTAGTGTGATAAGTGAACCGAGGAAGTACCACTTGTTATAAACTTCTTTGAAATCTGCGTTGTCAGCCATGAAAACTACCTATCATGTTTTACACAAAAAAATGGGGATAAATGGTAATCGAAACACCGCGCGAATGACAGTATTTCAGGGAAGAAAGCGACCAATTATCCTTTACACCAAAGACGACTCAGTGACTCTCCGCAATCAGTACCTGTTTCAGCACCATCTGACGCAGGGTATCCAATGTCCCCTGCATAACCATGTCGGGTGACAAATGGGGTAACGCATCCATTAACCTTTTCTGTACGTCACCGGGCAGTAATCCTTGGTCGGCCTCATCATATAAATTAAGCAACAGGGCGGTCACCGGGTTTAAATAGATGAACTGCACGTCGTCATCTGCATCACGGTAAACAACATAGTAATGTCGTTCCTGCGGATCAGCGTGCGTGTCAGGAAGAAAGTCCGCACCGATGCGATGCACGGGATACCGATAAGATACCAGTGCGGCAAGTGGAGACAGAACTAGCGGCATGTCGGGATCAAAGCTCACCGGCTTTTCAGGCAGTGACTGTTTGCGAACGCTAAGATCGAGCTCCAGCCATTCGTAATGCGCCAGTTCACTGACAAAATCAGGCAACTCAGCGTGCACAAACGACGACGCAGAAAGAAATTCGACAAACTCTTTGGCAATGTCGACAAAGTATGGACTGCGGGCATGATGCTCGGCAAAAAATGTCTTCGCCAGCGTATCCCATTGCGATTGTGTAAGGACGTCTTTAAGTACCGGAAAACCGCTTAACAGAAAGCCTTCCACGTTGTTGAAAAACAGCGACTGATAAACGTGCAACCGGCGTGCTTCATCTTTATTGACGGGGCGGTAACTCTCTGGCTTTCTTATCGCCCGGGCAAATTCTTCCTGTATCTGCGAAAATTTTTGCATCTATGCGGTGCCTTTAACTACGCCAGGCTGGCGCTTTACACTTTCCTGAATTGCTTTAATTTTTCTGACTTCACTTATCAGAACATCAATAGCCGGTATATTAAAGTCACGCTCAAGCAACGTTGGAAATACGCCGTGTATTTCATAGGCTTTGCGCAGTAACTCCCAGACAGGCTCGATGACATCACTACCGTGGGTATCGACTTTCAGGTCATCAGCTTCATCAAAATGGCCGGCAATGTGCCCATAAACAATGCGTTTTGATGGCAGCGACGAAATAAAGTCGACGGGATTGTAGCCGTGATTGATGCTGTTAACGTACACGTTGTTGACATCGAGCAGCATCAGGCAATCAGACTCGTCCAGCACGGCGTTAATAAACTCGGCTTCTGACATTTCCTGCCCAGGTGCTAAATAATACGATACGTTTTCAAGTACCAGGGGGCGCTCAAGAATGCTCTGGACGTGTTTTATTCGTGCAGCAACGTGTCTGACTGCCTCTTCTGTAAAGGGTATTGGCATCAGATCATACATATGCCCGTTATGGGAACAGTAACTCAGATGCTCGCTGTATAAAGAAATGCCATGATTATCTAAAAAAGCTTTGATGTCTTTAATAAGATTTATATCAAGTTTGTCACTACTACCAATGGACAATGACAAACCATGGGTCGAGAACGGCGCCTGACTAACACATTGCGTCAGTTGTTCACGATAGCGGCCACCCAGCGGTATCCAGTTCTCTGGCGCCACTTCCCAAAAATCGACCTCAGCGGGTAATTGAGGCAACAGCGCTGGCAGCATTTCGCGTCGTAATCCAAGCCCTGCGCCGGTAATAGCTTTCATTATATGTTCTCGTAAACAAAAAGCGGCGACTTAAGCCGCCGCGTTGTTGGGAATTTATGCGCAGGCAACGATCAGTTCATGCCGCCGCATTTACCTTCACCACACTTGCCTTCTTTGGCAGCTTTTTTATCGCCACCACATTTGCCTTCGCCGCACTTGCCTTCTTTGGCAGCTTTCTTATCGCCACCACATTTGCCTTCGCCGCACTTGCCTTCTTTGGCAGCTTTCTTGTCGCCACCACATTTGCCTTCGCCGCACTTACCTTCTTTGGCAGCTTTCTTGTCGCCACCACATTTGCCTTCGCCGCACTTGCCTTCTTTGGCAGCTTTTTTATCGCCACCACATTTACCTTCGCCGCACTTACCTTCTTTGGCAGCCATTTTATCGCCACCACATTTGCCTTCACCGCACTTTGCTTCCTTACCTGCTTTGTCGCCACCGCATTTACCTTCAGCAGCAAACTGGCTATAACCGGATTCTAATGACTGCATACCAAACGGATTGGCGTCAGCCATAACTGCTGTGGAAGCCAACGAGCCAAACACTACGGCGCCTAATGCCGATGCAACGGTTGTCTTTTTTACTTGTTTCATTTTATTGTCCTCAACAAAAACCATTAACCTTCCACGAACAGTCGTGTTATCTAAGAGACCTGCCTAACGGCACTTCTATTTCATCAGATAAAAATAATCTGTGATCTTTTTAAGATTTCGCTTTCAGTTACGGTAGGACGACCGCAAGTTTGATGCAAGTAAAAGCGCGATAAATACCTTAAATATCTGAGATGAACGGTGTATAGCTGTTTAAACAACGACACGCTTGTTGATTTCGCAACTAGATGCAGGGGCCCCAGCTCCCCCTTCGCGATTTCCTAGATGACCGTGCGTTGTTTTTGACTTCACGATTGAGGAGGGAGGTCCCGGACAACCGCTTCGCGGTTTCCGGGATGACGGTCGTTGTTTTAGCCGCTGAAACAAAAAAAAGCCCAGTCGTCAGACTGGGCTTTCTTCTTAATTAGGAGCCCCGGCAAGGGACAGTTCACTTCGTGACGACGCTTTCAGCGCGAGACATACTCTCACATGGGGCTTGGGCCCGCACTCGGGCAAATACCGTCTCGAACGAAGATTGATTATCTTCGTTAGGTATTTGCGGCTCGCCATGGATGGCGAGACTGGACGTAGCACCACGGATGGGTTGTTACTCTACGCTTCATGCAGAACTCGCGACCTGAGATTGTTACCCGATGGGTTAGGTCGCTCTTTGAAGTGGCACGTCAGTGCCAGTTCTGAAAACAAAAAACCCAGCTTTCGCTGGGTTCTTTGTTTTTCGAATTGGGAGCCTGGCGGTGTGCTACTCTC
>NZ_JBFNPK010000017.1:0-73087 GCF_040812025.1 Alteromonas nitratireducens
TACAACGAAGAGCGCCCCCATGATGCGCTGAATGATCTGACACCATGGGAATATTTAACCAAGCATGAACTGGCCGAAACCTCTAATTATGGGTGTAACTAATTAGGGGAGGTTTACATTATTAGCGTGACTAAAATAACCAACCCAGTTAATGACTTAGAAAGAGCATCTTTATGGTACTCAAAAGTTTTGCATCTGGAACCTGAATACCAAGACAACATGTCCGTTAAATTCAAAGTCGGAGATATTGAACTTGTTTTCATAAAATCATCTGAAAAATACCCACCACAAAGCGCGGTAATATACTGGCAGGTAGAAGACGTGGAGCAAGACTTAGCGCGTCTGCTTAAATTAGGCGCGACATTAAAAAAACCGCTAAGCATAAATTTCTCAAGTAAGAAAGAAGCCGTTGTTATAGACCCATTTGGCAACGTAATTGGGCAAACATCACGACCAGTTCACTAATATTTCACACAAGCTCTGACATGTTTTTCTTCGGCTACAAAAACGTGAGAATAGATATAGAAAACCAATTAAGCGAAATAGGTATTTGAGAAACGATGAAAAACTTATTAAAACTTTTAATAATCGCAGGAACTTGCCATAGCTTGGTTATTGAAGCAAAAGTGCCAGAAACGACATTGATAAACCAAACTAATACCCCAGCCTTACTTGACGGTCATTGTGGAAGCGATGAGTGGGAAGCAGCAACTAAGATTGAACACCCGGCATCAGCAACGGTGTATGTGATGCATGACGACCAATACTTTTATATATGTGCCAAAGGCAACGAAGGGGAACTGACGGTTTTAGATCTGTACATTCAAAATACAGAAACTGAAAAACTACACAAATTCCATCTATCGGCGCAAATGGGTGAAGCTATATTCGAAGATAATGATTGGAAAAATGTAGGGACATGGCAGCTTAAAGACTGGGCTGGCTTTTGGGTGCCTTACTTCGGTACCAGAGACACCGATAATGGGAAAGCACCGAAATTTTATTCAGACGCTCACAGACAAGTTCAGATTGCCCGGAGAAAATTTCCAGGTAATACATGGAAAATGATGTTTACAGTTAGTATTCGTCGCGATGGTAATTGGCTAAACATCTTATTTCCAGAAAAAGCTAAGGATAATGACGAAACAACTTGGAACACTTTTAGCTTCTCAGAAAATAACGAACATGCGAAATAAATAATAAATATAGCAACGCCAATTTCATTACTTTAACTGCGAATAAATACACATGGAGCACGCTTTTGGATAAAGCTTACCTGACAAAAATTTCAATATTATTCACGTTTTGGGCATATAACAGCTTTGCTCAGGAGCTATCTGATACATTAAAAGGTCCGTATCTTGGCCAAGAACCACCAGGGAAAACAGCTAAGCCTTTCGCTCTAGGCATCGTAAACACAGAACACTGGGGCGATTCAGGTCGTTTTTCTCCTGACATGAATGAATTTCATGTCAACAGATGGAAGCATTCCAAAGATGCTGCAGAACCAGAATCAGTAACTTTTAGACGAGTTGGCGATCATTGGGTTAAGACGGTATTACCTCCTAAAACCAAAGCACCATACCAATCACCTGACGGCAAGAAACAGTACTTTGGTAAACAATTCAAGCAGCTCACAAATGAAGGCTGGTCAGAATTGCAGAGCCTGGGGCCAGCTTTTGAAGATATACGCGTCATGAGTCTTTCTGAATCAACCAAGGGCATGTTGGTTATCGATGAAGTTGGTAGCGCTAAAGGCGACGGCATTATTCGATATTCAAAGCTCATTAATGGCAAATGGTCCCCTCCAGTAGCATTTGGTAAAGCAATTAATACTGGCACCTGGAATGCCCACCCTTTTATCGCGCCAGATGAAAGCTACATAATGTGGAATGGGCGAAGAGATAACGGATTTGGCAGCAGTGATATCTATATTAGTTTCCAGCTTCAGGATGGTTCATGGGGGGAAGCGATAAACCTTGGTGATAAAGTCAATACTGAAGCAGAAGAAGGTGGGCCAAGAGTAACACCTGATGGTAAGTTTCTGATGTTTAATCGAATGGTACCGAAAAAAGACAACCCACAAGCTTCTCAGTCAGACTTATATTGGATTGACGCAAGCTTTATCGAATCACTTCGTAATAAACAGTAAATGGATAGTTGGAATATCTTACCGGCTATACATGATAATTTACCCTGAAAACGCATCAATAACTCGATTGAACAAGCCGCATTATAAAGCGGCTTGTCTTCCCTTAATATCTTGGAAAGACCCCCTTTAAAACGAGCAAAGTATCCAACCGGTAACTTAGCGAGCCGCAAAACATTACAAATGACAAGTTAAATTTCACCGCTATTTCACACAGCTAAAGTTAATTTGCCAACACGTTTAAAAATCAGGTTATGACTTTAAAAGTTCAAGTAAGCGCATCCAAACGTCGTTTGCTGTGCCTCTAATTTAATTAGCGGATTGACAAGTTATCTGAATACAACCTGTTAATACGTGGAGTCTAATTCTGTCATTCGTCTAAGTGTTGTTGGTAAAGCTTGTCATGTTGCCAACCGGATTATTCGATGCTCAGAAAGTATATGTAACCTAAAGATGAGAGATAAAGATGTCTGAACTATGGATCCCCATTACAGCAATGATTTGTGTTGCAATAGTGACAGTGGCAAACCTGATATTGTCAGCGCACGTGAAAAAGGCAGTTCAAAAAACCTTACAACAGCATTTGGAAAACGGTGGACTATTAACTCCCGACCTTCTCAAACACTTAGGCGCGAATCCTGATAGCAGTACAACAGAATTGAAAAAAGGCTTTGTTCTAACTTCAGTCGGTATTGCTTGTTTAGCAGCAGGGTTCGCCTCTAGCAATTTAACCATCGGTTTGGTTTTCGGCGTATTCCCGTTATTCATTGGCTTTGCTTTTTGCATTGCAGCGCTGCTAAACAAATGATTAGTGACACCGCTTTAATATCAAGGATCGTTCTGGCAGATGACCATCATGCTTTTTCGACCTTGGTACGAAAATACCAACAACCTATTCGCCAGTTTTTGCTACGCCTTACCTTAGGCGATACAGCGCTAACGGATGATCTGGCTCAAGAGGTATTCGTCACACTATATAAAAAGATATCGACTTACAGAGCAGAGTCGTCCTTTAGCACCTGGCTTCATACTATTGCTTATAGACGATTCTTAAATGAGCGGCGAAAGCTTCATTATTCAGAAGAGACGGCAATACTTGATTACGATTGTGCAGAGCTCTGCGCTTTCGGTGCCGAGCCGACCATTATGGTAGAGAGGCTGCTTAGCCATTTAACGTTGGCCGAAAGAACATGCCTGACATTGGCCTATAGCGCTGGATTTAGTCATCCAGAAATTGTGGCGATTACAGAGTTACCGCTTGGCACTGTTAAGTCACACATTAGCCGGGCTAAAACCAAACTTTCAAAATGGTTAGAACAAAGCCAAGAGCAGAATGGAGGGTAACAATGAAAAAGATGACAGAAGACGAGCTAAAAGTGTTACTTAGCTACAAAATGGATATGTTAGATGATGGCTTTACTGAGTCCGTCTTAGGTAGGCTTGGTAAAAGTTATAAGCGGAAAAGTGTCTTAATACTGGCCGCTACGCTTTTAGCGACAATATGTGCGTTCGCTTTTGCCAGTCTATCCGAGCAAAGAATCTTAGAAGTGATGCTTAAGTTTGTTGGTGAAAATCCGCAATTTATTACACTAAGTTTGCTCGGCGCGGTGGCGAGTTATGTGTTACTCCCGCAAGAAAGCGCTTAATAATGTGCATCCAATCTTACCTAGTGACGTGTCTAAGTATTGAAACAATCACATTGGGAATTCAATAATGAAATTTTTACCTTTTAGTTTTTGGGCAACACTCGCAACATTGTCAGTTAACCCTATTTCGGCAAAAAGCATTAACAATGCCGATCTTGCTCGCATCCAAAACACGTTTCCAGAGAATATAGAAACCCTTTACCGCCAAAATGAATTAAAAGGCGACTTGTTAATTGCGGTTGTTGATTCAACAGGTCTTCGCTACAGCTATACACTCAACAAAAACGGGGCAAATGAAAGTAGCGGATTGACAACATCTACCCCATTCTTAATTGCATCACATACAAAAGCATTAACAGGCACGTTAGCACAAACTCTCGAGAGCCAGGGACGTTTTGATATTAATGCGCCAATCAAGACTTATCTTGCCGATAATATCAGTGATAAACGAATAGCGACGAATGACATCACTATAGGGCAGTTGCTAAATCATACCGCTGGATTTACCAGTATTCAGCACACCTTCAAAACGGCATATCTAGGTTTTGAAAATTCGCAAGATGTAAACAACGCCCTTAATTTAGATACCTTAGTTGCCCCTCCAGGTAAGTTTCGCTATTCAAATACAGGCCCTATCCTGGCAGCGACAGCAATGGAGAAAGCCACCGGCAAATCCTGGAAAACGCTAATGCATGATGAAATTTTTGTACCGCTGGGTATGAATAACACCAGTGCATTTATTAGTACATACCCTGAAAATACGATACTTCCCACTATCGAATCTGACAAAGAAGGTAATGTTATTCGTACAGGCCTTTTTAAAACCGACAATACTCTACATGCTTCAGGGGGCATTGTTTCTAACTTGGCAGACATGTCAAAGTGGCTTCAATTTAACCTGTTACAAAGCAAGCGACTGTCCAACAACGCGGATTTCTTCGCCAAATTGCACCAGGCAACAGCAGAGCAAGATAAGCGATACTTTACCTACGACAGAAGTGGCTATAGTTTAGCCTGGGATATCGCCGATTATCATGGTAAAAAGTTGCTGACCCGCTTTGGTGGCTATGCCGGAGTAAGCTTTCACGCATCGTTCATGCCAGAGGAACAGGTTGCTGTAATAAGCTTTTATAATGAAGAAGGCGCCTTTTTATTACCGCATGTGGCAGCAAATTTGATCTATAACCTTATAACCTCACCTGAAGATGCACAAAACCGATATGCAGCTGAGTTAGATAGATTTAACAAAACCCTTCAGCGCGAAATGCAACACGCTTTAGATAGCTCCTTACGAGTGAACAAATTAGATGACGCATATTTAGGAAGATACACTGCAGCACAAGGATGGCCTGAAATCAAAATATTTACCAAGGATAATCAGATTTGGCTTAGCTGGGGCGAGCAGCAAGGGCCGCTGTATCAGCAAACGCCAACAGACAACACCTTTATTGCGGCATTAGGGCCACTTAAAAGAGAAATATCAGTCTCAAGTGTTGACGGAAAAGTCCACCTCAAAAACGGTAGTCTAACTTATGTAAAAGTTTCAGAATAATAAAAACACGTTTCACAAAGTACATTAAATTCAACCAGCCCGCTATCGCGCTTAGCGGGTTGGTATTCAGATCAAACTAAAGCTTTATATTTTAACCTTAGTCTTTCACTAATATTTCACTCGCCTTTCGGCAGATTAATTCCATAGATACTAATTCATTCCCTGACTTCTATTTGGATTAGGATTTTATACACAAAACAATATTTAGTGGTAAACAGACGGAGCGCTATATGAAAATTACCGCAGTAGCACTGACCTTCTCCGATTGTGGTCGATTTCGTTACCGTTTGCTTATCAGAAAAAAAAATGCTCGTGGTAGCAAGAAAGTCTGTGTCATCATGCAAAATCCAAGTGTGGCCAATTCAGAGGTGGCTGACCGATCTGCACAATTCTTAGAAAAACTCATATTTCTGAAAGATTACCCCGAATTTGATGGTGTGAACGAAATCATAATCGTAAACCAGTTTGCTTACGTGCAAACGAATGATTTCAATGGTTCAGTGGCTCATATTGGTCTCGAAAATGATTCGTATATTAAAGAGACTATAGATTCATCAGACATAGTGCTTGTTGCATGGGGTGCGCGTAATGGCTACAGCGAGCGTAAAGCTGCCATTAATGAAATTATTTCAGCAGCAAAGAACAAAATTATACTGCGAACGAAAGCGCATCCTTCGCGGGGAACGTATGTTGATTTCATTGCGCCCTATAGCAACTAACAAAATAATTAAAAATCGCCTGCAAAAAACGCGGGCTGGACTCGCTAACGCTCGCCTTTTATTGCAAAGTTAAAACCCGGGAGGATGCAGTGTCAGGATTGACCCAGCGTTATATATCAAAAGAGCTGGTCCATTTTGTTGGTCGAGGAATTGAAGCTCAGAGGCAGTTCGAACTCCTGCTAAAAATATTATCGGATGGATGGATTACTCACCCTCCACACAATCCTAAGATCAGTGGAAATCTCTCTATTAATGCGGGTGTTTCTATATCCGCTAATGAAATGTATAGCCCGGAAATAACCTGCTTTGCTGACATTCCGGTTTCTGATTTATCACTTCACATGGATAAATATAGTCCTGTCGGTTTGTCGTTCAGCAAAGAGTTTATCGCTGAAGCGGGCGGGGTCCCAGTGCATTATCTACCGATAAACGCAAAGGTCAAAAAAAGCAAGAATATTGATACCGATGAAATCCGTAAATTAATTGAAGAGCATAGCTCTGATGCGCTATATGAGCGGATGTATGAAACTGTTCCCAAAGGACAGCATTTTGACAATATGTTACGTGAGTATCATGATCTATTTTCAATTTTTCAGGATCTTGCCAAGAAGGAGGACCCCAGTCCCGGCGTATCAGGCTTATTTAAGCGAGTAATTGATCTACAAAGTTTTTTCAATTTTCATATTTTTAGCTACTTCAAGTTTTTTGATCACAGAAAATCGGATGACGATCCGGAAAATTTTTATTTCGAGCGTGAGTGGAGAATAGTTGGGAACGTGAATTTCAATATGGAAGATGTAAAGACCGTCTTTTTCCCACGCCGGCATTCAAGTGATTTCAGAGAAGCCTTTCCAAAGTATTCGGGACAAGTCATATTTACAGATTAGTTTTAACGAGGGACTGCAGCGGACCTCTTTTCCGGTGCGTTGCGCATCCAAATCGGCCCCTGAGCCCAGTCGTTGACCGTCCACTCCTTGTTTTAAACAGACATACATAACTACCGAGGCACAGGTCCCGGAAAGCTTCTTTGCTCCCGATGGTCATTATTAAACATAAAGATACACAGCATTGCGGTAGGTTAATCCTGTTAAAACGAAAAGGCCCATTCACGTAGGCTGAAAAGCTCGCGCAAACGGGCTTTTTATGCAGACACACTTAACGGTTTCCCCAAGCCTTTGCTTTAATTTCATCAAACAGCACCGCGTCCAGCTGGCCGTCCTCATCGTAGCCCTGGTCACGCTGATAGGCCTTCACGGCGCGTATCGAATTGGTACCGTAATACCCGTCAATTTCGCCAGGATCGTAGCCAAGCAGATGCAGTGCCCGCTGTGCAGTGGCGATATCGGTATTGTTCAGTGCGCGATTGATTTTGTCATACCACACAAAGAAGGCATCTTGCAGGTCACGCATCGACATGCCGGTAGCAGACTCAATCTGATACCGCTGATTGTCGGCATGGCTGCCACGCATCGCACGTAAGTCCTGATTTTTAATGGCATGGTACACCGGAGCCAGCAGCGCCTTGTCCTGCAGAAATAATACCCAGTAGCGCGCCAGCGCGTGGTTCACCGCCTGTTGCTCAAGAAACTGGTTGTTGCCGTCAAAGGTCGACCAGTCCATGCCAATCAGCGCATCATGAGTTGGATTCGTTTTGTACCAGTAGCGCTGCAGTACCTGACCACGCCAGTTCGGTAATCCACGCAGGTAGTCGCCTTCCATTCGTGACACTTCGTAGAGCGCCGCCAGCCCCTCATCAAGCCAGGCCGGCACATCGCCGAAATTCGTTCTTACCAGCAGGTGGGTCAGCTCGTGCTTGAGTGTGCCGGTCATGGGCCCTTTAACAATGGCGGACACGCTCAGATCATTACGAAATGAATAGCCGATAGTGCCGCGCTTAATGTCCAGCCCGTGCAGATTCGCCCCGACATTACGTAACAGGTTTCCGTCAGGATACAGATAAATGCTGATCAGCTTATCTGGCTGGATGATGGCGTACTGCCGGGTGAAAAAGTCCATTGCCGCATCCAGCAGACGGGCAATTTCTGTCATTTCCCGGTCACTGTGCCCGCTCAGACTGCCAATCACATAGTGTGGGGTGGTCATCACCTTGGCGTCCGGTCCGAGCCGTTGCTGCATCGCCTGACGCGCCTCAGTCTGCTGACTGGCTGTAAACAATCTGGCCTGTATTTCCTGATCAGGGATCTCCCGGGTTGCCTCCAGTGGATCGCCCCCTAGCGCGCGGTTTTCTCCGCCAATAAAATAAAAACTTTTGCCTCTGACACCAACATCGCCGCCACCGGTCGCGCGGTTGGTCAGAAAGGCAATTTCGGTGGGCGCACTGCGCTCCGGACAATGGTTGAGTTCGTTGGCAATCACCACCCGGTTGGTTGTCGACAGTTCATACACCGCCAGAATATGCCCCAGAAAACTGCGGCCCAGATCATCGTCGCCCGGATTGCGACAAAGACTGGTTGCCAGCATATAGTCCACTTCCACATTGCGGCCAAACAAGCCGTCGCGATAATCCAGCAAGCGGGGGATCACGGTGGGATATTCCTGCTGAAGCCACAACGCCCGCAGTCCATTCAGTGTGCTGGCTGCTGCACTAATACTGCTGATAAGCAGCACCATGCTCACAATGTACATGCGCTTCATGGGTTGTTCTCCTTGTCGTTGCCATGGCGCTCACGCACCGCGTTAAGTATGTCCGTTACATCAGCATCGGGAGAACCGGCCGGCGCGCTGTCTGGCATTAACTGCCGCGGCGGCGCTGATGGCGCGGCCTGACCGCCGCCGGAAAGCTGCACGCTGGTGTACACCGGACCATCGGAGACGCTGATTTCGTGATGCGTCAGAATGGTGGTCAGCATCAGCGCCGTGCCCAGTGTTGCCAGCACCAGCCCCGGCGACTGGGTTGCCAGACCGGTACCGAACTTACTGCCCTCTGACAGGGTGACCGAGGCATCCAGCTTGGTAGCGGGTTCCTGTAGCTTACCCAACACAAATACCGCCCCAACCAGCGCCATGATCATGCCGGTAATAAAACCCAGATAGCGGGTCCAGATCCGCGATAACAACAGCACATTGGCCTGGTGATAGCGCTGTTCCAGTACATTGGCCTCCAGCAGGATCAGGTGCTGCCACTGGGTATTTACCAGCGGCTGGTCAGTGGCAGGCGGGGCCTCCAACTGGGCTTTTGGCAAAACGGGGGCATTCTGAACCCGGTCATTCAGGTCATAAAGCTGAACCAGCGTAGCAATGAAGAAAAACAGCGTCAGTGTGATCAGCATGATGATCATGAAGGGCAACAGCTTATTCTGCCATGCGCTGTTTTCGTCCTTGGAGTGAGCCGCAGCCATAGTCATATCCTTCAGGGTTTTACACCAGTATAGTTCAGTGCGCGCATCGCGCTCGCTGACAGAGGTTATTCACATTTCGTCAGTCGCCGTTGTACACTGGCACTGTGGACGATGACATTCAGTCACCGTTCATGCTTTACCGGTTAAATTGACATCATCTGCTCCGATTCAGGTGCGCCTTTCTGTTACCACAGAGTGCGCGTGTACCGAGGTAACTATCCGGGCAGCAGGAGTGAAACATGAAATCTCGAGTGTGGCTGTTACTGACCCTGTTTATGCTGACGTTGTCGGCACCGGTCAGTGCTCAACAATCGCAGGACCAGCGCGGTGCCAGCAGTAAACGCGAAGCTGCCGCACAGGCAAAAAAAGAGGTGGATGGCCGGGTATTGCGGGTAGACCAGCAAAACAGCAAGTACCGGGTGAAAGTACTGAAAAAATCAGGCCGCGTAGTGTCTGTCGACGTCGATAAACGCAACGTGAAAAAGAAAAAAGATAAAGACCAGGACAATGATCACTAATGCGAATACTGGTAGTAGAAGATGACAGCCGCTTACTGACACAACTGGACATGTTGCTGCAACAGCACGGCTACAGTGTGGATTTGTCAGACAACGGCGAGCACGCGCTTTTTCAGCTTAATGAGTACCCGTACGATCTGGCTATCATTGACATCGGGCTGCCCCGGCTAGACGGATTTGAGGTGATACGTCAGGCGCGTAAAGCCAATATTGCCTGCCCGTTCCTGATCCTGACCGCCCGTGACCGCTGGCAGGAAAAAGTGGAAGGTCTGGATGCAGGCGCGGATGATTACCTGACCAAACCCTTTCATAACGAAGAATTACTGGCCCGGGTAAAAGCCCTGATCCGCCGTGCAAGCGGTCAGGCTAACCCAGTGGTGACGATTGGCCCCATTTCACTGGACACGGTAGCGGAAGAAGTCCGGCTGAACGACACTCCGCTGGATCTTACCGCGTATGAATACAAAGTCATGGAATACATGATGATGAATCCGCAGAAGATTGTGTCTAAAACCGAACTGACCGAGCACATTTACGATCAGGATTTTGACCTCGACAGCAACGTTATCGAGGTGTTTGTCGGGCGTTTGCGCCGTAAACTGGACCCGGACGGCGCGCTGAAACCCATCGAAACGCTGCGTGGCCGCGGCTACCGGATTAACCGTAACTTATGAAACAGCTGTCACTGCGCACACGCAGTGTGTTACTGGCCTTACTGGCTCTGGCACTGTTTATTCCGGTTACCGTGTTCACGCTGGATAACGCCTACACCAGCAGCCTGAAGCAGGCCAAACTCAGCGAGCTCAGGCTTATGAGCCTGGCGCTGGTTGCGGCCTTTGAACTGGATGGCGAGGTGCCGGTGATGCCCGAGCTGCTGTACGAAGAGCAGCTCAACCTGCCGGACTCAGGGTATGTCGGCATGATTGTTTTCCGCGACAAGGTGGTGTGGCAGTCTGCGTCAGCGCTGAATGTCGATATGTCATCCCCTCCTGCCGCGCCGAAGGTGGGACAGGAAGCGTTTCTGGATAACGTTCGCCCCAACTTTGACAACAGCCATCAGTACTTTTCTTATGTTTTCACCGCCGAGTTTGCGTCTGAGGACGACTTTGAACCGGTGCATTTTTATGTGCTCAACGACAAAACCGCGTTTCTGAGCGAGCGCAGTGCGTTTCTTAATACCGTATGGAAAGGCATGTTGATGCTCGCGGCCGGTCTTTTGCTGTTACTGCTGGTTGGTATGAATATCATCCTGCTGCCGGTACGCAAACTCATTAGCGAAATCAAGCACACCGCGCGCGGTGGACAGGCGCAGATCAGTGAACATTACCCGCCTGAATTTGACGGACTCAAAGGCTCTATCAATCACCTGATCCGCACCGAATCCCAGCAGCGCGAGCGCTATAAAAACAGTCTTGGCGATCTGGCTCACAGTCTCAAAACGCCGCTGGCCGTTGCGCTCGGCGCATCGCCGTTATCCGCCGAGGCCCGCGATGCCCTGCTTCAGATTGACGCGCTGATCCAGCGTCAGCTAAAACGCGCATCGGCCGGTCAGACGGGCTGGCAGACGGCCACGCCGGTCAGGCCTGTGCTGGAAAAGCTTATCAGTGCAATGAACAAAATTTATCAGGACCGCGGACTCACCCTGTCACTGACGTGTGAGCCTGACACACGGTTTTGGGGTGACCAGACCGATTTGATGGAAATGCTGGGCAATCTGCTGGATAACGCCTGCAAGGCGGCCAGCAGCCAGGTCAAAATCCACGTGAGTGAAGATGACAGCTGGCTTGTGCTGCGCATAGAAGATGATGGCCCTGGCATTTCAGACGAGCACAAGTCACGCCTGCTGGAGCGCGGAACGCGGCTGGATACCTACGCCGAAGGTCAGGGAATTGGTATGGCGGTGGTCAGCGATCTGGTGGGTATTTATGGTGGCCAGCTCGATATTCAGCAGGCACCGTCTGGCGGTGCCATCATTGACATCCGGCTACCCGCCAGCGGTCAGACGTCGTCACTGTTGTTCAGCCGCTGACGGCGTATCGGCAGAACTGGACAGCAGCACCGCCAGCCACTGGCTCTCTTCACGCGACTCCAGGGCGATTTTCACCACCATCGTCAGTGGAACTGACAGCAACATCCCGACCGTACCAAGCAACCAGCCCCAGAACACCAACGACAGGAACACGACCAGCGTGGACAGCCCCATGCCCCGCCCCATCAGTCGCGGCTCGACCACATTACCCATAATGGTGTTGGTCAGCACAAAGCCCAGCGCCGCAAAACCGGCAGACGCGGCGCCGTATTGTACAAACGCAATCAGAACCGCAGGCAACGCAGCAATGATAGAGCCAATATTGGGGATGTAGTTAAGCATAAAGGCCAGTACCGCCCACAACATAAAATGGTCAACCTGCATGACATATAACCAGATCCCGATGATCAGCCCCGTGGCCAGACTGACCATGGTTTTGATTGCCAGGTAGCTATTAACGGATTTGATAAAGCGGTCGATGTGTTTAATTTTCATCTGGGGGTCTGCCATCACAATGTGCAGGCGCTTTGGAATGGTGTCTGCCTCGAACAGCATGAAAATGACGGTCAGCAGGATCAGCACCAGGTTTGACAGCACCCCGCCCATTCCCGTGATAAAGTTGGTGGCGACAGAAATTGCCATACCCGGGTCGAGGTGGGATTCAATCAGCTCGCGATTAATATGAATATTAAACCGGGCCAGTTGCTGAACCAGCCAGGCAAACTCGGTTTCCAGCTGAGCACGGTATTCGGGAAGATTTTGTCTGAATTCGGTCATTGACTGCGCAACCAGACCGGCCAGCAGAAAACCAAAAACGACGATGAGCAGTATTACTAACGTAATTGACAGCCATTTTGGTACACGATATTGCGAGGTCCAGTGAATAATCGGGCTACAGGCAATAGCAATGAAAACAGAAAGTAAAAACGGCACCATAATGGCGCTGGCAGCCTTGATACCGGCCAGCACAACCACAACACAGGCCAGTACAAGAAATACCTTGGCTGTTGGGGACCGCAATTCCATAGGCATGATAATGGTTTCCTTTTCAATAAGGCGACACGTTACCCTGTCTTAATGATAACGATAACAAAGAGATAATCATGACGTTAAACGAGGCAACAATCAAAATCAAAAATCTTCGTCTGCGCACCTACATTGGTATTAACGAAGATGAAATTCGTAATAAACAGGACGTGGTTGTGAATGCCAAAATCCGCTACAACGCCGAGACAGCCACCAACACCGACGACATGAGTGACGCGCTGAACTACAAAACCATCACCAAAGCCATTATTAAGCTGGTTGAGGATAACCGCTTTTATCTGCTGGAAAAACTCACCGCGGATGTACTGGCAATTGCGGCAGAGCACCATTCTGTGACCTATGCCGAAGTGGAAGTCGACAAGCCTCACGCACTGCGTTTCTCGGACTCGGTGTCGCTGACGTTATCCTGCAATAAGCCCTGATCGGACAACCGCATGAAAATACTTGTCACCGGCGGCAGCGGGTTTATTGGCCGCCACCTCATTCCTGAACTGCTGCGCGAGCACCAGATCACGGTACTGACCCGCTCACCAGACCGTGCTGCACGTCTGTTGCCCGCTGGCTGTGAGTGTGTCAGCGACCTCAGTGAAGTCGATATGAACACCATTGACGCGGTGATTAATCTGGCCGGTGAGCCGATTGCAGATAAGCGCTGGACACCACAGCAGAAGCAGCGTATTTGCGACAGCCGCTGGACCCTGACCGCGCGCCTGGCCAGTATGATCAACGACTGCGAGACGCCGCCAGGCGTGTTTCTCTCAGGCTCGGCAATTGGCTACTATGGCCGTCAGGGTGACACGCTGGTGACAGAAGCAACCACCGACGTCCATGATGAATTTACCCATCAGGTATGCGCAAAATGGGAAGCGATTGCCGAGGGCGTTGATCAAAGCAAAACCCGGCTTTGCCTGCTGCGTACCGGGGTGGTGCTGAACGCCGGGGAAGGCGCCCTGGCCAGAATGGCACTGCCCTTCAAACTGGGGATAGGCGGTAAAATTGGCAGTGGCGAGCAGTATCTGTCATGGATCCATATCGACGATATGGTGTCTGCCATGCTCTACTTACTGTCCCACGACAGCTGTCGGGGTGTGTATAACATGACGGCGCCGGAGCCGGTCACCAACAAGGTATTTTCGCAGGCCCTGGCCCGTGCCCTGCACCGCCCCTGTCTGTTTACGGTACCCGCTTTTTCGATGAAATTACTGATGGGCGAAGCCGCGGACATGGTACTGACCGGCCAGCGTGTTGTGCCTGCACGCCTGCAGGAGGCGGGCTTCAGCTTCCGCTATGCGGATGCTGACAGCGCACTGACCGCAATTTACAACAGCTAGCCTCAACTCAATAAAAAAGCCCGCCGGACGCGATGCCTGGCGGGCTTTTAGTTTTTATCAAAACACGCTACACCATGTTGCGCAGCAACTGTGAGGTGTTCAGACGCAACAAGCGCCAGCAGCCAATAGCCCCCAGCACACCCACAACCACTGCACCGGTCAGCGGAGCAATCAGCCAGTAGATGGCGTGCAGGCTGGCATCCATCTGGAACACCTGCGTCTGAAGCAGATACAGACTGAATTCATTCGCAAGCGCAGCCATGATACCGGCGACAACACCAATAATAATAAACTCCAGTACCACACTGGCACGGATCAGGCTGCCACGCGCACCCAGTGTGCGCAGAATGGCCAGCTCCTGAAGGCGCTCGTCCATGCTCGCCTGAACCTGGGCTATCAGCACCAGTGATCCCGCAGCCAGTACCAGTACCAGAATGAATTCCACTGCGACCGAGACCTGGTCGACGATACCCCGTAACTGGTTGATGCGCGCGTCAACGTCAAACATTGTGACAGAGGCAAACGGCTGCATCAGCGCGGTCAGCTCAGCCTTTCGCTCGGTAGGCAGGTAAAAGCTGGTGATGTAAGTAGGCGTAAATGCCGCCATGGCGGCCGGGTCAATCACAAAGAAAAAGTTAGGCTGCATGGTCTGCCAGTTCACTTCCCGTAAACTGGTCACCTGGGTCTGAACAATTTCACTGCCAATATTGAAGGTCAGTTTATCCCCCAGTGCAATGTCGAGCCGGTCAGCCACTTCAGACTCAACTGACACAGGATATACCCCGGCATCCAGAGCGGGCTTCGCGTCTCCGTGCCATTCACCGGCTACCACCTTATTTTCTTTCTGCAGCCTGTTGCTCCATGTCAGGTTCGCTTCGCGTCCCAGCCCACGACGACCTTCCTGTTCACTGCCCTCTTCTTCCTTGGTTACATCGGTGCGAATTTTCTCGTCATTCACTGCGGCAAACCGTCCGCGTACCACCGGATAAAACTGCTCGACGGTGACGCCGCCACTGGCGAAATGGTCTTCCAGTTGAGGACGTTGCTGCTCGGTAATATTGATCAGAAAATAGTTCGGCGTGCCCTCAGGCAGCTGCGCCCGCCACTGCGCTACCATGTCATTGCGCATGACCAGCACAATCAGCAGCAGCATAATCGTGACCGAGAAACTGATAAGCTGAATGCTGTTATCCATCGCGCGCCGACGGATGCGGGCCCAGGCGAGTTGCCATGCGCCCATGCTGCCCTGACCCAATCTGCGTCCCAGAGCAATCAGGCCAAAGGTCACTGCCAGCAGGCCCGCCACCAGCACCGCTCCGGAGGCAAACAAAATAGCACTGATGGTAACATCCTGACTGTACAGCCACATGAGCAGGAATACTGCACTGCCGGCCGCACCAAACTGCAGCGAGCGGGAACTCAGATTCGACGACAGATCACGGCGCAGCACCCGCAATGGCGGCACCGAGAAAAGTCGCATCAATGGGTACAACGAAAACAATGAGGCACACAGCGCACCGGTAAATACCGCGATAAGTAGCGGTCGCAGGTGCCAGACGCCAAGGCTGACATCGATACGATCGGCCAGCGCCCACACCACCACCTGCTGTATGAGCAGGCCAAACACCACACCAATCACAATGCCCAGCAGGGTAATAAAGACCACCTGTAGCACGTACACACGCTGGATCATCGACCGGGTGGCGCCG
The DNA here is from genome assembly GCF_040812025.1 of Alteromonas nitratireducens. Taxonomy (NCBI): domain Bacteria; kingdom Pseudomonadati; phylum Pseudomonadota; class Gammaproteobacteria; order Alteromonadales; family Alteromonadaceae; genus Alteromonas; species Alteromonas nitratireducens. The sequence continues at coordinate 16,060 of NZ_JBFNPK010000017.1, forward strand.
AGGGTTTTCATAATGGCCACCGGGTCGAAATGACGCTGACTGTAGCGCTGTGCCGCCACTGCGATAGAGACCGCAGCGAGAATAATCGCCAGCAGACTGGCCAGCAGAAAATAACGCTCCGCGCGGGCAACAGAGCGCCCAATGGCAGAGTCATCATCGGCAACCGCACGCCAGTTATGAATTTCATCGTTGAGCTGAGGCTCCAGCGCCTCATAATAGGCCTCTAGATCTGACGCGTCACCGGTAAAATAGGCGACATAACGGGCCCGGCTGCCCGGCCCGGTCACATTGGTCGCAGCCAGGTCATTCAGGTTCATCAGGACAATCGGATCGGCAGAAAACACGCTAAAGCCAGCATCAGGAATTTCACCCAGTACCCGGCTGACGGTGAAGGTTGCATCACCGATGTCAATTGACTCCCCGACCCCGACCTTCAGCGTCTGAAACAGCCGGGAATCCATCCACACTTCACCCTGTCCAGGCAGACCGTCGGCCGGCCGCGAGACACCAAACGGCTTGTCGGCAACCAGCACCTCGCCTTTCAGCGGATAGGCGTTATTCACTGCCCGCAAGTCGACCAGCGACATCTCATCGCCACCAAACACCATCGAGCGGGTGCTGACCTGCCGGGCGGTTTGCAAATTGTAGTCCCGCGCCAGCTGCAGCCAGTCTTCGGCGATGGGTTTATCCGAGCGCAGTTGGGTGTCGGCAGCAATGAAGGCTGCCGAGCGCTCGGTCAGCGCATCCTGCAGACGTTCACTGAACAGCGATAATGACAGCACGGCGGCGACCGACAACACAATCGCCAGCAGAATGATGGTCAGCTCACCGCGCCTCGCTTCGTGACGGAACAGCCGCCAGGCCAGGTTAAACGTTGAGGTCATTTAGCCTGCCTCCCGAGCCAGACTGGCGTCGTCCTTTCCCGCTTCGGACAACTGGCCGCCCTGCATGATCAGCTGACGATCACACTGTTGCGCCAGCGCATTGTCGTGCGTCACCAGCACCAGTGTCGTGCCAAGCTCTTTATTCATGTTAAACAGCAAGTGTTCAATTTTTTCGCTGTTTGCTTCGTCAAGGTTACCGGTAGGCTCGTCGGCAAATAGCAGTTTAGGCTCGCCAATAAAGGCGCGGGCGATAGCAACACGCTGTTGCTCCCCACCCGATAACTGGTTGGGGTAATGATGCGCGCGATGGCCAAGACCGACATCATCGAGGATCTTCTTCGCGCGGGCTTTGGCATCTTTCCGGCCGGCAATTTCTGCCGGCAGCATGACGTTTTCCAGTGCCGTCAGACTTTGCACCAGCATGAAGCTCTGAAAGATAAAACCGACTTTTTCGCCGCGCAGCCGCGCCCTTGCCTCTTCGTCCATCTGGTGTAATGGCGCCTCATCCAGATAAATCTCGCCGGAAGACACCTGGTCAAGACCCGCCAGCAGGCTCAGCAGCGTCGATTTACCGGAGCCTGACGCGCCGACAATGGCAACGGACTCACCGGCCTTGACTTCGAAGGAGATCGGCTGAAGGATCTGGAGTTCGCCTTCACTCGTACTTACGGTTTTGGTTATCTGTTGTGTTCTAATCATAAAGGAGTCGTTACTGTCGTGTTTCATTTTCTGCGTGGCAGGTGGTTGATTGCCCTGTGTTATACCTTACTTTTATTCCCGTTACAGAGCTATTCAGATCAGGCTCAGGCAACGTCTTCTTCCAAAGTCACCCTGTTGGTACTGGGTGACAGCCTGAGCGCAGCCTACGGACTAAAAGCCAGTGAGGGATGGGTCAGTCTGTTACATTCACGCTGGCAGGACGAGCAGCTTCCGATTGACGTCATAAATGCTGCGATAAGTGGTGAAACCACCGACGGCGGACTGGCGAGGCTGCCGCGCTTACTTGAACAACATCAGCCAACGCACGTGCTGATTGAATTAGGCGGGAATGACGGGCTTCAGGGTCACCCGGTCAGTAAACTGCAGAACAATCTTAAGGCCATGATTGACCTGGTGCGTGACAGCGGCGCAACGCCCCTGCTGCAGGACATGGCAATTCCAACCAACTATGGCAGGCGCTATACCGAGATGTTCACCGGCAGTTATGAAAAAGTAGCCAGTGAAACGGACGTCACATTAGTGCCCTTTTTTATGCAGGATATTGCCCTGGAGCCTGCTCTTATGCAGCGCGACGGCATACACCCCAATGCCCAGGCACAACCCCGCATTGTTGCATTTATGTATGACCAGTTAACCCCGTTGCTGTTGCCGTCACAGGCAGCACTGGGCGAATCTGACATTGCAATTTCGTATAATTTTTATACACTGTAACCACACCTTAACGAATGTAAGGAGGGCAAATGGACGTATCATCAGCAACGTCGTCACCGGTGTCTTCAGCAATTGAACCCGCACCAGCACAGCAAAGTGCGCAGTTGTCGTCACCCGAAAGCCGGTATCCCTCTGGCAGTAATGTCACGGCAGATACCTCGGTGCAGTCGGCACCACCAGCACCGGATCCCAACGCCAGGGTCGGTGGCACCGTAGACACCTACGCATAAAAAAAGCAGAGCAAACGCTCTGCTTTTTTTGTTCAGGCGTTACGGCCTGACATATTGCGACGGCTCATCAAACGCTGCTTTCTCAAGCGTCAGATAACGGTCTCTGAGTCGCGTCTGACGCGATTCCATTTCTACCGGCTCACCGTTGATAAACACCTGTTCAGCCACTTCCGTTACTTCCAGCGGATCACCACTCCAGATAACCACGTCACCGCGGTAGCCCGGAGCAAGACGGCCAACCTGCGTGTCGAGCCCCATGATGTCGGCTGGCACGCTGGTCAGCGCGGCAATACCGGCCTCATGAGGAAGACCAAAGGCTACAGCGTTGCCGGCATGCTGGGTCGCCAGGCGGATATTGTGGGTATCCATACCAATCGCAACTTTAACGCCAGCGGCATGCAGGCGGGCTGCATTGGCCAGGGTGGCACCGAGCTGATCAAAGTTGCCCGGCAGGTTGTATTCGGGGTCAATGATGACCGGAATATCGTTAGCGGCCAGCTCGTCTGCTACGCGCCACGCTTCCACACCATGCACCAGCACCACCCCAATCGCCGGATGGCGTTGTTTAAAGGCAATAACCTGACGAATATCAGCGGCCCTGTCGGCAGTCATCAGCAGCGGCATATCACCACGCAGCACCTTTTTCAGGGCCTGAGTGTCGGCCACGGTATTCAGGCCGTGCCACGGTGTTGTCGGACTGACCGAACTGCTGGCGTTAGCGGCCTCGTCCAGTACTTTTTCCAGCGTCACCCATAATGCGGCACGGGAACCGCCGGTATGCTCACTGCCATCGGCACTGACATTCACCGACATAAACGCACGGGGCTTGAGCACCGGCGCATCACCATCAAGGCTGATTACCGCACCCTGACCGTTGAACAGGAAGTCCGAACGGGTAATCGTGGTGGCTGCTGACGTCATCCCTTCCAGTCGCGTGATCCCCATCAGACTGGAGTCCGGGTTGACCGCATAGCTGACATCCAGTGCAGCGCCGGTTTGTGTGATTGGCGTTGCTTTCACTGAGGCGTCAACCACGCCCGCAGACAACGATACCTCAACCAGACCCAGCGAGGTATACGCGCCGACCAGGCCTGGCGTAACGATTTTGCCAGTGGCATCAATCTGCTCGTAACCAGCCGGCACAGTGTCACCGGTCACAACACCTTCAATTTTGCCGTCTTTGATCAGCACCGTCGCGTTATCCAGCGTGCCGGCATCAGACAGGGTAATGACCTTGCCACCGGTAATAGCGAAATTGTCCGCCAGTGCAGTTGCTGAGAACAGCCCTGCCAGCGTTATTGCGAGTAAGGTTTTCATTTTACGTCTCCTTCTCCAACCTGTCCGATTTCAAAGTCACTGACAGGCCATGTTGACGGGTCATTGAGGTCATAGGCCAGACCTCCGTCAATATAGACCTTTTCGGCTTTGGTGTAGGTTGAGAACGGGTTGCCATTCCACAACACCAGATCGGCATTTTTACCTTTTTCCAGCGAACCGGTTTTATCAAAAATACCCAGTGACTTCGCCGGATTCGCTGACAGCCAGATCCAGGCCTCTTCCATAGGAATGTCAATTCCCGCACGTTTACCGTCAGACCAGGCTTTTGCCGCTTCCTGATTCAGGCGCTGGATCCCCAGGTCACTGTCAGAGTGCACAATGGCGCAGGCTCCCGCCGCATGGACGGCAGGAATGTTTTCACGGATCCCGTCGTAGGCTTCCATTTTAAAGCCCCACCAGTCGGCCCACATGGCTGAACAAACATTATTTTCTTTCAGCTTGTCAGTGATTTTGTAAGACTCAACGGCATGATGGAACGTACCAATCTGGTAGTTAAACTCTTTCATCACATCCATCATTACCGTCATTTCATCCGCGCGGTAGCAGTGCATGTGAATGCGAATATCGCCTTTCAGGACACCGGCCAGCGTTTCCATTCGCAGATCACGCTTAGGTGGCTTCGGATTTTTACCCGCCTTGTAATCGGCTTCATAGCGTTCCCACTGACGGATATAATCCTGAGCGTCAGACCACGCCTGACGGTAACCGGCGACGTTCCCCATGTTGGTTGACGGACCGCCTTTGCCACCGTAAACCCGCTTCGGGTTTTCACCACAGGCCATTTTCAGACCGTAAGGCGCATCAGGAAATTTCATGGCCTGCATGGTGCGATCGGGCACGTTTTTCAGCACCACTGAGCGACCGCCGAACAGATTGGCAGAACCCGGCAGAATTTGCAGTGTTGTCACACCGCCGGCCAGGGCACGGCCAAAGCCCGGATCCTGAGGCCAGACAGAGTGCTCTGCCCAGACTTCAGCGGTAACCGGCTTGGTGGCTTCATTGCCGTCTGAGTGTGAACGGGTTGAAGGTGAAGGATACACGCCTAAGTGGCTGTGATTATCAATGATACCCGGTGTGACCCATTTGCCTTCACCGTCGATTACGATGACATCATCGCCCACCGACAGGTTCTCGCCGACATCAACCACTTTGCCGTCCGCAAAATAAATCATGCCGTTTTCGATGCGGTTTCCAACGCCATCAAGAATGGTCACATTGGTGATCAGCGTTGGCTGCCCGTCGATAGGTGTGTAAGTACTGGGATATGGGTTTGGATCGATACTGACTTTTGCCGACTGCTCTGCTTTTTTGTCATCTGCACCACACCCGGTCAGGGCCAGTGCACACAACAAACCAGATAACAGCAACGGCAATCGTGTGCTGAACGTTTTCATGGTTTCCCCGTTTAATAATGATTATTGTTATTGCGTATATTAGTTGCTACGCGGGACCGTAGAGTGCTAACTCTGGTTCCAGTATGTAACAAACTACAAATGTAAACGAGGAACAATCCCCTTTGGGATCAACCTGCCTGCCTTTGCGAGGAATGACGATACAGCACATCGACTATCTGCGCTGAGTCATTAAGACGGCGAATATCGTTAAACAGCACATCCGCCTCGGTGTACTGACGTTTCAGGTAGCCGCACCACTGTTTAATCCGGTTGGGAAAATACCGTCCTTTGTCACCGGTGATTTCATAGCCGCTGTAACGAATGAGCCAGTCGGCCACTTCTGCCCACGGCATAGGCGCATGCCCTGCACAGATGGTTTGTGCCAGATTGGGCATGGCCAGAGCGCCACGGCCTATCATTAAATCGTCACAGCCTGACTCCTCGCGACACCGCTGTGCGTCGGCGGCGGACCAAATTTCACCATTTGAAATCACGGGCAGGCTGGTATGCTCACGAATGCGGGCTATCCAGTCCCAGTAGGCCGGAGGCCGGTAACCATCCCGCTTGGTTCTGGCGTGCACCACCAGTTCAGAGGCACCAGCAGCTTCAATCGCCTGGGCATTTTCAATCGCCAGGCTGGGATCATCATAGCCAAGCCGGATTTTTGCGCTGACCGGCTGAGTGGCATCAACCGCATCACGTACCGCAGAAACAATGGCATACAGGGTGTCTGGCTCTTTCAGCAACACCGCGCCACCTTTGCTTTTATTGACGGTTTTCGCCGGACAGCCAAAGTTCAGATCAATGCCGGGCGATCCCAGCTCAACAGCCAGATTGGCATTTTCAGCCAGCCATTGTGGGTGCTGTCCCAGCAACTGTACCCGGACCGGTACGCCCGAGTGGGTTTTGCCGCCCGTCATCAGCTCCGGACAAAGACGATAGAACGTGCGCTTGGGTAAACGCTGATCGACCACCCTGACGAACTCGGTTACGCAGCGATCAAAGCCACCTATCCGGGTAAGCATATCCCGCATCAGACTGTCGACGACGCCCTCCATCGGGGCCAGCATGATTTTCATAAAACGTAAACTCGGCGTTGTACTGGGTGTGACGAAATTTCAGGCGCGCGAGTATACCAGTTTGCGACACATGCTGACATGCTTTCGCACACAGAATGTCAGGCACTGTCGGCGAATGGGGTACGGTCATCCTGCGGCATCTCTTTTAGCCACAAGCAGACATGTACACCTAATTCCACGTCAAGTTCCGCAATGAACTGCGTTTCGGAGGGACATTCTTTTTGTATGACATGCTGGCGCTTGCCGTCAAAAACCAGCGCCGAATAGACAGGCATTACCAGGCCTCCTTCTGATTAAGGAGGCCTGATAATACATTTAGACGTCTAAACGTTCAAGCGTCCAGATATCTATTTATCGTTCTGTCAGAATAAACTGCAGGCCACCCTCGATGGCCGCAACCTGTGCGTCATTACAAATGGCATCTGTTGCGTTCGGGCTGTCAGGGTACACTTCTGTTGTTGTGACATAGGTAGCGTCGGTCAGACCACCACACAAAAACAGGGCTTTTTTGTCGTAGCAAATCACGCCCTCTGAGACCACGTCAGCACCAATGATTTTGCCCTGCTCATCCGCCGGCGCGATATGGGTGACGGCTTTTACAGCGCGAATAACAGCCTGTTGAAAGTCCAGCTGCGGATTGCTTTCGTTGGCCACCAGATAAAAACCGTCGGGAATGCTCCAGACATCATGGGTGACACCGTCACGTGCCGCCAGCGCAGGACGGAACTCACTGTTATCGGTATCAGTGGTTTCATGCAGGTCGATATGCATAACAAAATCCAGCTTCAGACTGTGCACAAAGTCGAACAGTTGTGCAGACTCCGGCGCTGGTGAATCAGCATAAAATGAACGATTTGGATCGATGGCAAGCGGATCCCAACGGTTAATGGTTTCATAGCCCCAGGGACTTACGCACGGGACCACAATAATATTAAAGTCCGCCGCGTAATCACTCAGGCGCGTATGGATAAACTTCAGCGCGCCCTGCACACCGCTGGTTTCGTAGCCATGCACACCACCGGTTACCAGCACGTTGGGCAGCGCCGGATCAAACCGTTCCGGCATCACCGCATACAGCGGATAACGGTCCTGATCATAAGGCAATGCACCGTATTGCTGGCGCACAAAGCCTGACGGCAGGGTTGCCAGCTTATCCAGCACCTGTTCTTTATAACTGCGTTTAACCGACTGATTTGCCAGCCACTGCGCTTTTTCTTCATCGCCCCAGGGCTGACCTGGCGTACCAATAGGATAATGATCCAACTCACCTCTCCTTTTTCTTGTTCTGTGATAACGGCGCTATGCTATCACCCGGACCACAGCCACGAAAGGCTGCTTGTCGGCGCACGGCGCAACTGGCGGACTCTGTATAAAGATTAGTTGAGGATTGACGGATGTACGAGAGAGAACACCGGCCAGCGATGTGTTGCTACGGGGTTATCCGGCTGACGGAATATGTTGTTTAAGAAAAGCCTGTTTGTTTTAAATGTGAAGAAACTGAAGTCAGAAACGAAAAAACCAGCCGGATGGCTGGTTTTTTGATATGGCGTCCCCTAGGGGATTCGAACCCCTGTTACCGCCGTGAAAGGGCGGTGTCCTAGGCCTCTAGACGAAGGGGACAGAAATTTTTCGACGAAGCTTCGCTTCGTGAAATTTCTGAAACGCGTATGTTTACGACTGTTCAGAACTTCTGCCGGGAACTACGTTCCCAAGCCTATTTCACAGTTACGGACTGTGACACCGGAATATGGCGTCCCCTAGGGGATTCGAACCCCTGTTACCGCCGTGAAAGGGCGGTGTCCTAGGCCTCTAGACGAAGGGGACAAAATTTCTTATCATCGTCGCGCTGCGACGATAAAATTTTGTCAGGGAAATTTCACTGATGAACTTTCCCGGCCTGCTTCACGCTACTGCATGAAACTGAAATTTGGTGGAGCCAGGCGGGATCGAACCGCCGACCTCTTGCATGCCATGCAAGCGCTCTCCCAGCTGAGCTATGGCCCCGTCACTGCGTCAATTTGTGACTGTTCCGTGACAGCGGGGCGCATTTTAGGTACACCCCCCTGCCATGTCAACGCTTTTTTTATGAATTTTCTCTGTTTGCTATAAAAGTAATCGCATTGTCGATTCTCTCGCCAACTTTCTCTTTTGGTAGCAAATTCAGAGTGATATCTAACGAAGGCGAGTTACCACTTCCGGTTACTGCAACCCGAAGTGGCATACCGACTTTGCCCATTCCCACATCCAGGGATTCGGCCGTTTCGTTAATGGCCGCCTGGATCGTTTCCGGGTTCCAGTCGGTCAGTGCCATCAGCTTTTCACGCACAACCATGAGCGGTTCTTTTGCCACGGGACGCAGGTGCTTTTTCGCCGCTTTCTCGTCAAACGCGTCAAAATCCTGATAGAAATAGGTACTGATTTCAGCCAGCTCTTTCAGCGTTTTTACCCTGTCGGCCTGAATACTAATAACCGAAGCCAGTGACGGGCCGTTTTCCAGTGACACCCCAAGTTGTTCAAAATGCCATTTTGCGTGCTCTGCCACTTCGTCTGCCGGTAACGTTTTAATGTAGTGCTGGTTTAACCAGATAAGCTTCTCGGTATTGAATGCCGAGGCCGACAGGCCAATCGCATCCAGTGAGAACAGATTAATCATCTCTTCAACAGAGAAAATTTCCTGATCACCATGCGACCAGCCCAGACGAACCAGATAGTTCATCAACGCCTGCGGTAAGAAACCGTCATCGCGATACTGCATCACACTGACTGCACCGTGGCGTTTCGACAATTTTTTACCGTCGTCACCCAGGATCATGGACACATGGGCATATTCAGGCACTGGCGCACCCAGCGCTTTCAGAATATTAATCTGACGCGGCGTATTGTTGATATGGTCCTCACCACGAACCACGTGGGTAATACCCATATCCCAGTCGTCCACCACCACACAGAAGTTGTAGGTCGGCGTACCGTCAGAACGGGCAATGACCAGGTCGTCCAGTTCCGAGTTTTTAAATTCGATACGACCGCGGATATTGTCGTCAAACACGACACTGCCTTCCTGCGGATTTTTAAACCGGATTACAAATGGCTGACCTTCAGGGTGGTCGGTGCGGTCGCGCCATGTGCCGGGATAGCGGGGTTTCTCGCCCTTCGCTTTTTGCTCTTCGCGAATGCGATCCAGTTCTTCTGAAGGCATGAAACATTTATAGGCTTTGCCCTCATCCAGCAGCTTCTGAATAAGTTCGCGATAACGATCAAAACGCTGTGTCTGATAAATCGGGCCGGTATCCCAGGTCAGACCCAGCCACGTCATTCCATCCAGAATAGCCTGCTTGGCTTCTTCGGTTGAACGCTCAATATCCGTGTCCTCAATACGAAGTACGAACTGACCGCCGTTGCGCTTGGCCAGTAACCATGAATATAAAGCTGTTCTTGCACCACCTACATGAAGGTATCCGGTAGGGCTTGGGGCAAATCTGGTAATAACCGACATAATTCTCTCTTGTCTGAATCAGGCTAATAAATAAATGCGCGCATTCTACCAGCCATTACGAACAGGCAAAAGCGCCTATCGGCGACCTCAGCCGGAATTGTGGAACTTTGTTGTGGCTACTTTTCGGGCAAACGCACTTTTTCATGCGATTTTATTATTGACAGTGCCATCGTCGACTCTATAATACCGCCCCACTTGCCCATGAGGCAGATGACAATCGGACGCTTAGCTCAGTTGGGAGAGCACCGCCCTTACAAGGCGGGGGTCACTGGTTCAAGCCCAGTAGCGTCCACCACTCTTTTCAGCACGCAAAGAGACGCAGATTGTCAGACCAAACAAGCCGGACGCTTAGCTCAGTTGGGAGAGCACCGCCCTTACAAGGCGGGGGTCACTGGTTCAAGCCCAGTAGCGTCCACCACTCTTTTTGAGTATTGGCGGGGGTCACTGGTTCAACAACTTCGTTGCGAGCCACAGTAGCGTCCACCACTCTTTTTGAGTATTGGCGGGGGATACTGGTTCAACAACTTCGTTGCGAGCCACAGTAGCGTCCACCACTCTTTTTGAGTATTGGCGGGGGTCACTGGTTCAACACTTCGTAGCGACTACTTCGTAGCGAACCACAGTAACATCCACCACTCCACTCAGGCTTGTTGCAAAAATATGGACGCTTAGCTCAGTTGGGAGAGCACCGCCCTTACAAGGCGGGGGTCACTGGTTCAAGCCCAGTAGCGTCCACCACTTCCACAGTGTTTATTTCCTTTGACCTGTCATTGCATAAAAAGTAATCTTTTTACTTTCGACGCCGATAATATCCATTACTGGCAAAGTACTACTACTATCGACTACGCTTAAAGGTGTAGTTGAAGTTGGGACGAGCAATGAATATTAAGCTTGCAAGGCAGATGCGGGTACTGATTGTGGACGATCAGGTGCTCGCCAAAGGTTATCTGAAGTATTCCCTGGAAGAACTTGGGTTTCAGGATATCGAGTATGTCGATAAAGCCAACCTTGCTATTTCCGCTATGCGTCGGCAAAAGTACGACTTAATCATCTGCGCCTACGACCTCAAGCAGGAACAGGAAGGTTACTTCTTCTACGACCAGATCCGTTCGCAACATATTTTGCCCGTCAGCACTGCATTCGTTTTTATCAGCGCCGATACGACAGCGGATATTGTCCACGCCATTGTCGAGCTTCAGCCTGACGAGTTTCTTGCCAAGCCGTTTACCGTTCGCGAACTCGATAAGCGGTTGTCGCGGGTATTGCATCGTAAACGGGCTCTTGCTCCGGTTTATGAGCACATGGAGCGCCACCAGCCAGACCTTGCACTCAATGCACTGGATGCGTTTCTTACCGAACCGGCGAACGCCGAACTGTTTCCGTTGGCGCTAAAAACCAAAGGCGAGTTACTGCTGTCAAATCGCTACGTCAGTCAGGCAAAAGAATTCTATGAAGCCATCATTAACGTTCAGAATTTTACCTGGGCCCAGTTAGGGCTGGTGAAATGCTATATCCAGTTAAATGAAGATGAAGAAGCCGAAAAGCTGATACTGCAGCTGGCCCTGAAACCGGACTCAATGCTGGCGGCCTACGATTTGTTAAGTGCCCTGCAGATTAAACACCAGGAATTCGATGACGCACTGGAATGTGTGATTACCGCCAGCGAGCTGTCGCCACGCAACCTGCATCGCCATCGCAAGGCGTTCGACTTATCCCGCCTGACACATGATTACGAGGCGCAGTTCGAAACCGCCAAGAAAATTGTGAAGTATGCCAAGAACTCCATTCACGATAAGCCGGAAAATTATCTGAATGTGGCAAGAGCCGGGGTCGACTTCGCCATGACCGCGGATGAAACACAAACCAACAAGCTGATAAAACAAACCAACGACTACCTTCGTCAGATGAAGTCCTCTTTCCCGAAAGCGGATGTCGACGAGCAGATGAAAGTCATTGATGCGCGCATCCTTTACCTCAAGGATGAAACTGACAATGCACGCGAACTGTTGTCACAGTTGAGTGATGAGACCTGGGAAACGGAAAGTGCCGAAGCGCTGCTTGATAAAGCCAAAGCGTTTCATGAGGTAGGTTTGCGTGATCACTCACTGAAAATTCTCGATTTACTGGAGAAACGCTGCTCTACAGAGACCGCACCGGGTGACCTGTTTGCCCATTACGTGCGCCAGCAAAAGTCTGAGAAAACCGAGATCATGCTGAGTCCCAAAGCGCTCAACAACTCAGCGGTGTACGAATACAATCATGGTGATATGAGTAAATCACTGAAAACGTTCCGTCAGGCATTTCGTGTTATGCCCAAAAATCCGGCTATTGCGCTTAATCTCTTACAGGCAACCGCAATCCGCTGGCGCGACGAACGTCAGGATGACAATACCATTCAGCCGACGATTCACCGCTGTATGCAGACCATTGAGTCATCCCGTCTGACAGATGAGCAGGAACGTCGTTATCAGCGTGTCAAAAGCGTACTGAAAGATCTTTCTGTGTAACACCTGCGCGGTTAGCGCGAGAAATGATGCAGGACCTGCTCGTACACTACGACATCGCCATCGTAAAGCTCATCGGTGTAACGCTCTGTCCCTTTGTACTGCATGCCAAGCTTTTCCATGACACGCACAGAGCGGGTATTCTTCGGGTCGGCGATGGCAGAAAATTTTTGCACGCCCAGTTCAATCAGCGCATCCTGCACCTGCTTTACGGCTTCTACGGCATATCCATTGCCCCAGTAGGCGCGCATAAACCGCCAGCCCAGCTCGATATTATCCGGATCGGGTGACGCGCTGAAAAAGCCAAACGGCCGTACCAGTATCCACCCCATTTTTTCCCCGGTGTCTTTTAGATCAACACGCCACAGTCCCCATCCCAGTGAGGGATTACTGAACGCTTTCAGTCGCGGCAGAAATACCGACTCAACGTCTTCCCGGGTGGTTTTCTTTCCGCCGTTGATGTACTGCATCACCGCTTCGTCCTGCCCGAGTTCCCACAAAAACTCTGCGTCAGACTCGTCGATAAAATGAAACTGTAAACGGTCTGTGTCGTCTATCTGCACACTTCCTTCTCCTATCCTCCCAGCATCGCAAGATGTCGGGTCGCGCCGGTTTTTCCTTCATGCAGGGAATGGGTTTCCTGCTTTTTTCCCAGTAATTCCGTCAGTTGCGTCATGACAGCATCAACATCGCCATTGGCCAGATGTGGACGCAACGAAATACCTTCTTCGCTGAACAGACACAAATGCAGCTTTCCGTTTGCGGCTACCCGCAGCCGGTTACATCCCTGACAGAAGTCTCTGGCGTACGGCAAAATTACGCCAATTCTTCCCACGTAGTCAGGGTGTGCATATTCCAGTGCAGGCCCTGCATCACGGCGTCGCTGAACCTGCTGCCACCCCTGCTGTTCAAGCCATTGTTTAAGCGGCTCTCCCGATAACCTGTTCTTATTAAAGAATAACGTGTGATCGCCAGTTTGCATTAATTCTATGAAACGTAATGTGATCGGGGTGTTTTTCAACCAGTGTAAAAACGGTTTAAGCTGCGATACTGAAAACCCGGCCATCAGTACCGTGTTTACCTTTACCGTCAGACCGCAGTCCAGCGCTGCGTCGAGCCCGCGCAATACCGCTGACAGACAATCTTTGCCAGTGATGGCGTGAAACTGTCTGGGGTCAAGGCTGTCGATACTCACATTCACCTGATCAAGTCCGGCCTGTTGCCACTGCCGCGCATATTTTTCAAGACGTGCGCCGTGGGTAGTTATCGCCAGCTGTTCTATACCCGCCGTATGATGAATGCGTGACAGAATCTCCGGCAGGTCACGGCGCAGCGACGGTTCGCCTCCCGTTACCCTGACTTTGGTGGTGCCAAGTGCCGCAAACGCACTGACCAGTGTCTCTATTTCTGCCAGCGACAAAAATGCCGTCTCGGGCTTTCCCTGATAGCCGTCAGGCAGACAATACTGACAACGAAAGTTGCACACCTCGGTGACCGACAGCCTCAAATAGCGAAATGTTCTGCCCATATTGTCTGTTAACACACGGCTTTCCACTGTTTCTCCCAACTATTACCCTGCCACAGTCTGCGCTGAGGAGGAAGGCGTTCTGTCTGACAGACAAGCATTTGCCCGTAACCGCTCACCCACATAGAATACCTTCTTTACGCCAAACACACACAGACCGATTAGGTCTGATTTTTCTTACATTTTAGTAATGGCTTTGTATGCGCAAATCCCGTTTTCCGGTTGATACGTCGGCGCCTGTCCGCTGGCAGGTACTGGGCGAGCTCTGGCCCTATCTTCTTGAGTTCAGACATCGTGTCGTGCTGGCACTGGTATGCCTGATAGCGGCTAAGCTGGCCAGTATCGGCCTGCCTTACGTGCTGAAGTACACCGTAGATGCCCTGAATACAGATAACGCAGCAGCTGTCGCATTGTCAGTGCCGCTGGCACTGATAGTAGCTTACGGCGTGCTGCGACTGCTCAACGTCATACTGGGTGAGGTCAGAGATACCCTGTTTGGCCGCGTGACCGAGCGCGCCATGCGACGTCTCGGCTTAACCGTGTTCAGACATCTGCACCAGCTTGACCTGTCATTCCACGTCAATCGGCAAACCGGCGGATTGTCGCGTGATATCGAGCGCGGCACATCCGGCATCAGCTTTCTGATGCGTTTTATGGTGTTCAACATTGTTCCTACGCTGCTGGAAATTCTGCTGGTGACCGGGCTGCTGTTAACCCAATATGGTCCGTCGTTCGCGCTCATCATTTTTTCTTCGGTGGTGTGTTATGTCGCATTTTCCATGAAGGCCACCGACTGGCGAACGCGCTTTGTGTCGCGGATGAACGAAGCCGACAGTACCACCAATACCCGTGCGGTCGACAGTCTGCTGAACTTTGAGACCGTCAAATACTTTAATAACGAAACGTTTGAGGCCAACCGCTACGATGTCGCACTGGCCGACTGGGAAGAGGCGCGCCGGCAAAACAGGCTGTCACTGTTTGCCTTAAACGGTGGACAGGCCCTGATCATTGCGACGGCAATGACCGCCATGATGGCGAATGCAGCCATGGGCGTCGCCGACGGCAGCATGACCATTGGTGATTTTGTCCTGATTAATGCCTTTACGATGCAGATTTTCATGCCGCTGAATTTTCTGGGCTTCGTCTATCGGGAGATACGTGGCGCGCTGGCAAACATCGACAACCTGTTTTCACTGCTCGACAAAAAGCCTGCAATAACCGATGCACCGGATGCTACAACACTAAAGGTGTCTGACGGACGCATCACATTTGATCGTGTCAGCTTCTCCTACACGCCCGAACGCCCCATTCTGAAAGAAGTTTCATTTTGTGTGGAGCCTGGCGAAAAAGTCGCGATAGTTGGCGAAAGCGGTGCCGGCAAGTCAACGTTAGTCAAACTGCTGTTTCGTTTTTATGACGTCACCGGCGGCGAAATTCGTATTGATGAGCAGCCCATACACGCCGTAACGCAGCAATCTCTGCGTGAACACATTGGCATTGTGCCGCAGGACACCGTGCTGTTTAACGATACGCTGTACGAAAACATCCGTTATGGCCGGCCTGACGCAACAGACGAGGAGATCCGTCAGGTTGTCCGTCAGGCGCACCTTGACCACTTTGTGGCGTCGTTACCTGAAGGACTGGAGAGCCGGGTCGGCGAGCGCGGGCTGAAACTCTCAGGCGGCGAAAAGCAGCGTGTTGCTATTGCCCGGGCACTGCTCAAAAATACCCCGCTGATGATCTTTGACGAAGCCACCTCGTCCCTTGACAGTCATGCTGAGCAACACATTCTGGGCGCGCTCAGACAGGCCGCAAAGAACCATACCAGCCTGGTCATTGCGCACCGCTTGTCTACCATCGTCGACGCCGATCGCATTATTGTGCTGCAACATGGTCAGGTGGCAGAATCCGGCACACACAATGAACTGCTTCAGCGTAACGGTCTGTACGCGGCCCTGTGGCAGTCACAACAACAGGACAAAGCATGAATCCCGACGTCGTAAAAAAAGCGGTCAACACCGTGATGCCATTCGGTAAATACGCCGGGCGCAAGCTGATCCACCTGCCTGAGCCCTATCTGGTTTGGTTCCATGCCAACGGGTTTCCGGATAATCAGCTGGGCCAGCAACTGGCACTGATCTATGAGATAAAACTGAACGGACTGGAATCGGTGGTCAGCCCACTGATTACCGACCACTGAATCACCATGAATGTAAGCCGACGTAAACAACAGACACGCGCTGCGATGGACGCACGTATTCTGAAACTGCACGAGATTATGGCCGATAAAGTGCTTAATGATCCGACCCTGCTTGAGCAGGTCAGCACCACCCTCACCCAGCGCTATGAAGGCGGACTGATGCGCTATGGTAGTTACCTGTTGTGGCAGGGGATCCTTGATGCGGCGGGTGAACCGGCTGCGTTTAAGGCGCTGCTGCTGGCAAACGACACCCGCACCGCCAGCCTCAGACGGGAAACCATCTTTACCGGCATTCTGAGCGAGGAAGAACGGGCGCAGATCCTGGCCTGACGCCCGCGTCTTACGTGGTTAGTTTCTGAGGTGATCTGCCACCAGAAACGCCATTTCCAGTACCTGGTCCGCATTCAGACGCGGATCGCACTGTGTTTTATATGCCTGTGCCAGATCCTCATCACTGATTTTGTAGGCACCACCGGTACATTCGGTCACATGTTGGCCGGTCATTTCCAGATGGATACCGCCCGCGTGCGTGCCCTCGGCTTCATGCGCTGCGAAGAACTGCTTGATTTCACGTAAGATCGCATCAAAATTCCGGGTTTTATACCCGTTAGATGCGCTGAATGTATTGCCATGCATCGGATCGGAACTCCACACCACATGCCGGCCTTCCGCTTTTACCCGACGCAACAGCCGCGGCAGGTTGTCTGCCAGATTGTCCGCCCCCATACGTGTGATGAGCGTCAGACGTCCCGGATCATTGTCCGGGTTCAGCGCGTCGATCAGGCGGATAAGTTCATCCTCCTGCATTGACGGTCCCACTTTCACACCCACCGGATTATGGATACCCCGGAAAAATTCAATATGTGCGTGGTCGAGCTGACGGGTGCGTTCACCAATCCACACCATGTGTGCCGAACAGTCATACGGCTTTCCGGTCAGGGTATCGATACGGGTCAGCGCCTGCTCGTAGTTCAGCAGCAAGGCCTCGTGCGATGTAAACAGCGACGTTTCATGCAACGTGGCATTGTTGGACGAATTAATCCCCAGCACATCCATAAACTCCAGGGTGTCCTGAATACGACGTGCCATATCCTGATAACGGTCTTTAAGCGGATTGTTCTCAACGAAGGCCATGTTCCAGCGGTTCACCTGGTGCAGGTCAGCCAGACCGCCCTGGGCGAACGCCCGTAACAGGTTCAGGGTCGCTGCGCTACGATGATAGGCCTCCAGCAGCCGGTTAGGATCGGGGCGGCGGGCCGCTTCATTAAACTCAAAGCTGTTGACAATATCGCCGCGGTAACTCGGTAACGTTACGCCATCGCGGGTTTCTGTGTCAGACGAACGCGGTTTTGCGTACTGCCCCGCCATACGCGCCACTTTGGTCACCGGGCATCGACCGGCAAAGGTGAGAACAATTGCCATCTGAAGCAATACTTTAAAGGTGTCACGAATTTTCGGCGCGTTAAATTCATCAAACGATTCGGCGCAATCTCCGCCCTGCAATAAAAAGCCTTTACCCAGGCTGACCTGCCCCAGTTGTCTGCGAAGTTCACGGGCTTCTTCGGCAAATACCAGCGGCGGATATTTACTCAGTGTGTCCTCTACCTGTTTTACCTGCTTGGGGTCGTCATACACCGGTTGTTGAAGAATGGGCTTATTGCGCCAGCTGTCAGGCTGCCAGTTGTTCAAGAGGAGCTCCTTGTGAAGAAAGAAAACAGAGAAAGAAGAAACGACACCTTATCACATGTTGCCTTTACCGACAGGCTCGACAACATGAATTTCCCTCAAGTTCTGGTGGTGGGAGACCCGCATATCACAACCATAAATCAGCGACAGGTTCTCGCTGGTCAGCACCTCGTCCGGGCAACCGGAAAACCTGACCTCCCCGCCCTTCATCAGCCATACACTGTCACTGTAATTCGCACTGAGTGTCACGTCATGGGAGGTCAGTAACACCAGGTTGCCGGTTGCGGCCAGTTGTTTCAGTAACACCACCAGTGCATAGCGATGACGAATATCGAGGCTGGAAAAGGGCTCATCAAGACATACCAGTCCCTGCCCCTGTTCCAGCGCAGGCCAGATCTGCAGCAGCGTTCGGGCAATTTCAACCCGCTGACGCTCGCCGCCCGACAGGTGCGTCAGTGGTCGTTGCATCAGGTCTGCAATATCCAGACACGCCGCCACACTGTCTGGCATGACCGTGTCAGCCGGACAGTAAAAGCAAAGGTATTGCTGCACGGGTACAGCAAACGTATCGGCGTTTTGCTGCGCCATCACACTGCGTACCGCTGCCAGCCCGGACAGACCATAGTCATCAGGCGTTCGCTGATTTATCCATATTTCACCGGTATCTGCGGGAAGCACACCGGCAAGTAATAACAGCAGGGTCGACTTACCGGCCCCGTTCTCCCCAAGAATATGCACCAGTGCGCCACCATCCACACTAATCTCGGTGCGTTTCAGCCGATGACGACTACTGAGTTCCGAGGCGCGTAACTGCATCATAATCGCCATTGTCCGCGGTACAACGTGACAAGCAACAGCGGACCGCCGAGGGTAGCGGTCAGCATCGATACCGGCAGCGTAATACTGGCGCTGACTTCCGTGATGAGTACGACCAGCAGTAATACCAGTGCGCCGGTTAATGCTGATGCCGGCAGAATAAGGCGGTTATCAAAGCCCAGCCAGAGACGCAAAAGATGAGGCACCAGCAGACCCAAAAACGCAATCGCACCGGCCACAGCCACGGCGGCGCCAACACCGATGGCAGCAGCAACCAGCACCGTCATGGTCAGCCGCTGTGGATTGACGCCGGCCGAGGTTGCTGTCACATCGCCCCCATACAGCCAGTTCAGTTTACCGGCCTGACGCAATTGCACCGCGATGCTCGCAAGCATAAACGGTGCGCTGACAAACAAAATGGTCCAGTCTGCCTGGTAAAGATTGCCCATCAGCCAGAAGGTGAGGTTTCTCAGCGACTGCGCGTCACTGAACAGGTAAAGCCAGGCAATGATGGCCCCGGAAAGCGTGGAAATAGCTATCCCAGCCAGGATCACCGCGGTGGTCGCACCGCGCAGACGAGCCGCAATACGATAAATCGCAAAGGTGGAGACCAGCGCGCCGGTAAAACACCCCAGAGGCAACAGGTAATAGACCGGAAGCCGGCCTGCGACCCCCGGCACTAGCAGCAGCGTGGCGGCAACCAGACTGGCACCCGAGGTAATACCGATAATACCGGGGTCAGCGAGCGGATTTCTGAGTACCACCTGCAAACTGCCGGCACTGACACACAACACGGCCCCCACCAGCACGGCGGTCAGTATCAGCGGTGCGTGCAGATTCCAGAAAATATGCCAGTTTAGGGCACTGTTATCCGGCGCGAAGGTCATCGCGGTAATGGCCACCGCGCTGGCCAGACAGGCCAGAACCAGCACAGGTAACAACCAGCGATACGGCATGTGCAGACTACCGGCTGTTCTGAATATGAGAAATCAGCCCGTCTGAGGCATCTTCAATTAAATCAAGCACCAGGTCGAAGCCCCGTCGTCCGCCGTAGTACGGATCTGGCACCTCAGGTTCGTCGGTTTCACCGTAGGTCAGAAACAACTGAATTTTGTCATGGTGGGTTGGGCTGGCCATCTTTCTGAGATTCTCAAGGTTGCTCTCATCCATCGCCAGAATCAGGTCAAATTCATCAAAGTCATTGCTCTCAACCCGTCGACAGCGAAGTCCGGCAAAACTGTACCCTCTTTCTTCGCCAACCGCCTGGGAACGCTGATCAGGTGACTTGCCAATATGGTAACCATGCGTACCGGCAGAGTCGATACGCACATCCAAACCTGCTTCAGCAGCCTTATGACGGAACACGGCTTCTGCCGTGGGAGACCGGCAGATATTGCCAAGGCAGACAAATAAAACTGAGCTTACTCTTTTATAATCAGACATTTACATGAACTTTTTTCGCAAAAAACCTTGAAAAATAAAACACTACTTATCAATGGCTTACTTTTTATTTTGGGGAATATCTGGGAAATTTCGTCCCAAGCAAATTGAGAGACTAATCATGACATAAAACCAAGTTGCATACATCTCTATCTTGCTACTACCCGCATTTTTCATGAGTGGAGCATATGTATGACTGTGACCCTATTTGGAGAATAAAACGCAGGATCGAAAAATTCATTGGAATATCGATTAGTAAATCGAAAGCGGATGAGCAATATGATGGAAACCGACAATATCTACGGGAATTGGCGGTGAAAGCCTGATCGAAAAAATTGACCAGATAATACCCGCAACTCCATTGGCAGAGAGAATGAATTACGAAGCTACTTATTCTTCAACGCCTTTGTATCAATGAGCTAGTATGAATATATAGTTTTCATATATAGCTAACAATGATCATCGCTGAAGAAAGTGAATTACCCTGGCGTCTCGTAGGGCTTGTAAAGTCTTTGGTAAGGCCATTTGGTCTCTCAGCCATCCTATTTGGTATTTTCTCTTTGTTGGGCTATTGGGGTTCAATGGAAGTGTTATATCGTCCCATAGAGAATGGCTCCGCGACACACCCGCTCACTGCGTTAATTGTTACCTTGCTGGGATTTTCTTATTACATCAATTCAGACCATTTTGCTAAAGAATGGGTAGTAATAGGGCTGTCTCTGAGCGCTTTGGCAATTTCCATATTCAGACTTATTGATATTGCAAACGGCACTGAACTCGCAGACATTTTTACCCCATTCATGCGCTTTGTTGAGAGTGAACAGGCGCAGGGAATGGATAACAGGATGGGGGCAAATACAGCAATAATGCTGGCGGGAGTATCTACCGCCTCACTCGCAAAGTCATTTCAACGACCAATTTTATCGCAGCTTCTTGCATCTATTTCTTTTTCAATTCCACTTATCTCAATGCTGGGCTATGCCTATAGCATAGGTAATTTTTATGGTCATATGTCATTAATTACCGCTAATGCAGGGATAGCACTTTCGGTTGCAGCTCTTTTTTCAACCGCGTCGGAAGGACCTCTCAAAGCTGTTCTCAGTCCCTATATCGGAGGAAAAATAGCGCGATTCCAGGTTATAGCAGGCTACCTTGTTCCTATAATGATGGGTTATCTTTTAGTAAGGACGATCGTAACCGCCCAAGGGAGCTTATTTGGGTTATTTGTAATTGGCATTTGCTGGTTTATTCTGATTATGGTTGGGGCGTCAGCCATCATCATAGAAATTGTCGACAGCGAACGTCGCGACAAAGAACGCAAACTACGGCTTGCAGCGACCACCGATGAGCTTACAGGGTTACCAAACCGAAAAATGTTTTTTGACGCTTCTCAGCATGAATTTGCAAGAATTAATCGCCTGCACACTGAAGCATGGGTCTTGATGATAGACATAGACAATTTCAAGAACATAAACGATACCCAAGGTCATGCTATTGGCGACATGGTACTTCGCGCTGTAGGTAAGACGCTGACAAGTTCGCTACGAGAAGTCGATCTCGTTGGTCGTATTGGCGGAGAGGAGTTTGCAATTATGCTCCCGGATACCACAAAAGAGGGGGCTAAGCGAGTAGCTGAAAACATTCGAACTAAAACAGAAAAAATTCAGGTAAAAGGAAGGACAGACATGTCTGGTCCTGTAACCGTCTCCATTGGTGTCGCACTGGCAAAACCAGAAAGCAACGTAAAAACAACATTAGCCCAGGCTGATATGGCGTTGTATAACGCCAAACATGGCGGTAAAAATCAGGTTCACTTTTTGGATTAATGAAATGTTTTTAATGCAGTAATTGGGTTGGAGAAGTCTTTGATAAAATGCATACTTTGTTCACAAGCTACCATTTTGGGTTATTGTGAATAAATTTATTAAATCATTTCTCAATGAAAACAACTGGCAACCTCTTGTGTTGGTTGTCGACGACGATGCTATAAGCCTTGAAATAGTATCTGAAAACTTAAAACAATATTGTAACGTTATAAAATGCGAAAATTCAGAGAGCGCTTTGCTGACCGCGATATCACATCATCCTGATCTGATAATCTTAGATTATGAAATGCCCGGCTTGTCAGGCCCTGAGCTTTGTAAGCAAATAAAGTCTCATGATTCCCTTGAAGACGTTCCTGTGATTTTTATGACAGCAAATTCTGATGCCAAATCACAGATAACTTGCTGGGACTCGGGATGTGTTGATTTTATTATTAAACCATTTATTGCAAAGACGCTAGAAAAACGTATTCAAACACACTTAAAAATTAAACGTCTCACTGACGAACTTGCCAAGCTTGCCGTAACGGATGGTTTAACAAAAACATATAACCGTCGCTTTTTGAAAGGTTTTTTAGAAGAACAGAATAAACTTGCCGCACGTCACAATGATGATTTTACATTAGCCATAGTCGATATCGATTTTTTTAAAAATTATAATGATACGTATGGCCATTTGGCGGGCGACAACTGCCTGAGAAAAGTCGCCGACGTTATCAATAGCTGCATTCTCAGACAGTCTGATTTTGTTGCACGATACGGTGGGGAAGAATTTGTTATTGTCATGCCATCTACATCTCATGATGGGGCACTGAAAATCACGGAAACTATTCACCATAAGCTTGCAGAACAAAACATTCATCACGCCAGCTCACCATTCGGGAAAGTTACAGTCAGTATCGGCTGTGTGACTCAATCTGCCCCATCGATTCCGGGAAACTTATTAGAGGACGCAGACAAATTACTGTATCGGGCGAAAGAACTTGGTAGGGATCAAACCCAATTTGGAGAATAGAAACGTGTGAATTGGTATTTCACACATTTTGGAAGAAAAGCCACATAATGTGGCTAAGAAGGAGATGGTGTCGATTAATAATTAACCGCACAATCAGGTTACACCTTTTTTCCCCTCGTAAAATTAGTCTTTAGTCTACTTTTCAAACAAAAAGTGTCTACATGAAAATGGTTGCATCAAATTTGTGACCAAATGAGCAACCTAAGCTTAAATTTTATTAATCTGACTATTTTTTAGACTAAAGTATGAAAACTAACAAAGCCATACTCGACTATACATAACGTAGCTTGAATGGACTGACGCAATAGGTTCGCAGTATCAAGTGTCTTCTACTTTACCGAGGCACTTTTCATGGCAATTTCTGAAGAAAACGATCAGGGACCACCAATACACATTCGTGAATTTGAGCGAATCGACGCTCTCAGGAAAACAAGGCTACTGGATTCGTCTCCTAGTCAGCGTTTTGATTTAATAACGCAACTTGCTTCATGTATTTTTGAGGTGCCAATTGCGCTGGTATCATTAGTTGATACAAACCGACAGTGGTTTTTGTCACGCTGCGGTTTGAGTGCGTCACAAACGCCACGCAGAGATGCCTTCTGTGCCTATGCTATACATCACAATGATATTTTTATTGTCGAGGATGCAAAAGCCCATCCGCTATTCAAGGATAATCCACTAGTTACTGGTGAACCATTAATTCGCTTCTACGCTGGTGTCGTGATAAAAGGCCATGATGATTTACCTTTGGGGACATTGTGCATCATCGACACCACACCAAGATCACTCACCGACAATCAACGTGAGGTCCTCAAAGGCCTCGCGAAATTAGTCGAAAATGAAGTCATGCTACCCAATGAAATTTCGAGTGATCGCATCAAGCGTCAATTGCTATCTAATCGGGATATCGTGACTAATGCGCTTGTCGGTGAGCACTTTTTAAACCAGGTGGAATTGACAAGAAAACAACACAGTGAACCTCACACCGCACATTTGTTGTTTCTTATTAAAGTAACAGACTCAGATACTATCAGCGATATGTATGGAAGCTCAGTCAGCGATGAACTATTCCTTGAACTTGCATCCCGCATAAATCAATACACGTCGGATATTGGTTTTGTGACTGTTGGACGACTTGAAGTTAACAAAATTCAACTATCAGTTATCCCTGATCGCCAGAACACAAGCGCGGCACAGGTATTAGAGCGTCTGAAGTTCTGTCTGACTCGGCCTTTCGAAACGTCAACAGCGACAATCTTTCCAACCATAAAGTTAGTTGCGCTTGAAAGCACTACTAATAAGCCTATAAGAGACAAATTTTGCCTGATGCACACTTACGCGAAATCAATGGGTAGCCACGAAGGCGTTGTTGCGAAAATCATTAGTCAAAAAGATAAAAGTCGAATCAGGCAGCACTTGCGGCTAACGCGAGAACTTAGCAGTGCGATTCATAACAACGAATTACACCTGGTTTATCAGCCTAAAATCGAGGCAAAAACAGGCACATTTTCAGGTATGGAGGCATTGTTGCGATGGGAACATAAAACCGAAGGTTTTGTTTCTCCTCCCGAAATTATAGCGATGGCTGAAGAATCTAACTTATTGTATGAGTTAGAAAAGTGGGTATTTAAGCATGCCTGCCTGCAAATAGCGAAATGGACAAGCGAAGGCTTTTCTGTCCCTCGGGTTTCAGTGAACCTCACAGGCAGTTCACTTTTACAACCAGACTTTGCACAGTTCATAAAAAAAGTTATACAGCAGTACGATTTACCTAAAAACGCACTCGATATTGAAATTGTAGAAAGCTCAGAATTTGAGGATTTTATCAACGTCGCAAAAGTCATGAACCAGATCAATCGTATGGGGATTTCGTTTTCTCTGGATGATTTTGGCACAGGTTTCTCGAGCCTTTCATACTTAAAAAATCTCCCCTTCAGCAATATGAAAATAGATAAGCGGTTTGTTGATAAAATCATTGAAAGTCAAACAGATGCCAAGCTTTGCCATAGCGTAATTTCATTGGCAAAGAGCCTGGATCTGGATGTGATTGCCGAAGGTATTGAATATGAGAGTCAGGCGATGGTGTTAAAAGCGATTGGCTGTGATTCATTTCAGGGATATCACTTTTACAAACCTATGTCACAGGTAGACATGACGAATAATGTGCTGCAAATGACTTTCGAGCATGCTACCTCGTTGCCACACTAACAATCAATATGACAGGGCGACTTACTTATCAGATTTACTAACGTAGTTTCCGCCTGGCACTGACAAGTCGTTTTCTAACTTGTCAGAAATTCGAGTGAAATCTATTGGCATTATCAAATATCCAATTGGCACAACTGAGCAATCACTGTATCCCATTCATTCAATTGGGGTTTTATGACTCTGTGAGAACGGACAGTTTCGGACGGCATTCATGACCACAGGAAGACAAAACCCTCTTCGCACCTTCCACAATATCACAGCTAACCAAAGGTTAAGTTTTGAAGAAAAAGTGGAAGAACTGCTTATATTCGGCTTAGCACTTTTCGGGCTGGAAATAGGCATCGTGAGCAAAATTGAAGGAGAAAATTATCAGATACTTCATACTGTGAATAACATAGATGGATTGACTGATGGGATTTGCTTTAGCTTGGGTGATACCTATTGTGCTCATACATTAAAAGCAAGGAATGTTGTCGCGCTTCATCATGTAAAAGACTCACCTTTAGCTTCTCATCCATGCTATCAGTCACAAAAACTGGAGGCATATTTAGCGTCACCAATTTTTGTAAGTAACGAGATATTTGGCACCATAAACTTTTCGTCCCCTTCACCAACCAGTCCATTCCACGATGATGCTATTGATTTTATCGAGTTATTGGCACAGTGGCTTGGCTCAGAGATTGCTCGTAGGCAATACTTAGAAACATTACGCGCGCAGGCAGTGACATTAAATAAGCTGGAAAAGATCGGCAGAATTGGAACCTGGGCAGTCGATCTTAAAGCCAACAAAATCACATGGAGCGAAGAAACAAGACGAATTCATCAAGTGTCGCGAGACTACGAACCTGAAATGGAAAGTGCAATCGCCTTTTACGTGGCAGGTGAAAATAGAGAGAACCTAAAAAACGTTGTAGAGAGTGCAACAAAATCAGGAATTCCATGGGATCTAAAAGCTCAGATCATCACCGCAAAAGGTGAGAAAAGGTGGGTAGTAACCAAAGGTGAAGCCGACTTTCACGGTGGTGAATGCATTCGACTTTTCGGCACCTTTCAGGATATTACGGAAAGCGTTCATGCTTCTCAAAAATTAGAAGAAGCAAAAGAAAAAGCTGAGCTAGCTACTAAAACGAAAAGTGAATTCCTTGCGAATATGAGCCATGAAATACGGACCCCTATGAACGGCATTCTCGGTACGTTGCAATTACTCGAACGTGCTGAACTCGATGACCATTCAAAACTTCTGATTTCTCGCGCCACGTATTCTGCTACCAGCCTGCTAACCATCATTAATGACATATTAGACTACTCGAAAATTGAAGCGAACAGACTTTCGCTTGAGCACCGGCCTTTTTCTATGCTCGAGGTCATGGAGTCTGTTAAATCCGACCTGAGTGTAGAGGCAAACAAGAAACGTATTGGCTTTCACACTAAAACCTCTGAAAACTTCACCGATGGCTGGTCTGGCGACATTGTGCGGGTTAGACAAATACTGCTTAACCTGGCTTCAAACGCGGTAAAATTTACTCAAAAAGGCGAAGTTACTATTCTGTTAGCTAATTGTTCCCATGAAGGAAACCGCGCCCTATGTTTTACCGTTTCAGATACAGGAATAGGCATTTCTCCTGCTGCACAAAAAAGCATTTATGAACGATTTACCCAGGCAGATTCGTCAACAACCAGAAAATTCGGAGGAACCGGGCTGGGTATGTCAATCACTGTTAGCCTGATAGCGATGATGAAAGGAAAAATTGACGTAAACAGTACACCAGGTGAGGGTACGAAAGTTCATGTTATGCTTCCACTACAGCCCAAGAAGCTGCAGCAAAAAACGGGAGTTAAGAAAAATGAGGTTGCACCAAATTTATCTGGTAAACGGCTACTTGTTGCCGAAGATAACGAAATTAACCGGATGATTATTGAATCTATGTTAAAGCCAACCAATGCAGATGTCACATTTGCATCTAATGGTGTCGAAGCTGTACAAGCATTTAAGTCTGATTCATTCAATGTCGTATTCATGGATATTCAAATGCCTGAAATGGATGGTATACAGGCGTTTGCGGAAATAAAAAAAATAGACGAAGACATTCCTGTAATCGCACTCACGGCAAATGTGATGAGTCAGGATGTAGAGCACTACCTGCAGCTAGGCTTCTCCTGTCACTTAGCGAAGCCGCTTGATATACCTCAACTTTATAAAACGCTGACCATTTTCTCCAAGGTAACAACGTGACAAGACTACAACTGGTAATGGCTAAGAAAGATAGGGATTAGTGTATGAGTATCACGGCACGATACATAATTGCTTTATTGTTAATAGCTTGTCTTGTAACCGCTTCAGCCTTGAGTATGAAGTATATCTTTACGGTTCAGAACAACGACGCTGAAATTATTAACCGTGCTGGTCAGCAGAGAATGCTGTCGCAGAGAATTTACCTCTACGCCACAAAAATTTCGGCATGTAGCGATAGAAATGCGTCAGAAGAACAGAAGCTTGAAAGTGCCCTTAGTCAATTTTCAGACAACCACCTGTTTCTTACCCAACTACCTGAATTAAGCCCTCAAATAGCATCAGTTTTCTTTGGAGAAGCGGCTCTCGATACGTCTGTGAAGTCCTACATCAAGTCAGGAAGAGATATACTTAACAGTAAAAGCTGCGGCGCGTTACCTTCCGCTTTCACTTCCGATAAATCTGATGATTTACTTGGTAAACTTGATGCTGTGGTCACATTATTTGCCAACGAAGCAAGACAACACGTTCGTAACGTTGAAACACTCGAAACATACCTATGGATTGCAACCCTTCTTTTACTTCTTGTAGAAGCCCTTTATATTTTCCGACCAATGGAACGACAAATCATTTCCACGATTGCTAAGTTAAAGGACTCTACCAAAGCTGCTGAAGCTGCAAATAAGGCAAAATCAGAGTTTCTTGCGAGTATGAGTCATGAGCTCAGGACTCCCATGAACGGCATGTTTGGAATGATTGAACTTGCTATGGACAACCCTGACAGATCAAGTCAATACCTCAAGAAGTCACAGGCCGCAGGCAGGCAATTGCTCAACCTAATTAATGACATTCTGGATTTGTCAAAAATCGAAGCGGGCAAGTTAAAAATCATCAATGAGTCATTCAATCTACTGGAGTTACTCGATGATATCGTCAATATCTATTCAATAGGATGCCAGAGAAAAGGCCTTAAATTTCAATATCAAAAAACTGAGCAATTGCCGCCCAACATTATCGGTGACTCAAACCGTATTGCCCAGGTGCTCCATAATTTGTTAAGCAATGCATTGAAATTTACAGAAGTGGGAATAATAACGTTTGAAATCGAACTCGAAAAAAAATCCGGACTCTATTGGCTTAAGTTTGTTGTGACAGATACAGGTATTGGTATCAGAGAAGAAAAAGTAGACAATATATTTAATAAATTTGAACAGGCTGATCAGTCAACAACCAGAATATATGGTGGTACTGGACTTGGATTAAGTATTGCAAAACAGCTCACTGAACTCATGGGAGGTGAACTCTCTGTGTGCAGTAATCATTACTCCGGAAGCGCGTTTACATTTTCAGTTCCAGTCAAAATACACTACAAAAAGCATGAAGATTTTCTTCCTGCCACCACGCTTCATTGCGCAATTGTGGACGATTTACAAACGAGCAGAGAATACCTTAATCACGTTGTAACGGGAATGGGTGTTCGCGTTAAAGAGTTTGATTCAGCAGAAGCTTACTTAAAGTCAAAAGATGTCTTTGATTTGGCCTTGATTGACCTGTCCATGCCAGATGTTGATGGCGTTCAGTTATTGCAAAGACTGTTAAACAGGGAGTCGTCCCGCATTCCATACATTATTGTCATTTCAGCAGTCCTGGAGCACCTGAGGGCTGAAAAAGAAATTTATGACATGATTTGGCGGTCACATGCAAAGCCAATAAGCCGCAGCGAGCTTGAGTCTGATATTCTGGAGCTTCAAAATACGATATCTACCGTTGAGAAAACAGAATTAACATCCGCTGTCAATAAAGTGTCGATTCTTGTTGCAGAGGACAACGACATCAACGCAGAGGTAATTAAACATATGCTTAGCTCCGAGGGATATGATGTCGTTATTGCAAGTGATGGTCAAAAAGCGGTAGATGCACTGACTGTTGATCACTTTGATCTCGTGTTAATGGATTTACAAATGCCCGTGATGGACGGCATCGAGGCAACTCAAAAAATCCGTCAACAACTAGTGATGAACACACCCATCATCGCGTTAACTGCAAATGCTTATGCAGAAGATAGAGACAATTGCCTGGCAGCTGGCATGAATGACTTTTTAACCAAACCTGTTACTAAAGAGAAGCTACTCAGGATGATTAGGCGTTTTGTTTATGTAGAATCAAACTAAGCACAGCTAACCTGTAAAGTTAATCGCGCACTCTCAACCACTTTTACGCACGTTAAAACAAAAATACCCTGAGTTATCCCGACCAAAGTCATTTATAAAACGTAAGCTAAAGCGCCAGACAATCTGCAAAAAAACAGGACCAGGACAGGTCGGGAGTCTGACAGCGCCGATAAAAATTGCTGCGCTGTACCATACCATAAATTTGTCGGTCGGCATGAGTGGCTTTGCGGTTTTCCCACCGTCGTAGCATGACCGCTGGCGTTTACGTCAATTCTGTCAAATACGCATGACAAAAATGACGTAAAGCAAGGACGACGCCAGGCATTCCCACTGAAATAAATTCAGAATAATCATAAATATCAACGCGATAATACAAACTCTCTGCACTGGCACAGTATTTGACTGTTGTTAACGTAACGTTAATAAACACTGTCAGGTGTGTCTGCCTCGTCACGACCCACCTGCGTCAACGTGGTGGATCACACTATGGCAAAAGTTGTCGTTTTAGGTGCGGGTACAGGTGGTATGCCTGCCGCCTACGAAATTAAAGAAGCGCTGGGCAAAGATCATGAGGTCGTCATGGTGAACGAACGCGCCGAGTTTCGCTTTGTTCCCTCCAACCCGTGGGTTGCGGTTGGCTGGCGCGAGCCTGACGCGGTGACGATCCCCATTGAAAAATACCTGGCTAAAAAAGGTATCGGCTTCGTTTGTGCCCGTATTGAAGAAATTGATGCCGAAAATAACGTCATGCTGACGGCGGACGGACAACAGATAGCCTATGACTTTCTGGTCATTGCAACCGGTCCGAGACTGGCGTTTGACGCGATAGAGGGCGCTGGTCCTGAGCATTTTACTCAGTCAGTGTGCACGCTGGATCACGCCATAAACTGCTACAAGGATTTTGAGCAGCTGGTAGCCAGTCCGGGCCCGGCCATTGTTGGCTCATTTCAGGGAGCCAGTTGTTTTGGTCCGGCATACGAATATGCGTTTATTCTGGACAAAGCCCTGCGGGATGAAAAAATCCGCCACAAGGTGCCCATTACCTTTGTGACCAGTGAGCCCTACATTGGTCATCTCGGGCTTGGCGGTGTCGGCGACTCGAAATCCATGCTCGAGTCTGAACTGCGCTCGCGCGACATCAAATGGGTGTGCAATGCCACCGTCGATGCCGTTAAAGACGGCATGATGCACGTCTCTGAAGTGGACAGAAAAGGCGAGGTGGAATTCAGTCACGAACTGCCTTTTAACCATGCCATGCTGATCCCGCCTTTTGGCGGTGTGAAAGCCGTCGCCAACGTTGAAGACCTGTGCAACCCGAAAGGGTTTGTGATCACAGACGAGCACCAGCGTTCGCCAAAATACCCCAATATCTTTTCTGGTGGCGTATGTGTGGCTATTCCGCCTGTTGAAGCCACGCCGGTCCCCACCGGTACTCCAAAAACGGGCTACACGATAGAAACCATGATGACGGCCATCGCCCACAACCTGAAATCGCTGATTATTGACAACGCGGAACCCAAGGCCAAAGGCACCATGCACGCCATCTGCCTGGCGGATATGGGAGACACCGGCGCGGCCTTTGTGGCGATGCCACAGATCCCACCACGTAACGTGACCTGGTTTAAAAAAGGCAAATGGGTGCATTTAGCCAAAATTGCCTTTGAGAAGTACTTTATGCGCAAAATGAAAACCGGCACCAGTGAGCCGGTTTACGAAAAGTATGTGCTTAAAGCCCTCGGCATTGAACGTCTGGAGTCGGATGACTGATGCGACTGTGTAATGCCTGCCACCGCAGTTTCACCCTGCCCTGAAAACGGCTTTTGCGTTTTGCTGGCGGACAATTACGGTCCGCCACTAAACCTTGGCGCTGGTTTGGCGTATGATACTGCGGTTTTTGCTATCCGGAGTGATTATGTCAGCACACGTTCTAATGCTTAGCAGCTCCCGTCAGGGTCAGGAGGCATACCTCGAGCATGCCCGCCCACTGATGCTGGAGCACCTTGGTGATTGCCGGGATATTCTGTTTATTCCTTACGCTGCCGTGACCAAAACCTATGACGACTATGTCAGCGCTGTCGCTGAGGCCCTGCCTGAGTGTCGCGTGACCGGACTACACAGTCATACTGATCCGGTAAATGCAGTAAAAGACGCACATCAGCGCGGTCACGCTATTCTGGTTGGCGGCGGTAACACGTTCCACCTGCTGTACACCCTGTATCAGCAAAATTTACTGACACCTCTGAAGCAGGCCGTGGCTGAGGGCATGCCCTACATCGGCTGGAGCGCAGGCTCCAATATTTGTGGCAACAGTATTCGCACGACCAATGATATGCCTATCATTGAGCCGCCACAGTTTGACGCCCTGCAGTTTGTGCCGTTTCAGCTTAACCCCCATTACACCGACTATCAGCCCCCTAACCACAACGGTGAGACCCGCGACGAGCGACTGGCCGAGTTTACCACCCTGAACCCGACAATGCCGGTGGTCGCGATACGTGAGGGCACGGCGCTGAAGCTCAGTAACAATTCACTGACCTTACTGGGTGAACTGGGCGGATTTATTTTCCAGGGCAGCCAGAAAACCGCCATCGCGCAGGGCGACGATCTAACTTATCTGCTCGACTAACTGTTGCAGCGCCGCTGGTGACGGCGGCGCCTTGTAAGGTACTTCGAGCAACATCGGCGCTGGCATTGCCTGCGTTAAATACGTCAGGTTTTGCTGATATACCGGCATGTCATCACTGAGCTGATTGGCAACCCACCCCGCGATTTTCAGGCCATCACGCTGCACCGCCTCGGCCGTCAGCAGCGCGTGGTTCAGACAGCCAAGACGCATACCCACAACAATGATCACCGGCAGATCCAGGGTTTTTACCACGTCGGACAAATAGCGCCCGCCACCGAGCGGTAATCGCCAGCCGCCGGCGCCTTCCATCAGCAGAAGATCGGGCGCATACTGTTGCAGGTGCGCAAAACCGGCAATGATGTCCTGCTCGCGCAACTCCCGCCCCTCCTGCTGCGCGGCAATATGCGGCGCGATTGGCGATTTAAGCGCCACGGGATTGACCTCGCTAATCGACAATTTCACACTGGATGCCTGGTGCAGGGCCGCCGCATCCTCATTTATCCATTCGCCGTTGATATTATCGCAACCCGCCGATACCGGTTTGTAGCCGACAGTCTTTCTGCCCTGTCCGGCAGCGGCCTCCAGTAGCGTACGCGAGACATACGTTTTGCCGACTTCGGTGTCGGTACCGGTCACAAAGTAACTGCTCATACTTTCTCCAGTGTGAAATGCAATACCTGATAAGTCAGTGGTAGCTGCCCCTGTTCAGCCTTTGGCCAGGCAGCCTCAAGCCTGGCCAAATCGCGCCGTGTCATCGCGCGCGCTGGCGTTACGCTACTGCCCGCGCCCACTTTGCTGATTGAGCGCAGTAATGGCACCACCCCGTCAAACATATCGGTGTAAGCCTGACAGCACTGATGACGAAAAGAAAAGGGCTGTGCCTGTGCGGCGGCTATCCAGTTACCCGCGCCGGGTAAGGGCATCACCACGTCCGCAAGCCCAGCGGCGCTTCTGGCCTGGTGCAGTTCGCTAAACGATCCTCCCAGCATGATTGCCAGCACCGCTCGTCCACCGGGGCGAAGGACACGGGCTATCTCAGACAACACCTGTCCCGGCGACGCACACCACTGAAGCGCCATTGACGAATACACCACACTGAACCGTGCGTTACTAAATGGCAGGGCCTGCGCGTCGCCCTGAACAAACGGAATATGCGGATAGCGCCGCTGTGCTTCCGTGATCATCCCGGTGGCAATATCCAGTCCGGTCACCTGTGTTACCTGTCTGGCAATCTGCGCCGTATTCCGGCCACTGGCACAACCAATATCCAGCACCTCATCCTGCGAACCAAATCCCGCAAAATTGCAGGTATCAGCGGCAATACGCTGCTGGATGGATGCAAATTCATCATACTGTTTTGCGGCGCGGGAAAAACGCGTGGCAACCTGACTGACTGACACCGTTAGCATGGTCATGACAGACACAGAACTCATAGCGACTCCTGCGCCAGAACGAATGCGTCACATAAGGCTTCAAGATCGCGGCGGGTATGGGTCGCCGTCAGCGTGATTCTGATCCGGTCCGTGCCTTTCGGCACCGTTGGATAGCGCATCGGTACCGCCCAGATCCCGCGCTGGCGCAACGCGTTACCTAACGCGACTGCACGTTCCGGTGAACCGACAATGACCGGCTGAATGGCACTGACCGACGGCATCACCGGAATGCCCCGTTCTGTGGCTAACTGGCGGAATGTCGCAATGGTGTTATGCAATGCTTCTCGTCGCTCCGGCGATTCAAGTTGCTTCAGTGAATACAGGGTGGCCACGGCCTGCGCTGGCGGCAGTGCGGTGGAGTAAATGTAATGGCGGGCGAAATTAACCAGATAATCAATCAGTACCTGGCTACCCGCGACGAAGGCGCCCGCTGTGCCAACCGCCTTACCAAAGGTCCCCATCAGAACCGGCAGTTGCGACTGACTAAGGCCACACGCCTCGGCAGTTCCCAGCCCAGAATCACCGAGCACGCCAAACCCATGGGCATCATCCAGCATAAACCACGCATCAGCCTGCACAGCCATCGCTGCCAGCTCTGACGCGGGAGCCGTATCACCGTCCATGCTGAATACGCCTTCACTGACAATCAGACGGTCACCGTTTTTTTCGCGCTCAAGCAACCGTGCAAGATGTCCGGTGTCGTTGTGCCGGAAGCGTTGCAGCGTGGCTGACGAGGCCATCGCGCCCTCCAGAAACGAGGCATGCATCAGTTTATCAGCAACTATCTCGCCGCCATCTTTGAACAGGGCCTGACATAATGCCTGATTTGCCGCATAACCTGAGTTGAAAAGCAGCACAGCATCACGGTTAAGGCGCTCTGCCAGATACGTTTCCAGCGCCTGATGGGCGTAAGTATGGCCGGTAACAAGAGGTGACGCTCCACTGCCTGCACCATACTGTGCCAGTCCTTCGGTCCAGGCCTGCAGCACCCCTTCATGGTGACGCATCCCCAGATAATCATTGCTGGCAAAATTCAGATAGTGCTCACCATCTATACAGACGATGTTATCTTTTTCATAATGCTGGCAGCGTCGCTGGCGCAGGTACCCCTGCGCCTTCCGGTGACTCAGGTAATCGGCCAGCCGTTCAAATGCCATTAGCGGGTGGTCTGCGCCGTGCGTGGCGCGGTCGCGTCATAAAACAGAGGCTCTGACAGCTGGTTAGCCTGTGCCATCTCTTCTTCCAGTACCTGCTGATGGGCTTCATCCGAGTAAGCACGGGTACGCTCGGTATTGATACCCAGTTTTTTAAACAGCAACACGTCTTCGTGAGTATCCGGGTTAGAGGTTGTCAGCAGTTTACAGCCGTAAAAGATTGAATTGGCGCCCGCCATAAAGCAGAGGGCCTGCATCTGTTCATTCATATTCTCACGTCCGGCAGACAGCCTGACGTGGGACGCTGGCATCATGATCCGGGCAACCGCAATGGTGCGGACAAATTCAAACGGCTCAAGGTCATCGACCTTTTCCATTGGGGTGCCTTTTACTTTAACCAGCATATTGATTGGCACACTTTGCGGATGCTCCGGCAGGTTTGCCAGTTGCATCAGCAGACCGGCACGATCAGCCGCGGTTTCGCCCATCCCGACAATGCCCCCTGAGCACACGTTCATGCCTGCTGCACGCACATTTTCCAGGGTTTCCAGTCGATCCTGATAGGTGCGGGTAGTAATGATATCGCCATAATATTCCGGCGAGGTATCCAGATTGTGATTGTAGTAGTCAAGCCCGGCCTGTTTCAGTGCAACCGCCTGATCGCGGGTCAGCATGCCCAGTGTCATACAGGTTTCCAGCCCGAGCTTTTTAACTTCCTCTACCATTTTCAGCACATACGGCATATCCCGCTCTTTAGGGTTACGCCAGGCTGCGCCCATACAAAACCGCGTTGATCCCGCCTGTTTCGCTTCACGCGCACGCTGAATGACCTTTTCAATCTCCAGCAACCGCTCTTTTTCAAGACCGGTGTCATACCGGGCGCTCTGCGGGCAGTACTTACAATCTTCCGGGCACGCCCCGGTTTTAATCGACAGTAATGTGCTGACCTGCACCTCGTTGGGATTAAAATGTTCGCGATGCACCGTTTGTGCTTTGAACAGCAGATCGTTAAACGGCAGGGCAAATAATGCCTCGACCTCTTCACGGGTCCAGTCATGACGAACCGGGGAGGAATGAGAGAAACTGACAGGCGCTACAGTCATGGCCTTTCCTTTACTATTTGAGAATGCTGGCTTAGTCTATGCGCGTCACCTGACTTGTCAACTCTGACCAATTACAAAGCTTTACTAATGGTTACATTTTGAACAATATAGAATTTGATAAACAGCACATCTGGCACCCTTATACGTCAGCCGTATCTCCCCTTCCCTGCTACGAGGTCGTGGCTGCAGAGGGCGCGACCCTCACTCTGGCGAGTGGTGAAACCCTGGTTGATGGCATGAGCAGCTGGTGGGCAGCCATCCATGGTTACAATCATCCCTCGCTGAATGCAGCCGCCCATGCACAGATAGACAAGTTCTCCCATGTCATGTTTGGCGGACTGACCCACGACCCTGCGGTGTCGTTGTGCCGACGGCTGCTTGATATGGTACCTGCCGGTCTTTCGCGGGTCTTTCTGGCTGACTCGGGATCGGTCTCTGTTGAGGTCGCCATCAAAATGGCGATTCAGTACTGGGCTTGTCAGGGGCGCAGTGAAAAACACCGCATTGTTGCGCCACGTAACGGTTATCATGGCGACACGTTTGCCGCCATGTCGGTGTGCGACCCGGTAAACGGCATGCACAGTCTGTTTGCCAATGTCCTCAAATCTCAGCTTTTTGCACCGGCCCCACAAACCCGTTTTGGTCAGACGTTCAGTGAAGATGACATTCTGCCGCTGGCCGATCTGTTTGAGCAGCACCATCACGAAATGGCAGCCCTGATCCTTGAACCCATTGTGCAGGGTGCCGGCGGTATGCGGATGTACCATCCAGAATACCTCAGACGCTGCCGCCAGTTGTGTGATGAGTACGATGTGCTGCTTATCTGTGACGAAATCGCAACCGGCTTCGGTCGCACCGGAAAACTGTTTGCCTGCGAACATGCCCAAATCAGCCCGGATATTCTGTGCCTGGGTAAAGCCCTGACCGGCGGCTATATGACCCTGGCGGCCACCCTGTGTACTGACGACGTGGCGCTTGGAGTCTGTCAGGGCGAGCCCGGCGTGTTTATGCATGGCCCGACTTACATGGGCAACCCGCTGGCCTGTGCAGTGGCAGGCGCCAGTCTCGACATCATCAGTCAGAATCACTGGCAGCATCAGGTTAAGGCCATTGAGCAATGGCTGACCACCTATCTTGCGCCCTGCCGCGGGTTAAACGCGGTTGCCGATGTCCGGGTGCTGGGTGCTATCGGCGTCGTCGAAACCCACCAGCCTGTCGACGTTGCCGCCCTGCAGCGCGTTTTCGTCAGCCACGGCGTGTGGATCCGTCCCTTTGGCAAACTGGTATATATCATGCCACCGTATATCATTGATGAATCGCAATGCCAGCGGCTTGCCAACGCCATTTATGAGGCGCTGCATCGCCGCTAAACAGCCGGAGGAAACATGGGGATAATCAGTCGTACACTCGACAAACTGGTGTTTGCCGCATTGTTGCTGGTCACCATGCAGGTCCCCATTCTGGCCGATCACTATCTTCAGTACCTGAGCGGTTATGCCGATGCCACACAGGCGCAGGTCAGTCAGTATCAGCGCCTCGCCGATGAATTCGGTTACCCGTCGGTGCAGGCCATGATTGATGATCTCAGTCGCAGCGACACGCCGCTGATAAAGGCAGATGCTCAGAATAAGGCGGCGCAAATCTCGCAGCTCCATGCATTGCAGGAAGGGATTAGCGTACTTAAGGACGGCCACTACTTTGCGCAGGCCTGGTATATGGTTCAGCCTGCCCGCACTGATACCTTAAGGCGGGTACTCGATAACTTTTCACCTTCAATCCCGCTGCGTCCGACAGACATCCTGTTCAGTCTGATCGCGGCGCTGGGGCTGAATCTGCTTATCATTAGTCCGTTTGCTGCTGCACGGGCAATACAACACCGCAAGGCGGCGCACAGAGCACCGCCCTTCCACACCTCCTGACATATCAGTGCCATAAGGCCCTGCACGTTCAGGTATTGATTTTGCTACCTGATTATTAAACGCGCTACGCCAGTTGTTCAAAGTATGCACTATTGTCGGTCAATGAACTGGTCAGTCATACCCCGTCATACCGGCGCACCGCGTACATCAGCCATAAGACTGAATGAAGAATAAGAGGCAAAAAACATGAACAGCAAAGAGACCCTGTTAGTTGGCAAAGTGTTGCAGTTAAGAGACAAGCTGATGGCGAAACGTCACCAGATCCCGCAGCGTTTGCAGGACGAGTGGCATACACTGACAGAACAAACGGCCTGTTTCGATCCGAACTGCCTGTACTCACATGCGGTTAAGGGACAAACCGAGGCGAAGCCGGCGCTGTTTAGCGGAGACACCAAAGAACTGGAAGCGCTGGTCAGCGAACTTCAGACCCTGAATTCAGAAGTGATCCACGCGCAGTGGCGCCACTGAGTTTTCTCAGCGTCGCCTACACATTCAGAATGACCAGTGCCCTGACTTTGCGCTGGCCATAACTGGCAAGACGCAAAAAGTCCTCCTTAGCAACCGGGATATGCTGGTACTCGACCGGCTGTCCGTCTTCGGCATCCGGATCGTGAAGATACACATTATGTTCGTCAAATGACGTCACGGTCACCCAGTGCGGGGCTTTTCGCTTATCAAAGGCATACGTGCTGATAAGGCAAAGTATGGTTTTGCCTGCCCGCAGGGCATCTGTCACATCGTCAAGCCGCCAGTCCGCTTGCGATACCTCAATCCCCCGGGTAGCCGCTTCTGTTGCAAAATCCAGTTCAACCGCCTCAATAATCTCTTTTTTGTGCGCACTGCGCACCCCGTCGACAAACAGCGGTAAGCCCTGATTCACCCAGACGGTGGCGTTCACCCCATGATCATACGCAGCCAGCGCCAGCCCAATCGGATGACAGCCGCCGTGGCCGGATGTCATAAAAATGGTGGTTGCCCGGCGCCACAGTGACAGCTCAGTATGTTGTGTCAGAGGAATCTCATGCCCCAGCGCCCGCAGCGCCATCATCAATGACGCCGGCCCACAGGTAAACTCAGTGGTTTGCTGGTACCAGGGATATGGCACCTGGCGTACATGACTGTGACCGGCGACCAGCACCTTCTGCATCCGCAGAGCGTCTGAATGATCATCATAATAATCGGTGTACATGCCAAACCGCCTGAACCCCAGTCGTGTATACAGAGCCACTGCGCCATGATTATCGGTAGACACCTCAAGGCGCATAAAGCGCTTTCCCCGTTCGAGCGCTCGCTCCTCAAGCGCTGTAATAAGCGATTCCGCGATTTTGTTGCCTCGCGCCTCCGGCAGCACCGCTATCGAATAAAGTCGTGTCAGTTGCGTACCACGACGCAATAACAGTAAGGCGTAGCCGACCAGATGCACAATATTACCTGTCTCATCGGTACGTCCCGCCACCAGCAGCTCGGCATGCGGCGCGTCGATGTAAAACCGCAGACGACGGCGGCTTAGCCGGTCAGAATCAAAACAGGCCTTTTCAATGGCATCAAGCTGGTTGAGATCAGCAAGATTCGCCTCGCGCAGCGAATAAACGGCGTGTTCGCTGCGCATTATCGGCCACGCTGCTCAAGACGGTCAGCAAACTCCTGCATGATCAGCTCATACAGCGTATTGCCAAGGTATTTATCTTCTATCCCGGAATCGATACTGGGGTTGTCATTGACTTCAATCACATACACCTTGTTACCGGTTTGCTTGATATCCACACCATAGAGACCGTCGCCGACGGTTTTTGCCGCTTTAATGGCAGCATTCAGCACCGGTTTGGGCACCTCGAACGTGGGCATGGTGGCAAACCCGCCTGAGCTGAAACGATCCCCTTCATGGTGATAAATCTGCCAGTGGTTACGCGCCATAAAGTACTTACACGCATAAATGGGTTTACCCGCCAGCATGCCAATACGCCAGTCAAAGTCAGTCGGTATGTATTCCTGAACCAGCACCAGCGCCGATGACGCCAGCATCTCTTCCAGACGGCTTTTCAGTTCCTGTTTGTCTTTGGCTTTGTGCACGCCCCGGGAAAACGAACTTTCCGGCAGTTTCAGCACAATCGGCAGGCCGAGTTCTTCAATCAGTGCATCGCAGGCTGCATCATCTGCCTGTGACACAAATTTGGCTTTGGGCGCCGGCACCTGCTGATAGGCAAACGCATCCTGCAAATAGACTTTGTTGCAGCAGCGCAAAATCGACTGAGTATCATCCATAACCACAATACCCTCACGCTCGGCCGCTCGCGCAAGCCGATAGGTATGGTGATCAATTGCCGTGGTTTCGCGAATGAACAACGCGTCATAATGCCCCAGTTCTTCGGGCGACAGACGCGATACCACATCCGCCTGAAAGCCCACTTTCGCCGCTGCTTTGACAAACTGTCGCAGCGCCTTGTCATCACTCGGTGGCGTCGGTTCGTCAGGGTTGACCAAAATGGCCATATCCCAGCGCATCTTTTTGCCCTTGCGTGACGCGCGCCATTGCTTATGCATGTACTGCTTAAGCGCGGCAATGCACTGTTGCTGTTCGTCACCGTTAAGCTCGGCAAAGCCCAGTGGCTCGCACTCGATGTGTCCGAGTGGCTGACTGACTGACTTTGCATTCACCGGCGTTACGTCGCTGGCGATATGCAATACCACCCGCAAAATCGGACAGCGGAATGACTCAAACGCCTTACGTGCAACTTTTTTCATTGCAGGCTGTGACGGCTCACCAAACATCACCAGACAGGTTGCGCCATTTTCAACGTCACCGTCCTGCAGAACGCCGGAAGGCAACGGTAAGCGGCCACGGTGACTGCCATCGTCGGTACGCAAGTCATTAATGGTATTCACACTGGGCAGTACCAGGTGGTTGCGGGCCTGTGCCAGTAGCGAACAGTAATAGCCTTCGCTCAGATAGCGGCTGGTGTCACACAGGTTGATCACCCGCGTTTTCGGCTCGTTGCGCTTGGGAAAGTCAGCCAGATAATCGGCAAATGTCAGTACCGTC
Source organism: Alteromonas nitratireducens (assembly GCF_040812025.1). NCBI lineage: Bacteria > Pseudomonadati > Pseudomonadota > Gammaproteobacteria > Alteromonadales > Alteromonadaceae > Alteromonas > Alteromonas nitratireducens. Next base: position 56,802 of record NZ_JBFNPK010000017.1, read on the forward strand.
AGGTCAGTGCCGCTGAACAAACTGGGATCATCTGCCACAATAAGGGTGTTGTGCATAGCGATTGCTTCTATAAATAAGTGAGAAAGCGATTTAGCGCGGAGTGTACTGCATCGGCGTTATTTGCATAGTAGAATGCGATCGGAATTTTTTCATCGTAATGACAATAAAAAACGATACCTCTCAAGCAGATATCATCATGTTGCTTCGCCGCAGACGTAAAAAGGAGAAAGTATGATTTTAGCGAGTCTCGCTATTGTGATTGGGCTACCGGTTTTACTCTGGAGCGCCGGAAAATTTGTCGGTGGCGCAGCGGCTGTGGCCAATCATTTCGGAGTTTCTCCTCTGCTTATTGGTATGCTGATTATTGGGTTTGGCACCTCTGCTCCTGAAATTATTGTCTCTGTTTTTGCTGCCGTGCAGGGTAATGCGGGCATTGCCCTTGGTAATGCCTATGGCTCAAATATTGCGAACATTCTGCTGATCCTGGGGATCACGGCGCTCATCAGTCCGATTGCCGTCAAGTCGGAAATCATCAAAAAAGAAATTCCGGTTTTGCTGGGGATCACGTTTTTTGCCGCCTGGCAGATTCTGGATCTGCACGTGTCTCAGGATGACGCGTTTTCTCTGGTGGGCCTGTTCGTACTGCTCATCTCCTGGAGCATCTGGCAGGGCATGAATACCAGTAAAGATGCGCTGGCCGATGAATATCAGGACGAGCTTGCCGCCACCGAGGGGCCGGTAAAAGTCCATCTGGTATGGTTACTGGCAGGCCTGCTGCTGCTCGTGGCCAGTTCACGTATTCTGGTCTGGGGCGCGGTTGAGGTAGCCACCTTCTTTGGCGTCAGTGACACCATTATCGGTCTGACCATCATTGCCATTGGCACGTCATTGCCTGAGCTGGCATCGTCGCTGATGGCGGTGCGTAAAGGCGAACACGACCTGGCACTGGGTAACGTGATTGGCTCTAACATGTTCAACACCCTTGCCGTTGTGGGTATTGCAGGAATGATTGAACCCATGACAGTCAGTCAGGATTTTCTCTACCGCGATGTGGTTGTGATGCTGGCGAGCACCGTCGCATTGTTCATCTTCTGTATTGGCATTAAGCGTCCGGGCCGCATCACGCGGCTCGAAGGCGGCGCCTTTACCCTGGCCTACGCCCTGTATACCTATCTGCTGATACAGGTGGCGTTTATCAGTTAAACGCTAATAAGCAGGAACGAGAAAATCAAGCGCGAGACTAACCAGAGCCAGTAACCGTAATCAGTCCCAGCAGGCCAATGATGGTCAGTGTCAGTAGCAGAAACAAATTGGCACCAAAGGCATCGGTCCGTCGTCGGTTGCGCCGTTTACGCATCAACAACGCAATAATGGTAAGCACAAAACACAGTCCCAGGCAGATTTTCAGCGCAACCAGATACCCTGCCGACCAGCTGGTGTCTGCATCGGCCCCCCAATATTGCTGCACGCCAGTGACGAAATCGGGCCTGGCAAAGTGAAACAGCACCAGTGCGGCGACCAGCGTAAACCAGGCGAGCGCATTGAGGATGAGCACGAGGCGGTAGAACGTATCTTTGCGCCGCGGGCGCTGACGCCGCTCTGACGTCGGCATACTTGCGTTTTTATTGCCCATTTGTCATGTCAAATACTGGTATCAAATTGTGGGTTGAGTATACTAGCGGGCTTATTGGCGAGTGGCGACTCACCGCGTCTTGAAACAACCCTTGCAGCCTGTTGGCGGCTACCATGGTTGCTATTCACAAACGCTTCGCGCCCCCAAACAACAGTAACACCCTGTCAGGCATAAGTTTATGTCATATTGGTCAAGTCTGCGCTGTGATGATGCAGTCGCGTATTGAGTATGCGAAGATACTGACAGGCTATGAAAGATTAATTAACGGAGAGATATACCATGACGCATACGCCCGTTGTTGATGTACTCAAGGGCAAATTCGCGCCTGGCGCTACCGTGACAGTGAAAGGCTGGGTACGCACACGCCGGGACTCCAAAGCGGGGTTGTCATTCATTGCGCTGCATGACGGCAGCTGTTTCGATCCTGTGCAGGTCATCGCGTTAAATACCCTGGCAAATTATGAAGATATTCAGCGTCTGACAACCGGCTGCTCACTTTCCGTTACTGGCATTGTCAGTGAATCTCAGGGTAAAGGTCAGGCACTGGAAATTCAGGCTGAAAGCGTGGACATTCTGGGCTGGGTAGAAAACCCGGATACTTACCCAATGGCGGCGAAACGCCACTCTATTGAGTACCTTCGTGAGTACGCCCACCTTCGTCCACGCACCAATGTGATTGGTGCGGTGACGCGGATTCGTAACTGCCTGTCACAGGCGATTCACCGTTTCTTCCATGAGCGTGGTTACTTCTGGATCAGCACCCCGATCATTACTGCCAGCGACACGGAAGGTGCCGGTGAGATGTTCCGCGTGTCGACGCTGGACATGATGAACCTGCCACGTGATGACAAAGGTAACGTCGACTACAGCGAAGACTTCTTCGGCAAAGAAACCTACCTGACGGTATCGGGTCAGCTCAACGTGGAAACCTACTGTAACGCCATGTCAAAGGTGTACACCTTCGGCCCGACGTTCCGCGCGGAAAACAGCAACACCTCTCGCCATCTGGCGGAATTCTGGATGATTGAGCCAGAGGTTGCGTTTGCTGATCTCAGTGATATTGCGTCACTGGCGGAAGACATGCTGAAGTACGTGTGTAAAACCGTACTGGAAGAGCGTGCTGACGATATGGCGTTCTTTGCCGAGCGCATCAATAAAGACGTTATTAGCCGTCTGGAAAAACTGGTGAGCTCAGAATTTGTGCGCATGGACTACACCGACGCCATTGAGATCCTCAAAAACAGCGGTAAGCAGTTTGAGTTCCCGGTTGAATGGGGCGTAGACCTGTCGTCTGAGCATGAACGTTATCTGGCCGAAGAGCATGTCGGCGCGCCGATCATCATGCAGAACTACCCGAAAGACATTAAAGCGTTCTATATGCGCATTAATGATGACGGTAAAACTGTCGCCGCAATGGACGTGCTTGCACCCGGCATTGGCGAAATCATTGGTGGATCACAGCGTGAAGAGCGTCTCGATGTGTTCGACCAGCGCCTCGGGGAAATGGGCCTGTCCAAGGAAGATTATGGCTGGTACCGTGACCTGCGTCGCTACGGCACCGTCCCGCATTCCGGCTTTGGTCTGGGCTTCGAGCGTCTGGTGGCGTATGTCACCGGCATGCAGAATGTGCGTGACGTTATCCCGTTCCCACGGACTCCGGGCAGCGCAAACTTCTGATCCTGTCGATGCTGGCACACGTGCCAGCATCGCTTCCCCCTTCCCGTTTTCACAAAATCCGGCTTTGTGCTTTTTACGCCATAAGGTATCCTGAAAATATCACGCTATTCTTGGGAATATCAGACAGATAGCCCTCTGATTCAGGGTAATGCTCTGTCACCTTCGTTATGACAACCCAGCAACCGATTGAGGTCACCTGCCCACAGTGCCACTGCACAGTTGCAGTTCCACCACTGTCTCATCGTCAAAAAGCGAAATGCCCGCGCTGTCAGCATACGCTATTTGTATATTACAAAGCGCAATATGAGCGATTATGTGCGCTGGCAATCAGCGGTCTGATCTTTTTATTTTTAGCGCTCCCTTTTAATTTTTTGTCATTCAAGGCGGCTGGCCAATCCCGGACCATTCATCTTGCCGATGGTATTTCAGTCATGCTGGAACTGGATGCATACACATTGGCAATTGTTACTACAATTGCCACCCTGGTCCTTCCCGGTCTGGTATTGTGTGGATTTATTGTACTCAGTATCGCCCGATTAATTCGCCACAAATCAGATTTTATCGCGCGAGTACACAGAATGGTAAATATCATGTTGCCCTGGAGTATGGCGGAAGTTTTTCTGGTAGGAACCCTGGTAAGCCTCATAAAAATTACGGAACAGGCCGATTTATCTATCGGGCTTTCATTTTATGCTTTCGTACTTTTTACAATGTGTACATCCGCATGTTCATTGTTTTACAACAGTAACGATTATCTTTTTTGGTTAAACTCGTATTTTCCTAAGCCCAAACCGATCACACCACAAAGTGCAGCGTTCAGTATCCAGAGAACGTGGGCGCTACTCCTGACTGCGGCATTACTGTATATTCCGGCAAACACATACCCCATAATGCGGACAGAGGTATTTGGTAGTGAAGAGTCAAATACCATTCTCGGTGGTGTGATTCGGCTTTGGGAGTCTGGATCTTACCCGGTAGCCATCATTATTCTGGTCGCCAGCGTTTTTATCCCTATCCTTAAAATTTTCATTATAGGCTGGCTGACTTATACCCTGAACCGGGATACAACGGGTACGAATGAAACCAGAATGAAGTACTATCGCTTTACAGCGTATATTGGACGCTGGTCAATGGTCGATGTATTCGTCGTCGCAATTTTGGTGAGTTTGCTACAAACTGGTAATACATTGTCAGTGTATCCCGGCGCGGCCGCGCTGGCATTCTGTGCAGTTGTTCTATTGACTATGCTGGCAGGAATGACATTTGACTCAAGACTTATTTGGCTATCAGGAAAAAAAATACATGACTGAAAATGCGGTAGTTTCACCCACGTCAAGTATTTCAAGAATTTGGCTGGTGCCCCTGCTGGCCATTATCATTGGCGGCTGGATGGTGTTCTATCAATGGAAAAACCAGGGCCCGTTGATCACCATTGAACTGTCATCGGCAACCGGTATTGAAATTAACAAAACGCCAATTAAAGTACGCGATCTCGAAGTCGGTCAGGTCAAAAAGATCTCGCTGAAGCCCAAACTCGACGGCGTGATCGTCACCGCCCGCATCGACAACAGTGCCGCCCATCTGTTAACAGAGAATACCGCATTCTGGGTCGTGTCTCCACGGATCAGCTTTTCAGAGGTCTCGGGGTTAAATACGTTACTGTCGGGCAGCTATATCGCCATGTCAGCCGATGATACCGGCAAGGAGCAATATGATTTTGTTGCGATGGAACGTCCGCCCGTCACTCCACCGGGTACACCTGGCGTACACCTGATACTGAAAAGTGACGATGAGTTTGCCTACAAACCGGGCGATCCGATTATTTACAAAGGCTTCAAGGTGGGTGAATTCGAAGATGCCTATTTTGATATTGATCAGCGTGTTGTGTATTACAACGCATTTATTGAGGCCCCCTACCACAAGCTGGTGACCGACAATACCCGCTTCTGGAACGTCAGTGGCGTTCGTTTTCACCTTGAGTCCAGCGGCCTGCGTATCGAAACGGGGAGCCTGGAAACCCTGCTGGCCAACGGCGTGACCTTCGGTATTCCTGAAGGTGTGGATGAGGGGAATGTTGTTGGTGACGATGCCCGTTTCGATATCTACGAGGACGAAACCTCTGCGTCCAATGCGCGTTTTAAGGTAACAGTCGATTACCTCATGATGTTTGATGAAAGCATTCGCGGGCTGGATGTCGGCGCGCCGGTTGAATACAGAGGGCTTGAAATTGGGGTCGTCAAAGCCATCAACGTGGCAAACAATATTCAGGGTAACGTACTGCAGGACGACTACCCTATTCCGGTGCTTATCAGTATTTATCCCGGCAAAGTCCACCAGCAGGACAATGAAGCCGGCCGCGATGTGGTGAAAGCCACCATGCGCAACTGGCTAACCGACAATCTCAGAGCGTCACTGCGTATGGGTAACCTGATTACCGGCGGTCTGTATGTTGATCTGCAGCATGTTGAGGGTGCCCCATCACTACCGCTGCAACAGGTCAACGGGCTCGACGTGATCCCCACCGTATCGAACGAGTTCACACAGCTGACACAAAAAGCCGATGCCATCCTGGATAAAATTAATGCCCTGCCGCTGGATGACATGGTGGCCAGTGTGGAAGCGGTGGTGGAAGAAATGAAACAGGCGGCCACTGCAGTAGAGAACGCAGGGAATAATGTTGATGCCATGGTGGATGACATTGATGCCAAACAAATGAACCAGAAGATCAACGACGTGCTCGGCAGTCTGAATACCCTGATCCGTAATTACTCAGAGGGTGGCCTTGCACAACATGAAATTCAGGACACGATCAACAGTGTGCAGGATACCATGCGAGCACTTCAGCCTGTCTTACTGCAGTTGAATCAGTCACCTAACAGCCTGATTTTTTCCGGCAAGAAAGATGATCAGCGCGAGCCACAGGCGCGTCGGGAGGGAGATAAATAATGAGGACATATCAGGGTGTTATGATCTCACTGGTGCTGCTGTTGTTATCGGCCTGCACCTCATCGCCGTCGGGGATCACCTATTACCTGCTGCATGCAGTCCAAACCCAGCAGCCACCGCAGCCCGACCATGCGGTCACCGTGAATATTCGCACGATTGTGTTACCGGATTACCTGAATAAACCGCAACTGGCATTACAAACCAGTCCGAGCACACTGCACTATGCGTCTGCCCATGCATGGGCCGAAACTCCGGAAAACGGCGTGGTTAATGAACTTGCACAGGTTTTTCGCCACCACGGCGTTGCCACCCAGTCACGGTTTGCACGATATGACGACACTGTCTGGCAGCTTGATGTGCACATCGACGACTTTATCCCCACCTGGCAGGGTGAGGTTATCCTGAAAGGTGCGTTCACGCTGGTATCACCGGACGGCCAACACACAACCCAAACCTTTGACTATCGTAAAGATTTGCGTGAAGATGGCTTTGCACACAGCGTAGAAATGATGCGCGATGTGCTCGATTCGCTGGCACAGCAAATCAGTCGTCAACTGAAACAAACACCCTGACACCAGCCCCTATTTTTATGATGAAAACGCTTTTTGTGCGTCTGCTCCATTCGGGCACGCATAAACAACTGGATGATGAGACCAATCGCCGCATCAGGGTGGTAAACCTGTTTGCGATGGTTGGCTTTAGCATCACACTGATGCTGGGTGTGCGCGCAGGTATTGGCAGTGACTGGCCACTTGCCAGCCTGCTGCTGGGTGCGTCAGCGCTGTTTGCGCTGGCAAAGTCTATCCAGAGCCGTTATCCCACGCCGAGCGGACGCATTATTGGCATGGCGATTCTGCTTTGCTGTCTGATGTTGCTGATGGCTTTGCTTGTCGTTACCGGCGGCAATGCTGGCACAGGCCCGCTGTGGATTTACATTGTTCCTCCGGTCACCATGTTTTTTGCCGGTTTTCATCGCGGTATCATTGTGACGCTGCTGTTTGTGCTGCTCATCAGTATTTTGCTGTTTTTCCCGAATGATGCGCTGCTGCTGGTCAGCTACACCACCGAGTTTAAAACCCGGCTGATTTATTCCTTCCTGACCGTCACCTTCCTGTCGGCGTTTTACGAATACAGTCGTCAGATTACGTACGATAAAGCGGTTATACTGGGTGAACAGTTCGAGCAACTGGCGCTGCATGATCCGCTCACCAAACTGTACAACCGGCGCGGCGTTTACAGTGAAATACAGCGCGAAATTAACCGCATGCACCGTCATAAGCAGCCGGTCAGCCTGGTCCTGGCAGATATCGACCACTTTAAAACGGTCAATGATACCTTTGGTCACAACGGCGGTGATATGGTGCTCAAACGGGTTGCGTCGCTGTTTCAGTCCCGGCTTCGCGGCCAGGATATTGTGTCTCGATGGGGCGGCGAGGAATTCTTGTTTGTTCTGCCGGAAACGGCCGAAAAGAATGCCTGCGCACTGGCGGAAACGCTGCGTCTCGCCATTGCAGAGCTGCCTGTTGTGATTGACGGTAAAACACATCAAATCACCACCAGCTTTGGTGTCAGCGAACTGAATGAGGACACTGAGCTTGACCGCGCATTGTCACTGGCAGATGATGCATTATACAAAGCGAAGCGTTCCGGTCGTAACTGTGTGGTCCCCGCCTCTGCGCTGGATGCTCACTCAGAGTGACAAAAGACCGTGGCAGTCCTCACAGTTCGTTACAATTGTAAACAGTAGTCTGACGCGATTGGCGGTACAATCGCACCGTTTTCATCAGATAAAGTGGCTCAGATATGAACTGGATTAAAATTGCAGCCCCTGTTGGCATTCTCGCCATTGGGTTCTTCGCCATGAAAGGCATCGAGGCTAGCGCATCGGATAGTGCGATTTCTGAGGCGGTAGACACACGCCCTACCGTTACCATAGAACATCTTACCCCTGAAAATTTCACCGTCACTATTTCGTCATATGGTGAAATTGCACCGCTGGAAAGCACCAACCTTGCCGCTCAGGTAGCCGGTGAAGTCGTGTCGTGGAATCCTGACTTTGTTGCCGGCGGACTGGTTCAGCGCGGCGAGATCCTGTTCAGCATCGAAAAAGACAGTTATGAGGCCGCCCTGTTGCAAGCGCAGGCGAACCTGGCAAGCGCCCAGGCACAACTGATCCAGGAGCAGGCCCAGGCTGATGTGGCGAAACAGGAAGCAAAGACACTGCCGGCCGCACGCGTTACTGATTTGTATTTACGTAAACCGCAGGTGTTGTCAGCGCAGGCTGCAGTGAAATCTGCCCAGGCGCAACTCCGAATTGCTGAGCGCGATCTGGAAAACTGCGACGTTCGTGCACCCTACGATGCCCTGATTGTGTCGCGCACAATCGGTAAAGGCGACTTTGTCTCGACCGGCACCGTGGCGGCGGTCCTGAATAACATTGAAACCGCCGAAATGATGTTCCCGGTCGCCGGCTTCGACCGCGCGTTTCTCGCCAGCGATATGAAAGGTAAAAAAGCCCAGATCATGCTGGACAATGGTAGCGACACCCCGGTGATTGCCACTATCCATCGCGATACCGGTATCATTGATAAAGATACCCGCATGACGCACTTTATCGCGCGTATCGACGACCCCTATGCCATTCACAGTGATAAACCGGTAATTAAATTTGGCAGCTATGCGACCATCAGTGTGGAAGGTAAAACCCTCAGTGACGTTTACCGTGTGCCACAGGAACTGATTAATCAGAATAAGCTGTGGACCCTGACCAGCGACGACAAGCTAACCTCACATAAAGTGACCATTGTGCGTGAGGAAGGCGGTGAATTTCTCATTCGTGGCGACTTCAACAACGAAAAAGTGGTCATGACACTGCCGGAATACCCGCAGGACGGCATGGCGGTAAAAGTGATTTCGGCGAATGGCGACCTGGTTGCCAACCGTCCGCACGCTAACTGATTGCGGAGCCCGCCATGAACGAAAATTACGATACTCAGCAAGGGCTGATCGCCTGGTTTGCCCGTAACTCTGTCGCTGCCAACCTGCTGATGGTGTTCGTCATCATCATGGGCATTGCCGGCTACCTGACAATTCAGCGTCAGATGTTTCCCAACATCGAAATCAATTACATCAATATTTCAGCGCAGTATCCCGGGGCATCCCCTCAGGAAATTGAAGAAAGTATTCTGATCAAAATTGAAGAGTCACTCAAAGACGTGACGGAAATCAAGCGTACCGTGTCGCGTGCATTCCGTAACTCTGGCCGTGTGACCCTGGAAATTGATCCCGATGAAACACTCAGCGACGTGCTTGATAAGGTAAAGCTGCGCGTTGACAGTATTGCTACCTTCCCTGCCGGCATGGAGCCCGTCACCATTTACCAGCAGGAATTTCAGCAACAGGTTATTGAAATGCCGCTGGTGGGTGATTTGCCACTCAGTGAGCTCAAGCCTATCGCACGTGAAATTGAAGATGAATTACTGCAGCTTGGCAACATCGCCCTGGTGAATGTGAATGCGCCGGACGACGAGATCGCCATTGAAGTGATGCCCGACATGCTGCGCAAGTACAACCTGACTATTGATGATGTGTCCCGCGCGATCCGGGCCTACTCGGCTAACCTCTCGGCAGGTCAGCTTCGCACCGATGCCGGTATCATTTCGGTGCGTGTCGAAAACCAGTACTACCGTGGTGATGAATTTGCCTCCATCCCGGTTAAAACCGGTGCTGGGGGGGCGCGGGTGCTGTTATCGGATGTTGCCGTGATTAAGGACGGATTCACCGAAGGGGAACGTTACTTTAAATACAGCGGCCGCAATGCAATTTACATTGCCGTCAACGCGACCAAGAACCAGAACACCATTCCGGTAGCTGAAACCGTTAAACGCTATATCGAAGAGCGCAATAAGACGCTGCCGGAGGGCGTGAGCCTGGAAGTGCTGGTTGACCTGACCTACTACCTCAACGCCCGCCTGGACATGATGCTGTGGAACCTGTTTCAGGGCTCCATTCTGGTTGCCCTGATGCTGAGTCTGTTCCTGCGTTTCCGCCTTGCATTCTGGGTAATGCTGGGCCTGCCTATCTGCTTTTTGGGCGCGGTAATGCTGATGCCGCTGTTTGGTATCAGTATTAATATCCTGTCGCTGTTTGCGTTTATCATGGTACTGGGTATTGTTGTTGATGACGCCATCGTCATCGGGGAAAGTGCCTATACCGAAATCGAAAATAAGGGCGGTGGCATCGACAGCGTCATTCGTGGTGCTAAACGGGTGGCTACACCCGCCACCTTCGGGGTGCTGACCACCATTGCGGTATTTGCGCCGTTTACCCTGAGCAGCGGCCCGGACGGTGCGTTTTTCTACAATATCGCGGTGGTGGTGATCCTGTGCCTGTCATTCAGCCTGATCGAATCCAAGCTTATCCTCCCTGCTCACCTGGCTCACACCCGTTTCAGTCCAAGCAAGCCGACCAGCTGGCGTGCGCGCTTCAATCGCCGCTTCATGGGCTTTGTGAACGGGCCATACCGTCGTTCCGTCGAGCGTGCGCTGGAATGGCGCTGGGCGGTTCTGGCATTGTTTTTGGCCATTTTGTTTATCAGTTTCGGCCTGATAAGTGCGAACTACGTGCGCATGCTGCCTAACCCAAAAGTGCCGCATGACTTCCCCAGCGTCAGTATCGAGATGAACGAAAACGTGTCGGATGACGCTACTATTAACGCGCTGAAGATTATTGAAAAGACCATCATGGACGTCGAACGTGAGACCGAGGCGACCTATGGTCAGGGCATGATCCGCGATTTGCTGGCATTTAACCGCGAGCGCACCGAAGGACGCATTGTGGTGCCGCTGGTCCATGAAGACAAACGCCCGTTTGATACCTTTGAGCTGGCACGACGCTGGCGCGAGGCGATTCCTGAAATCCCGGGCATGAAGTCATTTACAGTGGTTGATAACGTGAACGGTAACAGCGACGACGGCGAATTTGGTTACCTGCTGTTTGGCCCGGATATCGACACACTCAATGCTGCCGGCCTGAAATTTATCGAAATGCTGCAGCAACAGGACGGCTTGTTTGATGTCAGCTCGACCATTGATCCGGCCAGCAAAGAAGTGCAGATGACGCTGCTGCCGGTGGCTTACGATTTGGGCCTCACACTGTCGGATATTGCAGGCCAGGTCGGCGCCAGTTTTTATGGTGGTGAAGCACAGCGCGTGATCCGTGACGGCGAGGAAGTCAGAGTCATGGTGCGCTATCCTGAGCTGACCCGTGAACGGTTTGCTGATTTGAAGTATGCCGTTATCCAGACCCCCGGCGGTCACGAAGTGATGCTGGGTGACGTGGTAAAACTGTCTGAAAAACCCGGGATCAGCTATATCCGTCGTGAAGGTGGATACCGCAGCGTGTACGTCTGGGGCAACATTGACGAAGAAAAAGTCGAGCCCAATGAAATCGTCAAAGAAATTGAGGAAAAACTGCTTCCTCAGTTAAAAGATGCCTACCCGTCTGTCATGACTGAACTCGGCGGTGACATTGAGGAGCAACAGGCACAGCAGAATGAGCAGTTCCTGTTCTTCCTGGCTGCGATGATCATGGTTTACATTCTGCTGGCTGTGCCGCTTAAGAGCTACGGTCAGCCCCTGATCATTATGTCAGTGATCCCGTTCAGTCTGACCGGTGCAATCTGGGGACATTTCCTGCTGGGCCTGGATCTCAGTATGATGTCAACATTTGGTCTGATTGCCGCGGCCGGGGTAGTCATCAACGACTCACTGGTCATGACCGACTTTGTGAACCAGCGTCGCGCTCAGGGTTACTCACTCAGAGAGGCGGTTGGTGAGGCTGGCTGTGCGCGTTTCCGGGCGATTACGCTGACGTCTATCACAACTTTTGCCGGGGTATTACCCATCATGTTTGAGACCAGTCTGCAGGCCGCGTTTGTTATCCCGATGGCGGTAGCGCTTGGCTTTGCAGTACTGTATGCCACATTGGTCACCCTGATTCTGGTACCCTGTCTGTACCTTATTCTGGTCGACCTGAGTGTGCCCTTCAGTGCACTCAAGCGGGTAGTCACACGCCGCCAGAAGCAGTCTGAGCCCCCTCAGGACACCCAGTTCAGTAAATAAACACTACACAAAGGGGGCCAAGGCCCCCTTTTTAACGCTGACCAGTATACGCGCGATCAATCCCCTATTTCTGGCGTTGGCGTTGTCAGCATGACTGCAGATTAATGCTACTATGGCGTTTTTAAACCGTTTAGGAATTGCCATGTCACATGCGTTTACTATTCGCCAGGCACAGCGCGACGACGTTGCCCGGATCCTGGCGTTTGTTATTGAGCTGGCCCGCTATGAGAAAGCCGAGGACGAAGTTGTTGCAACTGAAGCGGATATTGCAAAAACCCTGTTTGACGAGGGCGCAACCGCACACTGCCTGATATGCGAAAAGGCCGGGACGGCTATTGGCTTCGCAGTATTTTTTTACAATTACTCAACCTGGCAGGGTAAAAACGGACTGTACCTTGAAGACCTGTATATCACACCGGATTACCGCGGCCAGGGTGCAGGTAAAGCCTTGCTTCAGCATTTGGCTAAACATGCAGTAGAGAACGACTGCGGGCGCTTTGAATGGAGTGTACTGGACTGGAATACACCTGCCATTGCGTTTTATGAATCACTCGGTGCCAAGCCCAAAAGTGAATGGGTGGGTTATCGTCTTGATGGTGATGCGCTGACACAGTTTGCCGCATCAAAACCGTAACGTTTGACTGCATAGTGGTCGGTCCGACACCGGCCACCTACTCTCCCTGCTTTTTCCTGTCCACCATGTTTTCAACGTAATGCATGATATCCCGCCATGACACAATACCTTTGAGGTGGTTTTGCGTGTCAACAACGGGTATACAGGATACTGCGTGGCGGTTAAATAACTTAATCGCACTGACAATGGTATCTTCGGGTTTGAGCGACAATACTTCACGCGTCATGATCTGATGTGCTTTCTTTTCCAGTGTCATGCGGTCGCGGTAACGCTCGCTCAGGGTATCAATGAACGGGCTGGTCGCCTTAAGCACATCACGGTCAGAAATCACGCCCATGACCTCATCGTTTTCAAGCACGATCAGGTGGTGAAATTTTGTCTTCTCAAAAATAGCGCGGATCGTATGCAGCGAGTCATCCAGTTGTACGGTGACAACGCGCGTCGTCATAATATGTGCAAGACTCATACGTTTACAGATTCAACGGCCATAATGGAAGAGTACACCTAACCGGGCAGACTGCCAATCGCTGCGCAGACCTGCCCTGTCTCGCCCTTAGATTTCGATACAAATTTTACCAAAGTGACGCCCGGCGCCTTCATATTCAAACGCCTCGCCCAACGCACTCAGCGGGAATGAGCAGTCAATAACCGGCCGGATCCCCGTACTCTCTAGCGCTGCGACAAAATCGCGCTGCTCGTCACGACTGCCCACAATGATGCCGGTCAGACGAATTTGCTTACGCATCATGGTGGCCGTTGGAATATCACCACTGATGCCGGTAAGAACACCAATCAGGACAATACTTCCGCCCACCCGACACGCCTTTATCGACTGTGCCAGTGTGCCGGGACCGCCAACCTCAATCACATGGTCTACGCCGTGGCCGCCGGTCCACGCAGAGACCGTTTTACCCCAGTCAGGATCCTGCTTGTAGTTAACGGTAAAATCCGCGCCCATTGCTGCCGCTTTAGCCAGTTTTTCATCTGACGAAGAGGTAATAGCGACCCGTGCGCCCATCGCTTTCGCCAGTTGCAATGCGTAGATCGACACACCGCCCGTGCCCAGCAGCAGTACCGTATCACCGGCTTTGAGTCCGCCTTCAACCACCAGCGCACGCCAGGCTGTCAGTCCGGCAGTGGTAATCGTCGCCGCTTCCTCATGGCTCCACCCCTCAGGCGCCTTAGTAAACCAGGTTGCCGGGGTCACCACAAACTCGCGTGCGTAGCCATCGATACCGTCTCCGGGTGTACGGCTGAAGTCGCCACAAAACGGCGCACCGCGCAACCAGTCAGGGAAGAATGTTGAGACCACACTGTCGCCCTCACGAAATTCAGACACCCCGTCGCCAACCGCAACCACGGTACCGGCCCCGTCAGATAACGGAATACGTCCGTTTTCAGTAGGGATCACGCCGTTCGCGACACTGTAATCATGATAATTGAGCGAACTGGCGTGAATACGCACCTTAATCTGGCCCGGCCCCACTGTACCTGGCTCGTTTGCCTCAGTCATTGTCAGCCGGGATAAGCCTTCGCCCTGCCCTGCAATTGTCATCTGCTTCATAACGTTCTCCTGTGTTTTCGTGTTTTGTTTACGCACCGACATGCCGTTAGGATTAGGCTAAATCCCAGCTTCTCAGCCTACAATTATTTTAACGCAGTGTTTACATTCGACTTCGTTAATACAAAAAAATTTGCTAGGTTAACAGCATGGTATGAAAACGTCCGGTAAGCGAAAACGTTTTCATCGCTTTATCACTACGTTGTACATGGTTTTCATGATGAATATTGAACAGATGCGGGCAGTTCTGGACGCCCTCCCTGATCCTGCCTTTATCCTTTCCCGCTCTGGCGGCTACATTGCCGTGTTTGGCGGCCGGGACAGCCGTTATTACCATGAAGGTTCATCGCTGATTGGCAAGCGGATAGGCGACGTGCTTAAAGCAGAAAAAGCTGCCTGGTTTCTTAAGCAGATTGACGTTGCACTTCGCTCAGGGGATATGATGATTGTTGAGTATGAGCTGAGCAATAAAGATGTACAGGGACTGCCAGAAGTGGGGCCCGAGCAGCCAATCTGGTTCGAGGGAAGAATACAGGCACTGGATTTTACCGTCGATGATGAGCCTGTTGTACTGTGGGTGGCAAGCAACATTTCTGCCCGTCATCAACTGGAGATGACCCTGCGCCATCTGAGCGACACCGACCAGCTTACCGGCCTGTTTAATCGCAGAAAGCTGGAACGTGAACTGGCCCAGCAGTTTTCGACGTTTAAACGCTATCATACGCCAACATCCATTCTGATGCTGGACCTGGATAATCTAAAGCAATTAAATGACGCCAAAGGCCATCAGACCGGTGACAGGGTAATACTAGAGATGGCGAATATCTGCAGAGAGGAACTGCGCGAGTCGGATATCGCCTGCCGTTTCGGCGGCGACGAGTTTGCCATTATTCTGCCGAGCACCGACTTTCAGCAGGCGAAGGCATTTGCTGAAAGGCTGAATGAAACCTTCAATGCGCACACCGCAAACTTTGTCGGACCGGACTGCCCGGTCACTGTCAGTATTGGTGTTACCGAATTTATCGACAGCGACGAGTCTCATGAGGATGCGCTTCGCCGCGTAGATACGCTGCTGTACGATGCCAAGCATCAGGGCAAAAACCGCATCGTTGTGACCCATTAGGTAAGCCCGCTGCATACCATCCATGGCGCTCGCCCTACGGGCAGCCTTCGGCTGTGCAAATCGGCTTTCCTGCCGATTTGTCGAACCCGAGGGTTCTCATCAGGTCCGCTACTCACCATCAGATACAAAGAACCCGCCTTTGGGCGGGTTCTTTGTATCTGGCGGAGAGAGAGGGATTCGAACCCTCGATACGAGCCTTAAACACGTAAACCTCTGATATAATTAAAAAATTAAAATTCAAAAGGGAGTTGAACTGTACCACCAAATCGTACCACCTTGTCAATACATATTTAGTCAATGAGTCCTATATCCTTGAGCAGTTTCCGTGCTAGCGGTGTGGTGTGATACTCGTGTTGTTCCATCGACGTAAGAAGTCCGCCCATTACTTCATTCTGGCTTTCTAACATTGCCTCTCTCAAGCGATTTCTATCTAAGCTAACCAAGCCAAGACGCTCTAACTTTCTAATCATGGGGTTCTACCCCGTTTTCACGGACGGTTTAATAAAGACGTAAACTTTTTGTCTTGATTAGCAAGTCTACGTCGCATTCTTGGATTATGGAACCGTTCAACGTAATCGAATATATCTGCT